>JBFNEZ010000038.1:0-24031 GCA_040797825.1 Thermotaleaceae bacterium | reverse complement strand
CCAGCTGCTTTCTAATCCAAATTTCAATAGATCCTTTACCTTAAGAATTTTATTAGGAAAAGGTCTATAGAAACTGTAGGCAAAAGAATTTATCTCATCGGCAAGCTGATCATTTACAATGGTTGTTGTTTTCTTCTCAGGATCGTAGAGCTCATATTGTTGCGGTTTTACTGGAATTAATGCTACTGGTCGATGATCCGCTTCCATATAGGCAACCATGGGGCCGTTATCATTTTTATACCACTTTCCATTTAATACCACTTTTCTAATATGAATATTTGAAGTATTTGCTATTTCTTTTAAAGGATCCTTAGAAGCTTTTAACTTTTCGGTACCAACTGATTCATCGATTTTTATCTTCATTGCATTTCCAACCATTGTGCAGACAGTAAGTAATGGATCAACGTCAGTCTTTTCTCCTAATAATCGACCTTCATCATAGGTTTCTGTTACTGCTGCCAGTTGCAGTATGGATTTTTGTGTAACCCACTGATCATTTTGTAATTTTTCTTTAAACTGCTGTTTTTGTTGTTGTCTCTTTAGCTCTAAAAGATTATTGATGACATCTATAGCCTTCCTATGAAATATATTAAGTGCTGAAAATATCAATTGTTTTTGAAACAGATCCTCAGTGGAAAGACCAGAGACTACGCTATCCTCTAGCACGTTTATCCATGTAAATTCTGTCAATGGGAAAAAAGTTTCCTCGCAAATCTGGTGTTTCTCATTCACCAAAGCCTTTCCTTTTTCATAATGAATCCATAGAAGTTCTTCTTTTGTACGCAATATTTCTCCACTTTTCACCGAAGTCTCAATACCTCGGGGTATTGTGTTAAAAATCCGTGGCGGGATTTCTATTGTCATTGATTTTGCTAGATTCAATACCCATTGATTCATCATATTTACAAAGAAAGATATATTTTCTTCTTTCTTTACATAGAGCATAAAATCCTTTTTGTCTATAACTGCCAAGGTTGTACCAATTTTCCCTGATAGCAAAAATCCAAATTGCTCTTCGTGTTGTGATAGTATTGGAAATATTGCTTGCTCCCTATATACTTCAAATAAAAAGTTTCTCGCCCCAACAGCTTCATTATTTTTTACCTTTACAGCAAAAATGTCTATCTTACCATCTATTAAGATATAGATTTTATGTTCCTCAGTCATTAATAAGGGTTTGTTCCCTTCCATGGAAATAAATGTTCCTTTTTCCTTTAACCAATCCAAAAAACTTTCCATAGTTCCACCCCTTTTGTTTTTGCTATATCGTACGAATAAGCTTTCTATAATATCCATCTGAAGCTATTAAAGACTCATGGGTCCCACGTTCAACAATTTTCCCTTGCTCTAACAGAATAATTTCGTCACAATCTCTAATCGTACTCAAGCGATGCGCAACAATGATACAAGTACAGCCTCTTCGACGAATACTTTCATCAACAATTTTTTCTGTCATTGGATCCAAAGCGCTGGTGGCTTCATCTAATATCAGTATAGAGGGGTTTCCAGTCAAGGCACGTGCAATTTCTAACCGTTGGCGTTGTCCTCCGCTAAAATTGCTGCCTCCTTCATCCAGTGTGTACTGATATCCACCACCTCTTGCAGTAATATCATTATGGATCGCTGCATCTTTTGCAGCTCTTACAATATCTAATTCAGAAATGGTTGTACTCCACAGTGCAATATTATCTTTTATAGTTCCTTGAAACATAGTGATATCTTGATCCACTACAGACAGAGAGTTATTTATAACTGCTTTTGGAATATCTTTTCGATTTATATCGTCAAACAAGATTTCACCAGACCAAGGGCTATATAGTCCTGCAACTAATTTTGCCACCGTTGACTTTCCACTGCCTGACCCTCCTACAAGTGCAATCCTTTCCCCTGGTTTTAGCTTTAAACTAAAGTTATCAATCAGAGGCGGATCCAAAGGACTATACCCAAAGGTTATATTCTTAAGCTCTACATATCCTTCAAGCTTTTCTTTTTGGTTTTTAATTTTTTCAATGTACTTCTCTTCAACTTGAGGATCTATAGGATATTTGAGCACATCATCTAAACGATTCATATCCCCCTTTAAAGTCTGAAGTTCTCCACCAAGACCAACGAGATTATTTACAGGTCCCATAAAACTGCTCATCAAGCTTTGAAATGCAACCAACATCCCCACCGTCATATGTCCATTTAAAATGCGGTAACCCCCAAGTATTAATACCAATGTATTGGTTAAACTGGTTAAAAAGGAAGGTATTCCTGATAATAGCTGGGTAGAAACACCCATCTTTTGCTCTGCATTCAGTGTCTTTGCCTGATATCCAGCCCATTTAGAAAAAAAGTCAGATTCTGAGCCAGTGGCCTTTAATGTTTCAATAATCTGCAGCCCCGACATGGCAGTACCCTGGAGCTTACCATAATCTTGCAATAGCTTTGAATTTAAATCTTCTCTTTTATTTGAGACAAGCTTCAGATAAAAAATATTTATAATTGCAACAATCAACCCCACCGTCGTCAGTACAATATCATACTGAAGCATCAGTATAAAATAAAAAATGATCATAACAAAATCTAAAACTGTGGAAGCCATTTGTCCGGATAATAGTTCCGCTACCGTGTCATTACTTTTCATTCTAACGCTGATATCTCCGATATAACGTTGTTGAAAAAAATTAACCGGCAGTCGTAAAACATGCCACAAAAATTGACCCGAACTACTTAAAGCAATTTTTGTTTCCAATCGTAGAAGATAGTATTCCTGAAGCCATGTCAAAATGGCTCTTAAAACTGCTGTAATTCCCATTCCCCATAATAATGCCTTCAACCATGTAGTTGTTCCGCCCAAGAGAATATCATCTACAAATATTTTGGAGAATACAGGTATCAACAATCCTGGAATAACCATAGCAAGACCCACTAAGATCACATAAGTAAGCGCCACTTCTGATCCCTTCACACGGTTAGTAATCGCTTTGATAATGCTAGGTTTAGAACCACCTTTTTTAAAATTTGGTGTAACCTCAAAGGTCAGTACAACCCCAGTAAAGGCTTGATCAAATTCTTCTTCTGATACAGTTCTAGGACCACTGCCGGGATCATTTAAATATGCTTTTCCATCCTTAAATCCCTCAAGCACAAGAAAGTGATTGAAATTCCAATGGATAATGGTAGGCCCTTTCATTGTTTTAAGCTCATTTGGTTCCTTTCGATAGCCTTTCGCCTCTAGGCCATATTTACGGGCTGCTCTTAACACATTTCCAGCCTTACTACCATCTCTAGAAACACCACATTCAATTCTTAATTCTTCTAAGGGCACGTATAATTTATAATAGGCTAAAATCATAGCTAAAGAAGCTGCTCCACATTCTACTGCCTCCATTTGAAGTATGGTAGGCACTTTTCTTCGCTTTTCTATTATAAGTGTTTTCAAATCCCTTCCTCCCCTCTCCAAAACCTCTAGTAAAATGGAAGATATTGTTTAATCTTAGGTATTACCATTCTAATAGGCTTTTGTCGGCTTACGGTAATGGAAGCAGAACAAAGGGTGCCACTATCAATTTCCATTGGAGGACCTTGAGGCGTAGACCATTTATATCCACTGAGTGTACTCGCATCAAGAATAAGTTCTATCCGTACTTCAATAGGAGCATTTTTCCCTGACAATTGCGCTACAAGCTCTTCATTTCCTAGGGTGAGCATCATGCCTTGTGTAGTTGCAGGATATTCCGATACAGAAATTACTCTGCCAAGCATATATCCAAATTCTTCTTTTTTTACAATGGTTGGGGATATCTGCGCTTCCATTCCCGGAAAAATCTTTTTGCCCTCTCCTCCTGGAACATACACCACAACCTCTAAACTGTTAATCGTGCCTCCCTCTTCAACAAAGCTAAACAATGATATGCCTGGTTGTATAATATCCCCTTTATTTACCTTTACCTCTAAAATACGTCCACTTGATTGGGCTACAATATTTGAGGAAAAATCTAATTCTTTTTGCAGCGTATCCATTTGTTTTTTCGTATCTATTATTTTGCTAGCATTTGTTGTAGAAAGTTTCTTTTCCCGATCCTTTAATTCCTCATTTAGGAGCTTGATATTGATGATGGATTGATCCAATTGAGATTTTTGTGTTTTAAGCTCTTCTATTATTTCCTTTTCTTTTACTGGTAGTGCTTGAACACGTTGTTCTGCACTAACTAATTCCAATTCTTCTAAAGCGAATGCTCTTTGTGCACTTTCTAATTCCGTTTTTGAAACTGCACCTCCTTTATACAATAAATCTAATCGCTCCACATTATCTCTAGCAGTAGCAACATTAATTTTTGCTTTCTCCAATAGATTCATATAACTTTGGAGTTCAATGCTGGTTACATTGGCTGCTGCCTTTTGTTTGTTATAATTGGCTTCATGAATTTTCATTGTTGCCTCAGCATCTTCAATTCTTCTAGATAATTCATATAATTCATATAACTCCGACTGGAATTCAGCTTCACTGAAATCTGACAGCTTTGCCTGTACCTTTTCCATTTCTTGTAATTGCTTTTTTAGCGCAAGGATTTCTTCTACTAATTTATGATTTTCCATCCTTGCTACGATATCCCCTTGTTTAATTAAATCTCCCTGTTTAACTCTCACATCCGATATTTTTCCTGAACTCCCATGGGTAATGTTCTGCACGCCACCACTTCTTATTAATATCCCTTGTCCATAGGTTTTGGAAGGTATACTGCCTAGTACTCCCCATGATATTGATGCCACCAAAACAGTTGCGATTGCCATTAGGGCAAACCAAGCTTTGGGGGTTGTAACAGACATTAGCTGATCTAATTGCTCTGGTGAGGATAGTCTTTCTAATGATGTTTTCCTAAATATTTCTTTTTTCATCTCATATCCTCCTACTGCAATTCCTGAATATAATAGAATTTTCCGTCCTGTACCTTCTTTTTGTAAATACTTTTACCGATTACTTTTCCATTCTCATCAAAACAGATATCATCAGCTATGCCTTCCCAAGAGGCTATGCTTTTTAACTCCTTTGCTATATCCTGGGGCAATAAGGTTTTAGCATTCCCCATAGCATCTGTCAATAGTTCAATCGTTTCATAGCCTTGAATAGCCCATACATCCGGCTCATGACCATAGAGTTCTTTAAAATCCCTAATGAATTTTTTTAACCTCGGTTTGTTTTCCTCTGGATTAAATAAAGTAGCTATGACGGCACCTTCCGCTGCGGGTCCCAATTCTTCAATAAAATTAGCATCCAGTCCGTCACCACCTAAAATAGGTACATTTACATCATTCTCTTTTAACATCATTATGAATTTTTTCCCCGTTCTTATGGAATCTGCTATAAATATAGCATCCATATCCAATGCCTTCCATTTTTGGAGTGCTCTTTGAAATTCATTTTCACTGCTAAATTGGCTCACCCTATCAATGGTTTTGATTCCATTTTCCTTAGCCACATCTTCAAAGGCATTGGCAAGCCCTCTACCATAAGGATTGTCTGCATAATAAATCATTATATTTTTATAGTCCTTAGATTTGGCATATAGTGCCATTTCTTTTCCTATCTCATCATCACTGACAATATTCTGAAATAAATATTTATGCCCCCTTTGGGTAATCTGCACATTAGAGACGATTGGAGACATTAAAAGCATACCTGCATTTTCATATATCGTAGAAACTGGTAAGGTAATATGGGTACTTGTATGCCCAATCACAGCCACTACTGCCGGATTTTTTGCCAGATCCTGTGCGATAATTGTACCCTGTACCACAGAAGCTGCATCATCTTTTTCTAGTATCTTTAGCAGTCTCCCGTTTATCCCATTATTGCTATTCACTGTATCCAATGCCATATAAACGCCTTTCATAAAATCTGTATCTTCCTTCAGAAAATTCTGACGTCCTGCTACAGCAATAAGGAGATCACGCTCTTGATTCTCAATCCACGCAGTTCTAGCTTTATGTATATCTTGTTCAACACATCCTACAAGAAAGATTACTAGTAGTAAGCAAAGGATGATTGCTTTCCAGTTAGTTTTCATGCTTTACCCCCTTACATGCAGAATTTTTCAAAAATAAAGCAAGCATTATAATATGTGATTTCCTAGTCACTAGTCGTTCGAGTGAATAGGACAGTTCTTTTCTCCAGAATATAAATCATTATATACTTTGATAGCTGTTGCTCTACAACTTCTGCAGTATTTTTCGTTATTACATTCTTTGCAAGGCTCTTGAATTTTTTTATCTGTTTCTCTTAAGCTTTTGAGAAAATCAGATTTCTCCCAGTAATCTTTCATACTGTCCATCTTTTCTGCGTTGAAAAGATGCCTGCAGGGCATGAATTCTCCCTCTACACTAACTGCCATCATTTTCCTGCCAGCATCACAACCAAATAGAGACCTAATAAATCTATCTTTATTTAAATACGCTTTTAAATAAGCATAACAATTCTCAACATAGATTGGCAGTTTTTCATCCTTATAAGATTTTAAGTAGTCTGCAAACTCAAAAAAAGACTCTCCTACTAATAATTCATTAAGAGCCATCTGCGAGTCTGGCTTTAATAACAACACATTTATACACTGACAGCCATGTGCTTTTGCCAATGTAACTACATTTTGGAAGTCCTTTACATTATCCTTACGTGCTACCCAATTGATACTATATTTCATAGAGGAGCTTTTTAATAATTCCAAGGCTTCCAAGCTCTCGTGAAAACAATCTCTTGATTGATTATGAATTGTCGCATTCGATCCATTGATAGAAATCCAAATCTGATCTATACCTGCCTTCTCCAAAGCTTTAACCATTTCTTCTGTTAAACTATAACCACTGGTGGCCATCGTACAGTAAATGCCCGATTTATGAATAAATTCTATTGCCTCTATTAAATGAGGATACACAAGAGGTTCTCCCCCACTTAAGGCGATAGACGATATTTTCATTTCCGCCGCATTCTGAAGTATTATAAATAAGCGTTCTCTATTGAAATCTTTCCCATTTGTTAAATCACAGTAGCATTGAGAACATCTTAATGGACATCGACTGGTTAGTTCTATATGTAATAATTCTGGGGCCTTGAATAACATGCTCACACCTGCCTTATTATAATCCAGCTTCTAATTTACTATAGGCTTGTACAAATAAAGGAATGGCACCAAATATTATACTTGGCGCACATTCCTTTGTACTTTATAGGAAGCTATGAATTCTACCAACCACTAAATATTTTCTTTATGCCTCCACCTATTAAATTCACGCCATCTACAACGTTATTAATTACGCCTGCTACAGCATTTGCCACTTGCTCACCAGTGACAGCTCCACCTGCAACCTCATCCAAATCTTCGTCAGACAGCTCTCCCATTTTACTTGCAAGAGCTTTTTCTAAAATTTCCTTTGCTTCCATTACCTGTTCAATGGTTAATGTTAAACCACTCTCCGCTGCAATGCTTTGTACCGCTTCTGGACTTTGTGCTCCCGCAAGTTTCTCTGCAAAAGCTTTGTCTTCACTCATTTTTGCGAATAATAATTCTAATTCAGGTTTCATTTGTTGTCCTCCTTTATTTTAAATTTTTATATCAAACGTGTTTAACTTTATAACACGTTTTTTTTACATATTTCTACACATATAGAGTATACGGAATATTTTTTTCAAATACTATTAGGCAAAAGGCTAATTCTATATTGTTTTGATTTTTTGTGCCTTTTGTACTGGGTTGATTTTGTTATTGACCCCTAGTTTCCCATAGACACTCTCCATATGCTTCTTAACGCTAGAGACTGAAAGATAGCGTTTCTCTTCTATTTTTCCACCGGTCATCCCCTATGATAACAAGTTCACTAACAAATACCTGCATCCTTTGGTTCACACAATAATAAGTGATTAACTAGGTTAAACAGTTATGCTATACTTCTATCAAGGGGTGGTGGAATTGGAATGGACAAAAGCATTAAAGGAATCGATTGATTATATAGAAAAGCACCTGTTTTCAGACTGTACAGTGGAGATAGTAGCAAATCATGTCCATATTTCTCCCTTTTACTTTCAAAAGGCATTTAAGATGATGACCGGTTATACCATAGGAGAATACGTAAGAAACCGGCGCCTGTATCTGGCGGCACTTGATTTGATTAAAAAAGAAGAAAAGGTCATTGAGCTGGCTTACCGCTATGGGTATGATACTCCCGAAAGTTTTACTAAGGCATTTAGCCGATTTCATGGATTATCCCCCATGCAGCTTAAGGAACAGCCCTACAAGATCAAACCATTTCTTCCTCTTATAATCAGTATATCTGTAAAAGGTGGAGAGCAGATAGAATATAGCATCGAATCAATGGATGGATTTGAGGTAATGGGAATAGGACGTATGTTTTCCTATGAAGAAGCCTTTAATAAAATCCCTTCCTTTTGGCAGGAGTGGAAAAAGAAACGGTGCTGCACAAAAGAGTCAGCTCTATCAGGGTACAACGTAGGCAAATATGGAATATGTATCGATGAAGCGTTAAACTGTAAGGATTTTTACTATCTGATTGCAGGGGACTATAAAGGAAATTTAGTTCAAGAGGGCCTTGAAGTAGTTAAGATTCCCTCTCTAACCTGGGCAAAGTTTCGTTGTGTAGGTCCAATGCCAGAAGCTTTACAAGCCCTAAATACCAGAATCTTTAATGAGTGGCTTCCTGAAAATGTGGACTATGAAATTGCTGCAGGATACAATATAGAATTCTACGAAGAAGGAGATATTAGCAATTTAAATTACCGAAGTGAAGTTTGGATTCCGATAAAGAAGCGGCCTGAAAAGCAGGACAAATAAAAGCTGAAAATGACAGGATAAAATATGTTTTGTGCGATAGAATGAACCTACAAAAAAGAAAGGAATGATTCTATGGAAAAACAAAGTGTATCTTATCTTAAATTGGAAGGCAGTTATGAAGAAATCGGAAGGCAGCTGGCAAAAAAGACAAGAGATAAAAGCGTAGTCCTTCCAGCACCAAAATATTTTACAGAAAATGAATTAGAAGAAGCTGTACAGCTTTATAAAATCTACTGTCCGGGTCTTTTAGAAGAGCTGGAGGGATATGCAAAGGCATACAATATCCCATTAAGTGACATCGCCTACACTTGGATGACATACCTTAAACCACACTGCTCTGGTCTGATTGTACAAGGAAGTCTTATGAAGGATAGACATACCAGACTGATACGCAATTATGAATTTAGTATAGAAGATGAGGACCTTATGCTATGCGAGACAAGGCCGGAAGGAAAATATGCCCACATTGGAGGGAGCATTGTACTCTTTGGCAGGACGGAAGGCATCAATGAATGTGGTCTTGCCGTATCTATGTCCTCTTGTGGATTTCCTGTGAGCAATCTAGAAGGCATGCGTCCTCCGAAGATAAAGGGACTTCAGTTCTGGGCTGTAATAAGGAGCCTGCTAGAAAACTGCAAAGACGTGGAGGAAGCCTTAAAAATGGCACAAGAAATGCCTATAGCTTATAATATCAATCTTTACTTAGCAGATGCCAAGGGGAATGGTTGTATTATCGAGACTATGGACGGAGAGTTTTCATTTGAACAAATCTCTTCTAAAAGCGAGAAAAAATATTTATGGGGAACCAACCACATTGCAATTCCCTCCTTTCAGAAATTCGAACCCTTTGCAATGAAAAATTCCATAGTTCGTTATGAGACCCTAGATCAATTCATGGAAGGCAAGAAAAATCTGGAGGAAGAAGAAATCAAAGAACTTTTCTTAACCAAGTACCCACAAGGCATGAGCGCATACTATTATGATGACTGGTTTGGAACCATCAAATCTGTAGTCATGGATACAGTCAATCGATCCTTCCAGATTTGCTGGCTTGGACAAAAAGAAAACGGATGGGAAGAATACCAAATAGGAGTACCCTTTCAGGAGCAGACACTAGAAAAGAGCTATGAGAGGGAGCAGGGGAACCCAGTATTTTTCGAGAGAGTCTCCCTAAAATAGATTGAGCAGGCGGCACGCCTGCTCAATCTATTTTCACCATGTTTTTTCCAACGTCGTATTCCATGCAATAGCATAAGGATTATTCTTTCTGGACTTAAGCTTTTCATATATTTTCCGGCGTTTAAATGCCTCTGCTGAGGAGTCGTTAGGGTCTTCTTCTGACCAATAAACATATCCTGTCAAATAACTCTCTGCCATTTCGTCCCATGAAGTGTAAAGGGTTTGAAGTTCTTTTGCAATATCTAAAGCCTTATCCAAGGCTTCTTCTTCGGTGTAGTAGTCGGCAAGATAATACCAGGACAACAAACTAAGAGCACGGGTGTAGTCCCATGCATCTATTGCACTTGCTCCATGGGTTTCATAGGCGTCCATCGCTGCAATGTAAGATTCTACTGTTTCATCATCAAATTCAAAATCTTTCAAAATTTCGCGAGCCTCTTGTCGAGAAACGTCAAATACTCCGTCCTCCTTAAGCAGCATCATTTCATTAGCATAGCCAGCTCTGTGGCCTTCTTTCATTAGAAACTCTATCATATCGTCTGCTGAAGCACGGTCGGTCACTCCCCACCACTCTTCCAATAATACCTTCACATCAGCGCTGTTGCGTTCATTTTTAGGGAATCCCCCAAACAAATCAACATCTCCACCATTGGCCTCAGTGAGTATGGCATGGGTTGTGTTGATCCATTTCACAGTATCTAATGGTTCCACCTTACTGCCACAAGCAGTAAATATACTGGCTAACAACACAATGGCGACCATACTCAAAATTAATTTCTTCATCACTTTCTCTCCTTTGTTGTCCTCTTTTTACTTAAGCTTTTTTATACGACATATAGTTCGGCAAAAACCCAAGATATGTTTAATTCTGTATCCCCTGTATTATGATTGAAATCACACAATCCTTTTAACCCAAGGCTGCTACTTTCTCTCTATCCTGACTATCACCTCTACATGGCTTGAATAACATGTTCACACCTTTCTTTATATTATTCTGATTTTTTGCGCCTTTTGTACTGCGCTGATTTTGTTATTGACCCCTAGTTTCCGATAAATACTCTCCATATGCTTCTTGACACTAGAGACCGAAAAGTAGAGCTGGTCTGCTATCTCTCGACGGGTCATCCCCTGTGATAATAGACGTAATACCTGAATCTCTCGTTCACTCAGGTGGGTTTCATAGTTCTCTAAATCTTTTAAATTTAGGTTATACTGTTCACAAAACTGGATGATAGATTTCAGATAAGATTTCTCAATTTTTCCTGCATTGCTCAGTTCATAAAGCATGGGTAGGATAGAGTCAGCATTTTCAGCAAAGGAGTCTAGCTTTATGATGATCTTTAAAACCCTTGTAAATTTATGCTGAGATCCTTCGTTAAGATAGATATGCATGATTTCATTTAAGTTCATGAGCAGTGCTTCCCGTAGCTGTTGTTCTTTTTCTAAGCTCCATAAATATCCTTCATCTGTTAAAAGTCCTCTTCTAAATATTACCCCAGCCTTCTCTACCCCATCATAGGTGGTTTTATCATGGTTCTTATAGTTAGATAGTGCAGTCTGTATCTGAAAATAGTCACATTCACCCTCTTCTATGAAAAGACAGTATCCATTGCTGCTATACTCCAGTTTTACCACATTTTTAATTTGAGAAAAGAGATTTCTTATTTTACAGATAGATGTTTGCAAAATTTGCAATGCTTTTTCTGGCTCATGATTGGGCCACAGATTTTCAATAATTTTTTCCTTATGAACATAACTGCCATGATGCATCAGCAGATAAGCAAAAACTTCCTTTGCCTTTGTCCGCTGCCACTTTACAGGAATTTCTCCAATGGTTACGACTAATTCCTCTAAAGCTTTAATTTTAAGATTATTTGATATGTACTGACTTCTAAAGTTGATTTCATTTTTAATCTTTTCTACCATCCGGTTGAAACGTTCCTTTTTGATAGGCTTTAGAATATAATCTATGGCGTTTAAGTCAAAGGCTTGGACTGCATATTGATTGTAGCTGGTGATAAATACAATCATCATAGAAGAATTCAGTTCTAATAATTTTTCTGCAAGGGTAATGCCGTCCATTTCAGGTAACTCAATGTCTATAAACACCACTTGAGGACAGATGTGCACTGCTTCTGCCAATGCTTTTAAAGGATTTTGATATTTACCTACAACATGAAAAGAATCGGTTTTTTCAATAAACTCACTGACTTCCTCCAAATTATACCACTCATCATCTACCACCATCACTTCGATCATCTCCAGCCTCACCTCCATAGGTATTATAATTCATAATATCAAAATGCTCTGACAGGATTCTAACAAATTAGCCCTTCTATTTTGTTGAGTGAAAAGATATAGAGAATGTTACCGATGTCTCCTTTCCTTCTTTACTTTCTATCTTTAAGCCTTCTCCATAGTGCTTCATTAGCCTTTTATGAATATTATAGATCCCTATTCCTTCATTTTCTTTTTCTTCTGCAGTTAATCTCAGAAGTTTTTTACTTTGTATACCTATCCCATCATCCTTTATCTCAAAATATATCCTCTTATCTTCGTGGGCAATGATTAACCACACATTTCCTCCCCCTGCTTTTCTCAGCACACCATGTCTTATGGAGTTTTCTACTAAAGGTTGAAGAATGAGTCTTGGAATATGAACTTTAGGTATATCTTCACATACAATATGAAAATTCAATCTATTTCCGAATCTTGTCCTTTCAATAGCTACATAGGTGTTTACTGCTTCAAGCTCATCTTCTAACAAAACCATAGGGGAAGTACTATCAAAATAACAACGAGTTGTGAGGTATTCCCCTAAATTAGCTATAAGTTCTCTAGCACCATCGGGATCTCTTTTAATCATGGCTCCAATAACGCTTAGGGTATTGTTTAGAAAATGAGGATTGATCTGAGCATGTAAAAAAGAAATTTCGTTGGTTTCTGCTTTATCCATAGCTGTCGATGCGATATATTCTAAATTTTTTTGATTTTCTACAAATAAAGTAATATCGCTGAGGGTAAGTATCTTTCCAATTTTGAGATTATCTTCAGCGATTATATCAATAATTTCTGCTAAATAATATCTCTCACTTTCATTATCGTGCAATTTAAATTGCCATAGGGGATTTTCTGGAGATATTCCTTTTAATTCTGGATGGGCTTCTAAAAAATAGGCAAAAGAACATTTGTAGGGAAGCTCTTTTAAATCTGGATAGAGCTTTAAAAAGGTATCATTAGCATCTATAATATGATCCGTTAAATCAATCAGAATGATCCCTTCCTTTGATTGCTTAAATACAATTTCCATTGCAATAGGGATAGTATTAAAAACCCTGAAATAGAAAATTCCAAATACATATAAAATTCCCGAAAGAATAGATACAACTGGAAAATAATCAATACCAAGGTAGCTTCTATTACTCGCATTTAGATACACCGTAAACCATGGAAACAAGGATGCAATAATCATAATAAAATAACCATATCTGTGAAGTCCTGAACTCTTGATTAATCCTCTTAAATAGAACAGTATAGATACAGTGCCTAATAAGGTTCCAGAGACAACCATCAAAAAAAATAAGGGTTCCTTTGTTGAGGTAATTACAGGAAAATATCCGTTACTTTCAAAGCCATAGGAGGAAATGTATAGATGATGCAGGTTGTTGCTATAAAATATAAGGATATATAGAATAGGATGATAAAGTCCTGCATACTTGGCTATCTTCAAATGCTTCTTAGAAACCCCGGAATATTCCAAACTCATCACCATCCATAGATAATGCTGAATCGGTATGGGAATATGCTGAATATTAAACCATAGCATTGCATTAGAAAAATCAATGGAAGTAATTTCACCAATGTATGCCCCATTATATAGGATTGCTGAGATCAATAACATAATAAAATAATTTGCTGCTGGCATTGTTCTTCTCTTATATGAATATACAATCAATAGCAGCGCACATACAATGGTTGCTGAAAGAATTAAAACAAATGTCAATTTCACTGCATTCATAGAATTTCTCCTCCATTTTTCATAGACAGATTCTATCTATCTTAACTCTTCTTATTACACTTTTTATATTTCCTATTTTGATTTTCCTCTGCTCTCTTTAGGTATATGAAGAACATTTATAAGATAAAAACTGTGTACCTCAAATTGCTAATGGCTTTATAATAGCTTATTATTTCGATAAATCTCTGTTTTTTTATTATCGTCAACTATAGTCTGACGGTTAATATGTCTAAGCATCAAATGCCCTATCTAACCCATACGCTTCTCCTGATTTTGCCTTAACATAAAACATCAAAACATAATAGTTTTTATAGTACGTCCAACTACTTATTTTGTAGACTGTAATCTATTTATGGTCTATGGCCCTACCGCAAGAAGTATGCTCCTATTAAAAAAACTTATAGGATTACCCTTCTCTGTCAATAATTACAAATTCCTCAAGTCATATTAAAAAGGGAGGCTATTTTTGCCTCCCTTTCTAATATGAATAAAACTAGAACCAACTAGCTTTAATATTCCTAGTGTAACAGACACTTACTTCTTTTTTCTGGACAAGAGTTTAAAATTAACCCAACAAATATTAAAAATATACCAATTGCAGATATGGCTGTAATACTCTCTTTTAAAACTAACACCCCAAGCAATGCGGCTGTGAGGGGTTCTGCTAGTGTTAATGTTACGGCTTTCGAAGCGGGCACATGAACAAGTCCGTATGCAAACAATGTATATGCTAAGGCAGTTGTTACAATCCCAAGATGCAATACTATCATAAGCCCACCTGTTGAGAGCACCCAACTTAGATCATTCACAATCAAAATGGGCAGCAGCAGTATTGCACTAATTAAAAATACACATCCATTCACAACATCTCTCGGTGAATCTTGAAGTAGTTTTCGAGATACAGTTGCATATACTGCGTAAGATAACCCTGCTCCTATGGACAGTATGGTACCCAGAATATTTACATCGATAGAATTTTGTCCACCAAAAAGAAAAATGCATCCAACAATAGATATAGCTGTGGCTAGAATCCATTTTTTACTTGGACTGTGGCCCATCATATACTCAATGACACCAGAGAACATCGGTGCACTTCCTATAGCTAAAACGGTTCCCAAGGCAACCCCTGTTTTGAAAACCCCCATAAAGAATAATGGCTGATAGATTGTCATGCAAGCAGATGCGATACATACTATTTTTTTGTCTAGCTTGATTTTATTTTTAAGGGAACCGTTGATGGCAGCCACAGAAAACAAGACTGTTCCACCGATAGCCATCCGCAGTGCACCAATGACGATCGGATTGGCAGCTTGGGGAGCAAATGCTTGTGCCGAACCAGTGGTTCCCCATAATATAGCCGCCATTAGCACAAATAACTGTGATCTAATACTTGATTGTCCCATTGCCTAGCCCTCCAGAATATTGTAAAATCTATCTTTATAAATATTTTACAATATTCAGCGTTCAAGGGTTTAGCTTAAATCAGGGTCTTTTTATCCATTTTTTCGGTATATTTTACGATAATCATTTGGTGATATGTTTTCATGGTTCTTAAACAATCTACTAAGAGAAGATTGTTGTTCATATCCCACTAACTGTGAAATTTCAAGTATACTTCCTTCTGTTTCTATCAAGTACTTTTTAGCCTTTTCAATGCGCAGTTTTTGAATATACCTATTAGGCGTCATACCAGTTTTTCTATTGAACCATTCAACATAATATGAAACATTAAAATTCTCCATAGCTGCTAGCATTTGAATCGGTATTTGCTTTTCAATATTGTCGTGGATATATTGTATGGAAATTGGCTTTATATTTTCTCTTAAAAGACTAACGGCATAATTCACTAAGTCATTTAAAGTCCTACTATCTGCCCTTTTACTTTCTTCTAGTAGAAGATATCTAATGGCTTTCCATTTTTCATTGAGAACCTCATAACGCTCAAAGCCAGCGGTCTGTTCCAATCCAATTGAGTTAATCTCATTTGGAATATCCAGCACTAGAAACCTATTGTTGCAATTAGAGTGATATGCATGTAATCGTTTGGGTGGAAGAAAAAAGAAATGTTCTTCATCTAGATTCAGCTCATGCTCATCTGTTTTTATACTTAATTTTCCCTGTAATGGCAGTATTAGCTGACTATATGAATGACAATGGGTATAGGATGTTTCCGTATATGTTCTAGTTTCACATAATAAATTCCTCAAATTCCTACCTCCCTTGCATAAAACTACCAAGTTCATAATCGTCTTTGTTTAATATCTGTTCGTCAAACTCTAAGGGGCTGTTTGCATTGTATTCTTTTAATTATAATGGATTGACGTCTTATTTTCTATTTTTAATTAACTTTTTTCCTATTCTGCTCCATATATCTCACTGTTGCGGAAATTTATTCATAGGCAACTATCTTTTTTGAGAATAGGTATCCATATTTCACTTTTAAAATTTGGTGATGTTAAATCCTTATCCTCATTCCACAAAATTTCAGGTCCCTCTGCTATTTCATAGTTTGAAGATGGAAACCACTCTGAATAAATGCGTCCCCAAGTATCCTGAAGAGCATCTGGAAATGGTCCTATGGCTTCAAATACAGCCCATGTTGAAGGAGGAACTTCAAGTTGTGCCAGATTATCAGTACATGTTCTAGTTGTCGCCACCCCTATATAATGATCCAGTTCTCCTCTTTCTTCCATTCGACCCTCAGAAAAATTTGTTGATGCACTAAGCAATCCTAAGGGTTCTACATTGGAAAGTTCTTTTAGTTTATCGATTAACTCACCATTTAAACGCTCCCACATTGAAGCAATTTCTGGGTTTACTCCCTCAAAAATGATAGGTACTCTTTTCTTGATCCCAACTATGCGAAATCCCTCTTTTTCCTCAATTCTGTAATTCATTTCACTACCTCCTCTAATTGATAATTGGAAAGTCATTGCTGGATAAGCCTTTAATGATTTGCTATTATTTTTAGCTTCCGAAGGCGTTATTCCATGTAAAGCTTGAAATGCTCTTGCAAAAGAGTCTGATGAACCATAACCATACTTGATGGCAGCATCAATAACTCTAGTGTTACTGTTGCTAAGTTCAAAGGCTGCAAGGGTCAGTCGTCTACGTCGAATGTACTCCGATAAAGTAACACCCGCAAGGAAAGAGAATACCCTTTGAAAATGATATTCTGAGCACAATGCCAGTCTAGCAATTTCTTTAAAATCAATTTCATTGGTAAGATTTTCTTCAATATAACTTAATGCTGCATTCATTCTTTTAAGCGAATCCATTTCTATGACCTCCTCTCATCAATAGAATAACAGAATCCGAAACTATCTATCCGACATTTTCTGCACAGTTATGTAGGATTTATCCTTTAACACTCCAGTACAAAGATAGTTTAAAAGACTCCTCTGACAACTGCTATTTGCCTATAAAGTAGTTGCCATATCAATAAGTTGATATTCCATTGTACCTAGTCCAATTTCCTCGGCGTGCTGAAGGGAAATTCTTCCTTTTTCAAAAAGCTTATTTCCGCTATTTCTCTGCACAAGGTCTAAACAAGCAGTATCTAAAGCAACTGGATCTTTCCCAGCTAAAAGGCCAATATTATCTGCAATTGGCTCCATTGTACTGCCTATACAGTCACAGTCTCTCGTAATGTTGTGAACAAAGGTAATGTAGATAATGTCTTTATCCTTTGATGCTCCATAGGCATACTCTGAGAGTTTTTCAAGAAAATTTGATCCTCCCCATGTGTTTCTGATTGCACCCACAGGACAAACGGCAATGCAGCCAGCACAGCCAATACATTTGCTCTCATCAATGACCGCAGTGTCCCTTTTGTATATGGCATCAAAGTCACATTTGCTTATACAAAGATCACAGGAGATACATTTTTCAGCCTTAACAATAGGGGATATGCCTGAATGCTGTTCCAACTTTCCACCGCGGGCAGCAAAGCCCATACTAAGTTGTTTGAGGGCGCCACCAAAACCTGCCTCTGTATGTCCTTTGAAATGGCTCATGACAATAAATTGCTTATATTTTCCATAACCTTTGCCTATTTTACATTTTTTTATATACTCCTTGTTTATTTCTATCTCCTCGTATTCTGTACCCATTTCCCCATCTGCTATTGTGATGGGAATTTGTGTAAACCCATGACTTTTTGCTATTTGAATATGGCTCTCTGAAGTAGTCCTAGATCCCCTGTACAATACATTGGTTTCAATGTAGGAGGGCGATATGCCTTTTTCCCTAAGATAATTAATAATCTCATCATAGCATTTTGCAGGGATGAAAGTTGTATTTCCTTTTTCACCAAAGTGAACCTTTATAGGCACTTCCTTTTCAAACTGATGTTCAGTTTCTGATATTATTTTTTTCAACAACCTCAATGCATCTTTTCCTAGTTCTTCGTAATCCACACCAGAATTTCTAATAAAATATACTTTACTCATCGAATCTCTCCCTCTGTGATTGTATTTTAGTACTGTGATTCTCAATCCTTCTTACTATCTATTTTAAAATATTTCATGATTTTTTTCACCTTCGTGTAGTCAATTATTTCTTAAATAGCGATGCAAATTATAGAATACAAGGATATAATCGCTTGTGATGCTTACTGATAAGGAATGATAGCACCTTTAAAATTTAAAAAGCAGCTGAATCAGAAATTTTCTCTCTAAAACAGCAGCCCTTTATAATTCGGCTATGCACCGTCACATTCAATTTTTCACTTTCAAATACCATGATATGCTCAACTTCTTACATAGGATAATGGGTTCTAATAAATCTTTCTCTCCTTGGCATTATGCATCAATTTGTTTCATGTGTCGAATGGCCTCTACCATCCATTCAGATGAAGCCCCTTCAAGTATAACATCCATAGACTGCTGGGACTGTTTTATCATTTGATGCAGGCAACTATAGTCAAGTTCACCCAGACCTGCGGTGAGTACTTGCTTTTTATCTCCAGAATATGCAAAATCCTTCACATGAACTGTAATAATGCGTGTTTCAAAAGCCTCAAGAAAGGTTTCAAAAAACAGACTTTGATCCTTTGCCAGTTCTTGTGTCATTAAATTGACAGGATCAAAAATAACTTTCACCCATTTGGATCCAAGATCATCAATCAACTTGACAGTGGTTTTAATATCGTAGATAATGTGATGCACAACTGGCTCTATGGCGAAATCAACTTGACGTTCCTCCGCATATGCAGCTATGGGTTCCAATTGTTTGATGAAGCGATTGTAACCGACCTGTGTGTGATCTTCCATATGGGGCTTTCCATCTGCATTCAGAGTGAAAGACTCCGTCCCAACACATTTGATACCCTTTGATGCAGCAATGTCTATATACCCTTTGCTAATTTCTTGGAAGTATTTTTGCTGCTTGGGATCTGGATGTGCATGATTCAAATAGCAGCCCAACACTAGAATTTCTTTCTGACGTTCTTTAAATAATCGACAAACAGATGATGAGCAGTCTCCTTCCATGAACATCTCATGAGTCTTTATCCTATCAAAGACCTTAATAGGTGCCAATTGTACACCATCTACCTTCAGTTCATCCAATCTATCCAATATCTGTTCAGTGGTCAACATCCCTAAATCATGTGCTCTAATACCATATTTCCCTATCATTTTTTTCTCCCATTATGATTTTTTCTATTAGTATTTGTTATAATACATGGCTGTATTACAAATTCCTATTGATTTTTTAATATTATATACTGTTCCTCAAATTTTAAGTTAATTGTCATCCCTGGTAGCTGATTCAGCCAGTAGGAACTGATTCTAAGAGCGTGGGCAGCCAGCATCATAGTCCCCATTGTCAAGGTAGAATCAGTAATGGCATTTCAGTATCTTTTAATTATCCTTTACAAGCTTTGCCAGTTCACTTAATACATCACCGAAATCATTCAATCTGCTTTCATCAATCAATTCAATACACAAAAATGCATTTTTTGTATTTTCAGTAAGCATTGTTCGGACGGATTCTCTCCAATTCCAGCATCTGCAAATAGCACCTGCATCATCTTTGTATACTATCTCTCCTGCGTAGGGCGGTTCATTCTCATCGGTTCCCAGTGTAATAAAATTTCCATTTCCAACTGCCTTGGTTAATCTGACATCTCCAACAAAAGTATCAATATCTTCTCCACCCCATGGCAATGCATACTTTAGAGAAATAGAGCTGTAAATCATCTCCTTGTACTTGTCCCTATCCTAGATAGTGTTATCAATACCGTGAAATGTAACAATACCAATTTTTGCTTCGGGGAACAAATCCCAAAACTGATCTTCAACAATGAATTTTTTCACGCTATCATTCCTCCTAAATTATAAAAGTGCCAAAAGCACTTCTTCCAAGACCTGATGAAGTACTTTTGGCATTTTTATAATTACCCGGTGTGTGGTATAAGGATATATATTTTAAAATTAATATATTCAATGTTTTTATTTGTTTTGTAAGCAGAGGCTCCATATTAAAAACATAGAACCTCTGTTGAGTTATTTATATCTTATAATGTTATATTTTAAATTGTTTTACTGCCTTAGTTAGGCTTTCAGAATTATGCTCAGTCTCTTTCATAAAGTCCGCAAATTTTGTAGCCATCTGCATTACATCCAACGCGCTTTCTGCTATACGTTGTGTGCCTTGTGCACCTTCATTATTGGAAGCTGTAACTTCATTGATAGCTTCGGTCATACTTTGAATAGAGGCTAACAATTCCTCGGCAGTTGCACTAAAATCTGTTACTATGTCTTGAATGGCTTCCGCATCCTTATAATATTGCTCCCCTGTACTTACCATTGATGTATAGTCGTTAATTACTTTTGTATCGATAAAATCTAAAGCTTTCTCAGAGCTATGTGTCAAGTTCGTTACTGAGCCAACTACAAGTTGTGTAATATTTTGAATTTCGTTAGCAATGCTTTTTGAATCTTCCGCTAATTTACGTATTTCATCTGCTACTACTGCAAAACCTTTACCTGCTTCCCCAGCCCTTGCAGCCTCTATTGCCGCATTCAATGCAAGGAGGTTTGTTTGAGAGGTAATTTGCAAGATGGATTCCGTCAACACATTGATTTTCTCCACCGATTTTGATTGCTCAATGGAAGCCCGCATATCTTCATCAATCCTCTGTCGTATATCATGTGCTGCCCTCTGAGAAATAACAGCATTGTCCTTTAATTCCTGTGCACGCTTACTGATTTCTTCAACAATCATGGTACTATTTTGAGCTTTTGTCGCAATGGAATCCACTGCACTTTCTATTTCTATTGATGTTGCGTTCATTTGTTCTGTTGATGCAGCTGTTTCCTCCATTCCAGCAGACATCTCTTCTGTAGTTGCCGAGACATCTTCTATCTGTGAAACTAACTCAGATAAATTTTGTGACGAAGCTTCAACTTTATCTTTCATGCCGCGAGCCTCACTGACAATATCCTGAAGAACGGACCGAATGGATTTACTCATAGTATCTACCGATTTTGCAAGTAATCCAAGCTCGTCCTTTCTCTTTAAGAATTTTGCATCCACTTCCTTGGTAAAATCCGCATTTGCCAAGACATTCATATGTTCAGCCAAGGATTTTATGGGTGTCGCTATAAAACCTGCTAAAACTACAGATATCAGAATAACAAGCAGTATAGCAAGGGATATTAAAACCGTTATGGCCAGTTTTGACTTATCCAATTCCGTATAGATTTCTTGGTTCGGAACTGTAACAACCACTTTCCATCCTGTACTGGGAACGGTGGCATAGGCTGCAGTCTTCTGTGTTCCATCATCATCTTTATAGGTGACAAACCCATCAGTATTTACCAGAATCTCCTCACTGAAAACCTTTTCTTTGTCCGGATTCAAAGCATATTCTTTATAGCTTTTCCCGACTCTCTCCTGATCCGGGTGGAACAGTATATTTCCAGTTTCAGATAATAAGAAACCATATCCAGTTTCGGCCACCTTGATTTTCCCAATATAATTTTCCAGCGATTCAACACTCACCATACTGGTAAGGGCTCCCTGAAAATTATTGCTGTCGTCAAGTATGGGTACGCTTATGGGAATTTGTTTGTTTCCTGTACTCATATTTTCAATCATATCAGTAATGGCAATGCTTTTTGTATCTCTTGCTTTCATGAAATATTCTCTATGGCTAATGACAATAGGTTTGTTGTCAGCAGACATAACTCCAGCATATCCATCCTTATCCGCAACAGTGGCTGATGCGACTTCCACATCATTTTGAGCAATATATTTAATTATTGATCGTATATGTACTAGATCCATATCTTTGAACTCCGGGTTTGCTTTAATGGATTCTATAAGCTGTGAAGTTTTGCTATTCAGCCATGACTCAATCTTCTCTACATTTGCGTTAGCCAGTTCTATCTGACGCATTTTAATATTATTAGAAGTTGTTTTATCAAACTGCTGATATTGAAAAAGAGCCAGACTGACAAGCGGAATAAGTGCTACACATAGTAAGATAATCATTAATCTAAATCTAAGTGTGTTCAAGTATTTCATATCGTTCCTCCTAGTATAGTAATATCATAATCACTAATGATTATGCAGTTAACAGAAAAAGAAGTTCTTCTTTCTTCAGGTGTTACTACTCTATTTAACATGTCTGACGGTTCCCATTAGAATCTATGCTTTTCATATTGTATACTTCTTAAAGGATAGGATAAAGAATTTACTCCTCCTTAAGAGTTCAGTTTCTACTGACCCATATCTACTAAAAAGTCATAGTCCATTCAATGAGATTTTATAATTAGGCTGCTTTGGGGTCTCAGGCTATACCCGTATCACAGGCTAGGTTGTGTACTTATTAGATGGAAATGGATTCCTATGGGAAAGGAGCTCTCGCTGTTTCTAAAATAAAAGAAGCAGAAGAACTGTATTCTTTGGGAAGTCACATTTTCCTAGAATCTACAGGAATTTGGGGGACAAAAAGGTATTCTTTGCAAAATTTTTATTTGCAGAAAAAAATAACAACCTTATAAATATCTTAATCAATCAATCTTTTATATCTATTTCGTTTGTATAAGCTTTTTACACAATTCCAATATGCTCTCAAGTCAATTCACCTAATAACGCATTTACAATGCTTTGGATTATTTCATCCTCGCTTTTATAGTATGCGTATATTGATGAACCTCTAATGCCAACCGCTTTACCGACTTCTCACATCATTTGGTTTAAAACAAATATAAAGCTGATTCCTTTAGTTTAGTTTTTATAAACTCCCCCTTTTACTTAATAAGCGTTTTGTTTTGAATAGTTATTTGAAATCTAAATTATGAGAGTAAATAGGAATTATTGGGATTTCAGTTACTATTATATTAACACAAAACTTTAGTAGTCACAATAGAATCGTGTCGACTTAACACATTTTTTGTAATATTTTGTCGCGTTATGACGTCTATCGGTGATAAAAGAGTGCAGACTTTGTGATAATTATCACAAAAATCAAGAAAAACAGGACTGACAAGGGGACGGGGGTATCGTCACGGACACTGATAAGTAGACATTATAAAAGGGATAGTCGCACAGTCTACCATCCCTATTGACAATAAAGAAATGTAATTCACCTAGGTTCTCCGCTGCTTGTTTACAAACCTTATAGAAGGACTCATATCACGCTAATAACTCATCTCTACTGGTTTATAGTCTTTTGGCAATTCTTCTTCATTTAAAAACTTGAAATTGTCATCACGCAAAATTGGCAAGAATACTTCGTATGGAATCCTGGAAAACTCACAGGCATAATTACTGGCTCCGAACCACATACCCGCTTTACTACTCAAATTTAACCCTCTAGCAAATTTTGTATAGTTTGAGCAGTCGTGGACTGCTAAATCCCAGTTTTCTTCCTCAGCTTTTTTCATGAATTTCAGAGTTAATTCTCTACTCCAAATCGGAGATATATAACCATGTCTGGAAATATACATATTTTCTCCATAATAATTGTCTATGTTATTCTCATTTAAATGTAATT
>JBFNEZ010000037.1:0-24641 GCA_040797825.1 Thermotaleaceae bacterium | reverse complement strand
AGTCCTGCAGTTGAAATGATCCAAGAGGAGGAGTTTGATTGATTTATCCTAAAAATACAATTTATGTGATAGGAACAGCAAAAATCAGCAGCAATGATCCGATTTCTGCTATGTTTTCTATGTTTTTTATTGGTATTATCCTAGAAAGAGATAGTGGGAAAATTGTTGATCTAACATGCAATATGGTCAGAGATGTAACGGCAGATTTTATTAAATCTATGCTGCTTGAGTATAACCTCCTTGAGGATATTGATCAAATTGTTGAAGAAATTAAAGATCGATTTCATGGAATTGCCCAAAAAGCAGTCATTGCTGCGGTAAAAGATGCTCGCAATAAATATATGATGTTAAAAAAATAATTGAAAAAAAATGAGTAATCATTTATACTAAAGCTAGGACAGTGAAAAATACATACATGTTTTGTTTGCTCGTATGTGGATTTGCCTCTACATACAACTGTAAATAAGACCCAGATAACGATTTGTTATGCTGGGTTTTTTTGTTTTTATCAGCAAAGCAGCAGGCGTATTTCCCAGCCTGTATACCACTTGAAATGAAAAGCCTGGATAAAAATCATAAGGATAAGGAGCGAGAAAATGGAAACCACATACTTTCAACAGATAGAAAATATTATAGAAAAAAACCTAGAACATAGGGGTATGGATAAAATAAAGCTGAATGGACAGCTGGAAAAAGCGGCCAGAGAACTCTTCCACGGGAATAGAATCTTTATTGTTACGGGGTTTGTGATAAGACAGACCCTTACGGGGGA
This sequence comes from Thermotaleaceae bacterium, assembly GCA_040797825.1. Lineage (GTDB taxonomy): Bacteria > Bacillota > Clostridia > Peptostreptococcales > Thermotaleaceae > Geosporobacter. The sequence continues at coordinate 23,869 of JBFNEZ010000037.1, read as the reverse complement.
AACCGATGGACCCATTGGTGCCATTTCTTTAGCCAGTACATTGGAACAAATGGGTAAAGAAGTAGTGATGATCACGGATCAATACTCTAGGGATTTACTGTACCAGGGTTTAAAGACAAAAGGAATGGACACTCCTGTAGAAGTGATATATCATGAAAAAGAGTTAGAATTTTCTAAGAGACTCATAGAAAAACATCGTCCTTCCCATGTAGTTGCCATAGAAAGGCCTGGTAGGGCACTGGATGGAAGAACCTATTCCATGGGGGGGGAAGATCTAAGTGATTTGGTCCCCAATACAGATATTTTATTTGAAGAATCAAAAAAACAAGGAGCTATAACGATTGCTGTGGGGGATGGGGGCAATGAAATTGGTATGGGAAAAATACGTTCCTATGTAATAAATGCGGTACACAAGGGGGAACAAATATGTGCTGCATTTGAAACGGATATTCTGATCATCGCCGGCGTGTCCAACTGGGGTGGACATGCATTGACCGCAGCCCTTTCCCTGAAGGCACAAAGAATGATGCTCCACGACCTAAATACGGAAACGGCCCTCTTGAAAAGCATTGTTCACTCAGGTGCAGTAGACGGATGTACCAAGGAAGGCACTTTAACCGTTGATGGATTAAGTCTGGCAGATAATCTAGCAGTATTGAAGAACTTGATTGATTTGGTGGAATCCATACTTATGGTAAAGCATCCTATCTGTTTGTAGGTTTCATAAAAATAATATTAAAATGAGTTGGATAAGGACATGGCAGACTATTTTGAAGCGGGATGGCGTCTAGCAAGAAAGCCAGGGTTTTAATATTTCATAGGGAATCTTTGTTCCAGGGATACTTTCCCCAATTTGAACATTAGGCTTAATTTTTCCATGATAATCACTACCCCCAGATGCATAAAGCTTGTGTTTACTGCAAATAAGCACCAATGGAGTCGTGATCTGTAATTGATATATATTTTAGACCCGATTGTTGTGCCTTAATAAGAACATCTTTAGGTTCATCTGAACCATCTGATGAAGTAGTATGAATGTGTAGATCTATCATTTAATCCATCTCCTCATTTTTATTTTCACATTTTATTTTATAGGACTTTATAAAGAATAGCAATTATGAAGAAATTATTGATTTTGACAATGGCTTAAATAGATTTTTCGTGGAGGCATCTATGGATTGAGGGCTGTCAAGGCAGGGTGCATCGGTATTTGGATGACAAATACATTTCCCAATATGGCGCTCTTCTGGAGGACCCTGATACTTATATAGATAATATGAGAGAAAATATTCTCTTAAACTAAAAAATGTGGGAAACATTGCTGAAGTTATTAATGAAAGACTTTAAAAGGAGAAATTGTAATGATAAAAATAGGTTGTCATCTATCTGTATCCAAAGGCTTTAAAAACATGGGAGAAGAAGCCCTTACCATTGGCGCCAATACTTTTCAATTTTTTACACGTAATCCAAGGGGAGGAAGGGCAAAAACTATTGATGAAAGTGATGTATTTGCCTTACTTGAGCTTATGAAGGTGAATAATTTTGCAACTGTTTTGGCTCATGCACCCTATACACTAAATGCCTGTTCTGCTGATGAGAGAGTAAGAGAATTTGCATTGGAAGTAATGGAAGATGACTTGAAGCGGATGGAGTACCTTCCCAACAGCTTTTATAATTTTCATCCCGGCAGTCATGTTGGTCAAGGGGTTGAGATAGGCATTGAATATATCGTAAAGATGCTTAACGCCTTATTAAATATTGAACAGACTACAATTGTGCTTCTGGAGACAATGGCGGGAAAAGGAACGGAGATTGGAGGGCGGTTTGAAGAATTAAAGCAAATTCTAGATGGCGTGATCCTTTCAAAAAAAATGGGCGTTTGTCTGGATACCTGTCATGTCTATGACGGGGGGTATGATATTGTAAATGATTTAGATGGTGTTCTTGGACAATTCGATAAAATTATTGGTCTGGACAAGCTTTATGCCATTCATTTAAATGACAGCAAAAACCCTTATAATAGCCGCAAGGATCGGCACGAAAAAATTGGAGAAGGCTCCATAGGATTAGAAGCAATCACAAGAATTATCAATCATCCAAAGCTTCGAAATTTACCTTTCTTTCTTGAAACACCCAACGAACTTCCAGGTTATGCCCAGGAAATTAAATTGCTTAAAAATCTATATAAAGAATACAAACCAGAAAACAAATATACTGAAGAATAGCTTTGATGAGATTAGGATCGGTATACTTTTGAAAGCAAGTGAGGCAAAGGGAAGCTATTAGAGTCCATTCTTGCTTATACTTAGGTATTTCTAGATTACTAGACTATGAAAAACCCCCTTATTTTTTAGTAGAATAAGGGGGGTGACTTCGGTGTTTTCATGTAAGACTAAGATGCTTTTTCTTCAATCACTTTTTTATCTTTTTCTATTTTTGCTTTTTCCCATGTTTGATAATTGCTAAGCATGGTCAGAGCCCTTTTCATTACCTTATCTTGTACCTTTGAAGGATCTTTAAGAATGTGTGACATATGCACCAACTGAATATCTAAATATTTAGGATTTTGAAGTTTATTAGCAAAAGAGGAGGACTTTGACTTCTTTATTGAGCTAGAAAGAGACTCCTTAAACATCAGAAGCAGAAAACTATTTTTCTTTTTCTTTGGAACCCGTTTTGTATCCTCATAAATTTGATTAAAAAACTTCTCTAGATTGCGGCGTCTATAATAATAAAATGCAGCACCTGCGCCAACGCCTACACTTAGTATTGCCCCTACAATATACACGCTTGTAATATCCATGAATGAGTTCACTCCTTTTTAAAATATACCTTTTCATTTTACCACAAATCCTTGGAGAATACACTAGGGAAAGAGACTTGGAAGCAAATGGAGGAGTATCTTAATTTCTGCAGCAGCTGAAGTCTAGGCTGATAAAAGCAGAAAGGAATATTCCCGTGTAAGTACACGGGGGTGCTTTAACTCAATAGTAGCATTAGATAGGCTCTTAAAAGAAGAAAGTCGCTCTACTATCAGCCAGATAGCATAGCGACTTTAGAAAATTAAAGATATGAATCTATTTATGTATACTGAGAAAGCTGCAGCCTGCTCCATTACTTAAGCTGGTCCATTAGTTTCGAATGAGATAATCGAATGCACCTAAGGCGGCAGTGGCACCTGATCCCATAGAAATGATAATCTGCTTATATGGACTATGGGTACAATCCCCGGCAGCAAATAGCCCTGGGATATTTGTAGCACCATGGCTGTCAACAATAATCTCGCCGTAAGGAGTACGATGAACGGTTTCCCCTAGCCAATCGGTATTGGGTACCAAGCCGATCAGGATAAATACCCCTTGTAAATCAATATGCTGAATTGCCCCAGTATCACGTTCCATATAGGTAATGCCATTTACCTTGTCAGTGCCGGTAATTTCTTTTGTTTGAGCATTTTTTATAACCGTCACATTGGGCAGACTATAGAGGCGTTCCTGTAGAACTGCATCGGCCTTAAGTTCTGGCAGAAATTCAAGAACAGTTACATGACCTACAACCCCTGCTAAATCAATGGCCGCCTCAATTCCAGAGTTTCCCCCGCCGATAACTGCCACATGCTTTCCTTTATACAAAGGACCGTCACAATGAGGACAATAGGCTATGCCTTTGTTTTTGAACTCTATCTCTCCAGGGACACCGATATTGCGCCAACGGGCACCTGTTGCAAGAATGACAGTTTTGCTCTTTAGAACGGCACCATTTTCCAGTTCAATTTCTATAAATTCTTTCTTTTCCAGCTTCTTAGCACGTTGTAAATTCATCAAATCAATGGCATATTCTTTTACATGCTCTTCAAGACTTGCCACCAGTTTAGGACCTTCCGTATATTTCACACTGATAAAGTTTTCAATGCCTAAGGTATCCATAACCTGACCGCCAAAACGCTCAGCAACGATACCTGTTCGAATGCCTTTTCGTGCTGCATAGATTGCTGCACTTGAACCAGCGGGGCCACCGCCGATAACAAGCACATCGTAGGGATCTTTATTGGCTAACTCGGATACATCTGGTCCATTACCCATCTTTGAGAGAATTTCCTCAATGGTCATACGACCACTACTAAAAAATTCCCCATTTAGATAGATAGAGGGCACTGCCATAATGTCTTTGCTTTCCACTTCCTCTTGAAAAACCCCGCCATCAACCATGGCATGTGTAATGCCGGGATTGAGAACGCTCATCAAATTTAGCGCCTGAACGACGTCAGGGCAGTTGTGGCAGCTAAGACTGATATAAGTTTCAAAATGATACTGACCCTCAATACTTTTCACTTGTTCGATTATTTTTTGCTCAACCTTTGGAGCTCTGCCACTAACCTGCAGCAGAGCCAGCACCAATGATGTAAATTCATGCCCCAAAGGAATACCTGCAAAAGTGACTCCCGTGTCTTCGCCAACACGATTTATACTAAAACTCGGTGTTCTATGTAACTGTGTTTTTTCGACTGTGATTTTAGAGGACATAGCGGCCAATTCATTTACGAGGGCCATCATTTCATTCGATACCTCATCGGACCCGACGCTCGCTTTGAGCAGCACATTGCCTTCCATCAGTTGTAGATATTGGTTTAATTGTGCTTTTATATCTGCGTCTAGTACCATACTTATCGCTCCTTATATTTTTCCTACAAGATCAAGGTGTGGCTTAAGTGTTGCAGCTCCCTCTTTCCATTTAGCTGGGCAAACCTCACCTGGGTGATTTCGCACATATTGAGCGGCTTTAATCTTACTAACAAGTGTACTTGCATCACGGCCTATACCACCAGCATTAATTTCAACCGTTTGGATGATACCATCTGGATCGATAATAAAAGTACCGCGGTCAGCAAGGCCTTCGGATTCGATTAATACGTCGAAGTTTCTAGAGAGTGTTCTTGATGGATCTCCAATCATAACATAAGTAATTTTTTTAATTGTTTCTGAGCTATCATGCCATGCTTTATGTGTAAAATGGGTATCTGTTGAAACGGAATACACTTCAACGCCAAGAGCTTTTAAGGCTTCGTACTGATTTTGCAAATCTTCCAGTTCAGTTGGGCATACAAATGTGAAGTCTGCTGGATAAAAGCAAACGACACTCCATTGACCCTTAAAATTTGCCTCTGTGACTTCAACAAACTTTCCATCATGATAAGCTGATGCTTTGAATGGTTTTACCTCGGTTCCAATTAATGACATAAGTATTTCCCTCCTATAAATTTAATTTAATAATTATGGTATAGTTAGCTTAAGTCAATTCGCAGATAAATATGCTAACTAAAATAATTCTAATTAATAATTATTATTATATAAAAGTTACTATTTGTCAAGAAAAAAATGGAATTTTTCTTAATTTATTTTTTAGGCCTTTAACCCTAATTTAACATAAATTTCAATTAAAGGAATTGACCTCTATTAATAATTTACGTATACTTGTACGTAATTGTAGCTTTACAATAAATATTAAATTAGGGTTAAAGTTAGATGGGATCTAATAAATAATAGGAAGCGTACCATGATAATAATATGCTTTAAATTATATTTTAGAAGGGGTTAAATATGAAGTACAAAGTGGGGAAAAGCTTTAAAACGAATTTAAAAGAAGGGGTGCTAGAGGCTACGACAGGGTTTACATCTCCAAAAGTGGTGTTGTTTTTTTCTGATGTTGAGCATTTTGAAGCATATACAAAAGAAATGAAGGAGAGGTTTAAAAATAGTATTCTTATAGGATCTAGTACATTTGCAGGTTTTTGCAAGGAAGGAGCCTATAAATCAGGGCTGACTGTAATGGGGATTGAAGAGGGCATTGAGTGCCATGCAGATGTTTTAGAGGAAGCAAATAGATATCCACTAAAGTATGTTGATCGTGTAACTGCATGCGTAAACAAGTTTAAAGATACTTCTAATACAGTGTGTTTTGAGATTTCCACAGCATTAATAAGTTGTGAAGAATTAGTTTTATCTACATTGAATTCTGTACTTGCTAAAAAGGATATTCCACTTTTCGGAGGATCCGCAGGAGACCACGGCAGGGCAGAAAAAACAATGATTTCTTTTAATGGGACTGTATATAACAATGCATGTGTTTTTGTAGTCATGAAAAACTTAGGTGGAAAAATCAGACTATATAGGGAAAATATTTATAAACCAACACAGCACTATTTTACAGCAACTAAAGTTGATGTGAGAAATCGTATCGTATATGAATACGACAATAGGCCAGCCGCCCAAGTGGTAGCAGAAGCATTGAATACTACTTCTGAAGGTCTTCACCAATACTTAGATAGTTATCCCCTTGGAAGAATTATTGGAAGTGACATGTATATTACTGCAAACCAAATGGTTAGCAAGGATAAAGGGATATCTTATCATGCCAGGATATACAATAACTCCCAAATGGTGCTTTTAGAACCAGATGATTATAAAGAAGTGATTCATGAAACAATAGAAAAAATTAAAAAAGATGTGCCAAAGCCATCCTTATCTATTATGATAAACTGCTTGGCGAGATCCATGCTTTTTGAAACAGATGGATATCTAAATGAATTTGCCACACAGATGAGCAATGCTTTAGGGGATTACATTGGATTTGCAGGCTACGGAGAACAGCTTAATCAGCAACATTTTAACCAAACCATGGTTCTTGCTGTATTTGAATAGATGAGGGATGAAATATGAAATGGTTTAAATTAAAAAGAACTAAAAATATCAATGACAATATAGAAGCAATTTTGAAAACAGAGCAAAATGAAAATCCGGATTCAGAGAAAAGGGTTAACTTTGATAAACATATGCACTATGGAATTTTACATATAGAGGAAAAACTTGAAGAGTTCATGGAAGAAGAGGTTAAAGTAACTCAGTCTGTCCAAGATATTGAAAGTACTTATTCACAGCTCAGTAATATAGAAAACATGCTAAACAGCTTAGATGTAAATTTTAATGACTTTAGTCAATATGCCAATAACATCGATGGTGTTATGAATCGCTCGGATGCTGCAATAAAGCAAGCTGATAATAAGATGGGGACATTGTCAAATAAGCTTAATGATGCTTGTACGCAACTGGACACATTTAGAGAAGCCTTTTATACACTAGAGAATAATTTCAAAAGTATTAAAGAAATGTCCAACGGCATAACAGGTATTGCAAAGAACACAAACCTTTTGGCTTTAAATGCATCCATTGAAGCAGCCAGAGCAGGAGAGGCTGGTAGAGGATTTGCAATAGTAGCAGAAGAAATAAGAAAACTATCCTCATCAACTACAGAGTTAGTAAGTGGGATTGATGAAAGTGTAAAAAATTTATATGAGAGTATAAATTCCTTAAGAGAAGAAATTGAAAAAACTAAATTGACAATACAAGATAATTTTGAATACGCCCAGAATGTTCAAAAAGATTTTGAACAGGTAACCAATTGTACAGATGAAGTAAAGGAATTTAGTAAGCAGATCGTTACAGGCATTGAGCAAACGAGCGCAGAAATCAGTGGAGCTGCTACTGGTGTTGGCTCTGTTGCAGAACTCGTAACCTCCTTAGGGAATAAGTTAGAACAATTAAATTTAAGAATGAGTAAAAGATCTATTATCATTACTAATATTACTGACTTTTTGCAGCAAATTGAAAACATGTTAGTAGATTCTATGAACCACCATAATAATGAGTAGTTTTGAATAAATTCCTTATATATGATATTCAGGTGAAAAGCATATTATAAAAATCATAATGGATATTGTTATTGAATAATTCTTGTGATATAATTTGAACCAAAATAAAAGACAAAATGTACCAAAATTTGCTACCATATTAAACCACAAATAGGGTGTGGAAGTCTCTACGTGGCAACCGTAAATTGCCTACGCTATGGTGTTCTTATTTTTTCTGTTATGATTTTTAAGAGGGAGTCTTTACTGCTTACGCATGTATTAGATTGCTTTTTTGATTAAGCTATAACAGATTGTTTATGTAAATAGACAGAGAACGCTGATTCTCTGTCTATTTTTATTTTTATAAAGGATTTGTATATTATTATATTTGGGGAGAAATAAAAGTATGCAATATTATGATTTGAAAGTAGCCAATTTAGAACGAAGATTGCCAATCGTTAGAATTACCGATTCCCTTGAAATCGCAAGCTTTGTTATCCTGGGAGATGCAGAACTTGTAATTCATGCAGCTGAAGTTCTTAAGAAAAAAATACCTGAGGTTGACTACCTTATTACGGCAGAGGCCAAGGGCATTCCGCTGGTTCAGGAGCTTGCCCGGCTGCTGGGAATGAAGCGGTATTTTGTGGCAAGAAAAAGCATCAAACCCTACATGACAGAGCCTTTCGTAACAGAGGTTTATTCTATCACCACACAGCAAAAACAGATCCTGTGTTTGGAAAAAGAAGAAAGCCAACTCATTAAAGGAAAACGAATTTTAATTGTAGATGATGTGATCAGTACGGGAGAATCTGTCCATGCCATGGAATCTCTGGTAAAAAAAGCTGGTGGTCTGGTTGCAGGCAAAGCCGCTATTCTTGCGGAAGGAGATGCAGCAGAGCGAAAAGATATTATCTATCTTGAAAAACTTCCCGTATATGAAGTTAAACCATCAAGATAGACAAAGGGATATATCAATATAGAGGTAGGGGGATCCTATTTTGAGTTTTATTGTAAATAACATTAGTTATAAATATAGTTCAGAAGCAAAAACAGTGTTAAAAAATGTAACCTTTGAAATAAAAGAAGGACAGGTTACAGCCATTGTCGGACCCAGTGGATGTGGGAAAACAACTCTGGCCAATATACTAAGCGGTGTAATTCCAACCCTTATGTCCATGGGTGAATATAAAGGCTCCTTTGAAGTAGAGGAAAGTGTAAGCATTTCTGTAGTAAGTCAGTCTCCAGAAAATCAGCTTTTTGGATATGGGGTAGAGGATGCCATCTCCTTTGGGATTGAAAATATGGGACTGAGGAATGAAGAAATAGCAGAACGTGTAGAGTATGTATTGGATCTTTTGAATATACAACACTTGAGGAAACGCTCTGTTGCAACACTGTCGGGAGGCCAGCGGCAAGCAGTTTGTATTGCTTCTGTATTGGCAATGGAGCCAGATATTTTAATCATGGACGAGCCTGTAAGCTCCCTAGATCCAAACGGGAAAAAGATGATTCAGTTTGTTCTTAACCAGCTAAAAGCAGCAGGGCAGTCTACGGTTATTATAGACAATAACTTAGATTGGTTTTCTGATATTGTGGATCATGTAATTGGATTAAAGGATGGAGAAGTGGTATTTGATGGAGATAAAAATACTTTTTATGATAATTTTGAAATACAAGAAAAGCTTGGAGTAACTATTCCCCAGGAGATAGAAATCTATCGAGAACTTTCTAAAAGGGTAAAAGGCTTAAGTAAGTTTTATGCAATAGAGGATGCAAAAGTTGAGCTAGAAAAACTAATTGGGAAAAAAGAAAATAGGATTCAAAAGAATAGCACGTCAAAAAAAGCAGAGGAAACATTAGCTGCTCAGGGTATTTGCAAAACCTTTCAGGATGGATTTCATGCACTGATAGATGTGGATGCAGGCTTTGAAAAGGGAAAGGTTTTTTCTATTCTGGGACAAAATGGTTCTGGAAAAACCACCTTTGTAAAACATCTTAATGGATTGTATCGGCCTACAAAGGGAATTATTCGGTACAATGGGGTTGAAACCACTGGAAAATCTGTTGCCCAAATTAGTAAGGATATTATTTTGGTTTTCCAACACCCAGAGCATATGTTATTTGAGGAAACTGTATATCGTGAGCTTACTTTTTGCGCCAGGGCCCAGGGCTTGGACTTCAGTGAGGAAGAAGCTTTAAGGGTACTGGAAAACTATGACCTGCTTAAGGAAAAGGACGAATTACCTGTTAATCTGTCCATGGGCAAAAAGCATTTGTTGACAATCCTGTCAGTGCTTTTTTCCAGCGCAGAAGTGATTATTTTGGACGAGCCTACCCTAGGAATGGACCTTCATTTGAAAAACAGGCTGGAGGATATCATAAAGCATCTAATAACCAAAGGGAAGACAGTGATCATCATCAGTCATGAAATTCCTCTTGTATTTAAGATAAGTGATGAACTCCTTGTTTTAAATAATGGCAGCAAGCTAACCCAGGATTCAAAACAGCTATTGGCAACACAGGAGGATATTTTTGAAAAGATTAATATCACACTGCCCCCAGTGGTTGCCCTATCAAAATATTTTGGATTTTCTAATGTCTGCTGCGATGTAGAATCCTTTGTACAGGAGATTGTAGACAGATTGGCTTAAGGTGAAATCTATTCATCGGAGTATAATAAAGTTTGTTTTTAACTGGAGGATGGAGAATGGGTGATTTTTTACAGTATGTTGAAATGGATTCACTTTTGCATAGATTGGATCCTCGTTCAAAATTTATTTTTTTTATCATAATGTCCGTGTTAACTTCCTTTGTGAAGAGCGGTGCTGCCCTATTATTTTTGTTTATAGTATTTACATCCATATGGACGATAAGCCATATTGGAAAATATATTGTCCTGCTTGTAAAGAAGATAAAGGTGCTTCTGCTTTTCATTTTCCTATTATGGCTTGTACTAGGAGTCTTTAGAGTCAATGAAGGGCCTGTGATTTATCAAACAACCTTTTCGATTTTAAAAAACAACTACAACTTTAGTCTGGAGTGGTTTGACTTATATAAGGGCGCCGTATTTTCTATGAGAATTTTCCTCATGATTTCTGCCTTTTATACCGTTATTTTATCTACCAACTTCAGCCAGATTATATTGGGACTTCAATCCTGGAAGGTCCCCTATGCAGTAGCCTTTGGAATAGGATTGGTTTTTCAGATAATTCCAATGGTGATAAAAGAATTCTCCACTATTATGGAAGCTCAGAGTTCACGGGGACTTGAGGTAGATAAGTGCAGTGCCATTGCAAAGATGAAGAACTATATTATCGTTTCTTTGCCCCTCATGTTTCGGGTTTTAGCAAAGGGACATGCTATTTCCCTAGCTATGCACTATTATAAACTTAATTTTAAGGTGAAGCGCACCTCCTACAAGGTAATGAAAGCTTCCTACCTGGATACTGTTTTTATAGCAATAACATTAATTTCTACGATTACCACAGTGGTACTTCAACATAGGTTTTATATTCCATTATAAAAAGGGAGTTTAATATTGCGAGAAGGGAGTTTTTCAAATGATTGCAAAATGGGAAAATCTAACGAGAGATGAAATAGCAGCAATTGACAAGGAATCAGCTATCGTTTTTCTACCGACAGCTGCCATAGAACAGCATGGGGCCCATCTTCCTGTGGGTACAGATTCAATCATTTTAGCCACATTGATTGATAAATTTATTGAAACCCAAGATTTTCAAGAAGGAAGCCTGATTTTTGCACCTCAGCTATGTGTTGGCAAAAGTAATGAACATATGGGCTTTGCGGGAACCCTTACCTTTGGCACTCAAACTTACTATTCCATGCTTCATGATATGGTAAAGGCCGTGGCTCAAAGCGGATTTAAAAAGCTGGTGCTTCTCAACAGCCATGGGGGCAATACAGATATGCTAAATATGATTAGCCGTGATTTGCGCATTGATTTTGGAATGAATGTGTTTGTATTTGATTGGTGGTTCACACCCTTTTGGAATAAAGGGCTGGAGGGACTAAAGGAGTCAGGCACTTATGGTGTATTTCACGCCTGTGAATTGGAAACATCTCTAATGCTGTATGCACGTCCTGAAACAGTACATATGGCCCTTGCAGTAGATGAAGATCCTGTTGAATGTTTGAGAGATAATGATTTTGTAACAGTTTTCGGCCCCTACAATGCAGGTTGGAAAACAAGGGATGTCACAAAAAGCGGTGTAATAGGGGCTCCAACCTATGCTACTGCTGAGAAAGGCAAAAAGCTATTTGACTATGCGGTCAAAGAGCTAAAAGATATTATATCTGCTTTTGCAAAGACAAATTATTAGAGAGGAGTAAAAATTATGGCTACTGTAGAAACAAAAAAGAAATTTACCTTCGTCAACATCATCTTCTTTGTAATTTTTGGTGTGTTGACAGGGGTACTATGGGCATATGGAAGCCCTATTCCACTAATTCCTGGTGCAGTGCATTTTAGGACTTTTGCATTTATTATTCCTGTAATTGGATTTTTCTTTGGGCCTGTAACTGGATTTTTTGCTGGATATATCGGTACCCTTGTGTGGTCGCTTCTAGGAGGATACTTCATTGCACCCCATAGTTTATTAACCGATGGTATTACCGTGGGATTAAGTGCAGCACTTCCTGCTTTGGTTATGATGAGAGAAAAGTCTCTTGATGAACTCATCGCAAATAAAAATAAGTTCATCTGGGGATCTATGTTTTGGTCCATATTCTTTGGATGCCTTATGATTTTGACAACCAGCCTGTCCTTATCTTTCTTTACTGGACTTGATTACTGGTATTGTGTTATCTGGATTGGTATTGCAGATGTGGTTCCAATCGCCCTAACGCCATTCGTAGTGCTTCTATTGGCACCTCGACTTAAGAAGATTCAAACCATTATTCCAAGGGTGTAAATTTAAAAGACAAGTTTCGATAGACAGGTTATATGTGAAAGTGTAACCTGTCTATTTTCCATACAAGGGGACGGTTCTCCTGTCTGAATACAACTTAAAAGAAAAGATTTTCTACTTTCCATAATTTCCACCATGGTTATGTTTAGATAAATGGAAACAATATTGGTGGAGGCGATTGACGTGAAATTATTCATACCAGATATGGCATATATAGATCCTAAAAGTTTAAAGTATGAAGTTGGACAGATGGCTAAGGAAAACTTAGAAAAACTAAATGTACCCATGAGAGAAACAAATAGAGTTGCAATAGAAGGAAAAACACCTTCTGAAAACTATGCTAAATCTAAAAAAACAATATATTTAACGGTAAATAAACAAAAAGAATTGCGACCTTGCAGACCATCGGCAGACTATCAATTTGCCCTGTCCAGCTCATGCCCTGGGCATTGTGAGTACTGTTATTTGCAAACAACCCAAGGGGAAAAACCCTTCATGAAGGTCTTTGTAAATATAGATGAAATACTTCAAGTGATCCAATCCCATATAGAAAAGAACATTCCCAACATAACCACCTTTGAATGTGGAAGCATCACCGATCCTATTGCACTTGAGCATTTAACAGGAAATTTGAAAAGGTGTGTAGAATTCTTCGGCGGAAGTCCATACGGAAGACTCAGAATAATCACAAAATATGATAATGTGGATTCCTTTCTAGATATTCACCACAATAAACATAGCAAGTTTAGATTTAGCATCAATACGAAAGCTATTATAGATAAATTTGAGCATAATACTGCAAGTTTTGAAGAACGGATAGAAGCTGCGAAAAAAATTGGAGGGGCTGGATATCCATTGGGATTTATTATTGCCCCTATTATGATATACGATAATTGGCAGAAAGACTATAAGGATTTAATCTGTAAATTAAGTTCTGAATTAGAGTCATATAAAGAAGAGATTACCTTCGAACTGATACAGCACCGATTTACAGCTACTGCAAAAGAACTGATCCTTACTAGGTTTCCAAGGACAGAATTAGACTTAGATGAGGAAATCAGACAGCTTAAATGGGGTCCTTACGGAAAATTCAAGTACGTTTACCCAAAGGAAAAGAGCAGTCAAATGAAAGCGGTTATGCTCCAGCTTATAGAAGATAATTTTCATAATGCTAAAATTGAATACTTCACATAGCAGGAAAAAAATACAATATTTGAAAGATAGAATTGAAATCAGTGAAGTAAATTCTTAAAACATATGATACTATTATTTATAGATAAATCATAAATTTTCAACGAGGAGATTTCTAAAGTATATGCATATGAACAAAGAATTTAGCATAGTACAGCCAGAGTACTATAGCAAGTTTCAATGTGATCCAATTCAATGCAAAGAAACTTGCTGCGAACGATGGAAAATAATCGTGGATAAATTCAGCTATGAAAAATATCTTCAAAGTGACAATGAGATTATTAAAGAGATTGTAAAAACAGGGATCTCTTTAAATGAAGCAGCTATAAGTGCCGATGATTTTGCTCTGATCAATCTAAGTAAGGAAATGACATGCCCCTTTTTAAATAAAAATAATCTTTGTGAGATATTCATCCATATGGGAGAAAGCAGCCTGTCAAAAACATGTAAAAGCTATCCTCGAGCAGTTCTCCTTCTAAATGATGAAATAGAAAGGGGATTGGAAGTTTCTTGTTCCGTTGCTGCTGAAAGGGTCTTATTAAATAAAAAGGGCATCTATTTTGAGCGGATTAAGGATACTGTAAAAATGAATGACCTCTACATAACCATACCCATCATGGAAAATCCAGATGAGATAGAAATCATCAAAGAAATTAGAACAGAAATCATCCATATGCTACAAACTCGAAGAATTAGGTTAACCGAAAGAATAGCACGGGTAGGTTTCTTTTTAAATCAAGTATTAGAGGAAATTGACCTTTCAGACACTTCTTATAAAGAAGTACTGCTTGCAATTAAAAAGTCGAAAATTTCTATGGGTCAAGAAGACTTTAGAAGGATTCCGGATAATGTTAAAGTTCAAGGGGGAGGACAATTTGACTATTTAAATACAATACTTTCAATGAAATTCAAAGAAGGCGACACCATTCGTTTTTTTTCAAAAGGATATATCGAATGCTTGATGCAAGTTCTGGATGCCTTTTCAAAGGTCAAAAATAAGGAGCTGGAAGTTCAATATAAAAGAAACTATGAAAAATATCTAAGACCTTACCTGGATAACAAATCCTATATTTTAGAGAATTTTCTTGTAAACTATATTTTCATCTATAGCAGTGAGCTTTTTAGATTGAAAAATATTTGGAACTCGTACTTGAAATTATGTGTGATCTATGGCCTATTGAAATTTAATCTAGTTGGTCTGGCTGTTTACAATAAAGGCATGAATGATGAATTAGCTCTTAAGCTGATTCAGTCCTTATCGAAAACGATTCTTCCAGATAAGGATTATTTAGATTCAGTTGTTAGATATCTAAGAGAAGAAAAATTAGTTGAATTTACAAAGATATTAATGCTTATTGAAGACTGATTTAGGAGAACCAGCTGTATCTAGTAGAGATTTTTACCCTTGTGTTTTTTGTTATGAGAGCTATAGGATAATCAATTAAAGGGGGAAGATTGTCAATGTATAATGTAGGGATATTTTTGTTTAATAATGTAGAGCTCCTAGATTTTGCAGGGCCCTATGAAGTTTTTTCAGATGTATCTGAAGTGTATAATGATGCGATGTTTCATGTATTTACGGTATCAGAAGAGGGGCAAGAAATAAAATCCGTAAATGGACTCAAAATACTACCTGATTTTAGCTTTGCCGATCATCCTAGGATTGATATTTTAATTATTCCAGGGGGTGAAGGGACAAAGTCAGAAATTAAGAAAGAGAATGTTCTAAAATGGGTGAATAGCAGCTGCATCAGCTCTAAAATGACCATGTCCGTATGTTCTGGAGCAAGACTTCTTGGGAAATTGGGATTTCTGGATAATATAGAATGTACTACCCATCATGAGGTAATAGAGGATCCTAAAGGAATTGCCCCAAAGGCAACTGTTAGAACAGATAAAAGGTTTGTGAGCTATGATAAAATATCTACATCAGCAGGTATATCTGCTGGGATTGATCTATCTTTGTTTATTATTGAAAAGCTTTGTGGAAGCAGTGTTGCCAACAAAGTAAGAGTTTATATGGAGTATGGAGATTGGGAGCAATTTAAATAAAGCTGCAGTGGGGACATAGGGTGAATGGGGCTATACTTGATTTGATTGACAATAATGAATTTTTGTTCATGAAAAAATCGCCTCTACAAGAATAGGGGACACCCTATTCCAAGTAAAGGCGATTTTTAACCTTTGACTATCTAATGGATTCAGCAATTTTTACGCTTTCAACTCTCCCTAGGTCATAGGTATACATTAAATAACGAATACCATGTACTTCCCAGACAATTCCCTCATCACCTACAATGGCATCTCTTCCATTGACCTTTGTTTTTTCAATATTATTAAAGGCTGTTTCACTAGAGGTTTCTTCAGATATATAGGTTTGGCTTATATAGATAGCCGCATCGGTTTTTAAGTTGATAAAATTCAAGCTGCACATTTCATCATATATTTTTCCATTATCATCTTTGTAAAATTCAGCATAATCAAATTCAAAACCTTCTGGTAGATAGGATGGTAACTTTACATCAAAGCAAGTATATCCATTTAATTTTTTAGGATCTTTAATGATCAGATTATCAATTGGATTCTCTTTTGCATTTCTTTCTGCATTTTCCCTTTGAACCGCTTCTGTGATTAAAGTTCCATCAGGGTCTACATCAAAGACTCTTTCTCCATGGGCATCATACATTTCGTCTTTATTGGCCAATGTAATTTTTTCTATTATATTTTTATCCTTATCAAATACCTTTCCTTTGGCTGCTGCAGGAATATCCTTATCTTCCCATTGGTAGTCCTTGTTTTCAAATATGGTTATATTTTTCAAAGACAAATTTCTAATAATCTGATTGAGAATATCCTGTGCAAAAGCTGTCTGCATAATTACCGTGGATGCCCATAATACACAGAATACGGATGCTGCTGCCAGTCCTATTCTTTTTCTCTTACTTGATTTTTTAATAGGATTTTCTTCTCGACTTCTAATCCTGTTGGATATGTTTTCTAATTCTAAGTGAATATTTTCTGGAATTTCGTATACTTCCTTTTTGAATCTTTCTTTCATCTTACGGTCAAATAAAGTTTCATCATTCATCATAACGATACATCCTTCCCAAGTAGTTCTTTAAGTTTCTCCCTGGCTCTACTAAGCCTTGATTTAACAGTTCCCTCTGAAGTTCCTAAAATCTCTGCTACAGTTTTAACTGAAATATCATCAAAGTAAAATAAAGTAATAGTGACTCTTAAATCTTCACTTAATGAATTTATGGCGCCAATGAGATCCATATTTTCATAACTATCGGTATACTCTTCAGAGATGCCATCAATTTTTTCATCCAGTGAAATATTTCTTTTGTTTTTTCTTAAGGTCTCATTACATTCATTGATCAAAATCCTTATGAGCCACGTTTTGAAATATTGATCATTTTTTAAAGTGTGGATGTTTTCAAATGCTTTTATTATGGTGTTTTGGATTGCATCCTTGATATCTTCTTCATTGCTTAAAATTCCTCTAGCCACACGATAAATGTTTAATCGATTTTCATCAATGAGTGATAAAAATGCTTCTTTATCTCCTTTCCTAGCCTTATAGACCGGTGACTTTTTTCTATAGTCAAGAAATGATACA
Source organism: Thermotaleaceae bacterium (assembly GCA_040797825.1). Taxonomy (GTDB): domain Bacteria; phylum Bacillota; class Clostridia; order Peptostreptococcales; family Thermotaleaceae; genus Geosporobacter. The sequence continues at coordinate 6,444 of JBFNEZ010000037.1, read as the reverse complement.
AGTTCCATGTTAACCTCCTGTTTTTTTACTTAGCTAAGTAGTACACTTATTAGATGGATATTTCCTTTATATGGTTCCTTAGGGTCAAAAATTTTTTGGGGAAAATATAAGGAGAAAAAAATTGGAGGATATTACTATTTCTTGAAGAAGTCTCTTACTCAGCAGCAAATTTAGTTTATTAAATCTATTTAAGCATTTTCATATAGTTGCTGTGACCTGAATATAGGTAGTATGAAAGTTCAATAGGGAATATAAGAAGAAGGAGGGGACCGTATGAAGGTAGAACACATTGCAATGTGGACAGTAGATTTAGAAAGGCTTAAGGATTTTTACAGCTCATATTTTGAAGCCAAATCTAATGAGAAATATAGAAATAGGAAGACAGGATTTGAGTCGTATTTTTTATCCTTTGATGAGGGATGTCGGTTAGAGCTCATGCAGATGCCTCCTATTCAGGAAAGATTAAAGGATGGTATATTTGACCATATTGGCTTAGCACATTTTGCTATATGCGTAGGCAGCAAAGAGAAAGTTATGTCTCTAACAGAAAAGCTTAGAGTGGATGGATATGAGATACTTAGTGAGCCTAGAACTACTGGAGATGGATACTTTGAGAGTGTCATAAGTGATCCCGATGGGAATCGGATTGAAATTACAGTTTAAAATTAAAGAAAAATCATCTTGATAGTATTTAACAGAAAGGCATCAATAAGAGTCCGTTTTGGATTTATAACTATCCATTCAAATCATGAAGATGAAGTAGAACATCGACTGTCAAGGCTACAAGGGAACCCTTATAGATTGCAGATAGTAAAATAATTGTTTCACGGTATTGGCTGCAAACTGGATCAAGGTACTCTTCACCAGATTCACTTGCATATTGCTACTCAATGAAATAAGCCGTACTCTGGTTTGAAACTAGTTCAAGGCCTTCTGGTAAGAACGCTGCAGCATTTTCTTTATTTACTTCATATCGTTAAAAACATGTTTACACAAATTACAGATTATGGCATAATTGATTCAATAAATTTAGATATAGGGAAAGGATAAAAGGGGGATAGACGAATGAAAAATACTGCACTTTTAGTTGTAGATGTGCAAAATGCCTTGGTATTGGCCAAGCCATTTGCAGCAGAGGAAGTCATTGGGAATATAAAAAAGCTAATTAAAGCATGCAGAGAAAATGGCGTAGAGGTTATTTATATCCAACATGAGGATGCAGCTGGTGGTGAGTTGGAACCCAATTCAGAGGGGTGGAAGATTTATAAAGAGATTTATCCAGAGAGTGGTGAAACGGTAATCAATAAACACTATAATTCTGCCTTCAGGGAAACTAGCTTAAAGGAGTATCTGGACAGCAGGGAAATAAAGCAATTAATCCTAACAGGTATGCAAACAGAATATTGCATAGATGCTACTTGTAAAGTGGCCTTTGAGCATGGGTTTAAACTGATCATTCCAGAAAAAACAAACACAACCTTTGATAATGGCAGTATGTTAGCTGAGGATTTGTATAAATTCTATAACTTTAATATCTACAATGGCAGATATGGTACTGTGGAGTGTGTTGAAAGCACCCTAGAAAGAATAAAAGCCTAAGGAAGTCATTTTGCCCTAAGGTTTTGCCAAATAGAGCGTCAAGGGGTAAAAAGGGTAAATAAAAGAAATCTTAAAAAAGAGGGATAAGGATGTACGAATTGATTCAAGTTGGAGAAAAAACCTATTATATTCATTGTCCTGTGAGAATGGGGATTTATCAGATCAATAATAAAGATGTTTGTCTAATTGACAGTGGCAATGACAAAGAGGCTGGGAAGAAAGTACAAAAAATCATCAATGAGAATGGATGGAATCTGAAGATGATTATAAACACCCATTCCCATGCGGATCATATAGGAGGAAATGCCTTATTGCAGCAAAGATTGGGCTGTCCTGCATATTCAGTGGGTGTAGACACTGCCTTTATTGCAAATCCCGTACTTGAGCCATCCTTCCTTTACGGAGGATATCCTTGCAAAGAACTGAAAAATAAGTTTTTGATGGCGCCTGCCAGTGAGATAAAAGAGCTTACAGAAGAGCATTTGCCAGAAGGATTAGAAATTCTTCGGCTAGATGGGCACTCCCTTTCTATGATTGCAATAAAAACCTCTGATAATGTATGGTTTTTGGCAGATGCATTGACAAGTGAGATGATTATAGAAAAATATCATATATCTTTTTTATATGATGTAGCAGGATATTTGGATTCTCTTTCGAAGGTGGAAAAGCTGGATGGGGAATTATTCATACCCTCCCATGCAGAACCCACAAAGGATATTCAACCTTTGATAGAAGTAAATAGAAACAAGGTATATGAAATTATAGGAAAACTAAAAAACATTTGTATGACTGGGATCGGGTTTGAAGAAGTATTAAAACAAATATTTGATCAATATCAATTGACTATGGACTTTAATCAGTATGTGTTGGTAGGGAGTACGATTCGTTCCTATATGGCATATATGCATGACAACAATATGTTGGATGTTTATATTGAAGGGAATCGACTTTTATGGCAAACCATTAAATAGTAAGGGATATGACCTTTAAATTATAAGAGAGCAGCTGTCTTGTACAGTTGCTCTCTTATAATTTAAAGTAAAAACATTTTATTTGACTGGAATGTATATATCAAATTCTCCACTGTTCATGTATCGATGGTCATACAACTCCAGATGAGGCCTGCAGTCTATTTCACAACCTGAGGCGGGAAGCCACTTGGAAAATATGTTCTCATAGAATTCTCCTAAATCCTTCATAGCACCAGTATAGGTATAGACCATATATTTGCCCTCTTCAACTACCTTTGTCTCCATATTCTCTGGAACATCCTCGAAGCTGTCAACCTCTGCACAGGCAGAATAGTGAAACCGAGATTGGGAATCTATTTCTCCATCACAGATACCATAAAACAGCATGGATTTCCCCAAGTGTTTTATGTCCCTAAAGCGTGCATTAAATGCTTCCCAGAGTTTAGGAATTTCTCCGTTTTTGTTGTCACCCAAATAAGTCATTCCCACAGCTTTAAATCCTTGGATGGTTGTGATTTTTCCTTCCATTGTTATTATCTCCCTTCATCTATTGGATATATCTAATTATATCAGGCAATCCTTGCCAATAGTTTGTCAGGGAATTCTATTTGGTTCATATAATTTTAAAATATTATTGGATTTTTGAATTATGTATTCTCTAAGCTCCAGAGGCTCTAAAACTTCTAGCCTGTCACTTAAAGGAAATATGACATTGCACGCTGTGTGAAAGCTTAGCATGTCTATCTCATAAACCCAGTATTCTCCTATTTTGCTGGAGAACTGGACATAAAAGCCCTGAAGCATTTGTTTTTTTTCCCCATGACATTGAATTTTAACAAGATAGGCAGTGTGGCTTATTCTAGGGGAGGCCTGCTTTATAAATTCTTGCTTGCTATTTTCCCAAAAATCTTCAAGGGAAAAGCCTTCTTCCATAGAGAAAGCTTCATCTTGCACTTCTATATGCTCAATCCTATTGCACATAAAAACCCGAATGGTATTTTTAAGTTCACAAAAAGCTACCATATACCATTGAGAATTTTTTACGACAACGCCATAGGGGCGTATGGTTCTTTCAGAAGTCTCTCCCGTATATTTTTTATAGCTTACTTTTAATTTTTTCAAATTAAGTACAGCGTTTTTTAGGATATCTATATTTTTAGGCTGTACTCTTTTCCCCCACCAAGGCTCTGCATCAATAAAAAATCTTTCCTTGGCTTTGATAATTTCTTCTTTATGTTCCTTGGACACACTATTTTCCAACTTAATAATGGCATTCTTAAGCTGCTGATCCATCTCCGTGTTTTTTTCTGGACGAAGGCCCATACTGGAAAGTAAGAGATGGAGCGCATCGCCACTTCCCAATACATTGGCGTTGATGGTATAGCCCTCCATAAATGTATATCCGCCATTAGGCCCTGCAATGGCTTGAATGGGAATGCCCGCCTCACATAGTATGTCGATATCTCGGTAGATAGTTCTCTCTGAAGTTTCAAGTATTTTAGCTAGATTTTTGGCTTTCATTATTCCTCTAGAATCCAGCAGCATAATAATTCCTAAAAGTCTATGGAGTCTCACTAGATACCACCCCTATCTCTATTGGTCTACTGATTTTGAATCGTACATGGGCTTCAGACAAATATAACTTTACTTAAGTTTACCATAGGGAAATATTTCCTAAAAGCCTTTAAGCAGTTTCTGTGGTAGTAAATTATTCTTCTATTATTTGAGCCTAAGTTCTATTTGTCTGAAGCAGCAATATATTTATCCTCTTATTTAAGGTATACTATAATAAGGGAAAACAGGCTGCTGGCGAAGATTTTCAGAAGCTTGAATTAATAAGAAAAGAAGGGGTCAAGATGAAAAAATACGCTAAGATTTTTATTTTATTTAGTTTGGCAATTTTTCTAACTGCTTGTGGAAATAGAAGTGAAAAGGCCGTATCTACAGATGAGGAAGAAAACGCATCCTTATATCCTGCCTATGTATATGAAGAAAACTATAAAAAATGGGGATATATTAACAACCAGGGGCAGTTTGTCATCAAACCTCAGTTTAACAGTGGAGAAGATTTTGATTCTCAAGGCTTGGCAGTCATTCAAAAGGGTGAAAGCTATGGGATTATTAATACAAAGGGAGATTATGTTTTAGAGCCCGTTTATCACTACATTCAGGCTACCGATGAAGGAATTATCATAGCTGTTAAAGATGAGAATGGAAGTTATATACTGATGAATAGAGAAGGAGGCATCATAGGTCAAGGCAAAGGATATATAGATAAATATAGTGAAGGCGTAGCCCTGTTCTCTGAATCTGTTGACTGGGAAAATAGACGGTATGGCTATAGGGATAGAGAGGGAAATGTAGTGATTGAGCCTCAGTATATCTGGGGCAGCGCCTTTAAGAACGGAAAAGCCCTTGTTAAAATAGAGGAGAAATCCTTTGCGGTTATTGACTTAAAGGGAAATGTTATAAGTACATTAGATGAGGATATTGTTGGTGAAATCAGTGAAGATATAGTGATATATAGAGATGAAGCTACCAGTAAAGAAGGCTACATGACAATAGATGGCAAAAAAATCACAGAAGCGGAGTTTTTGCAAGCAAAGCCTTTTAAAAACGGGTATGGAGAAGTAATGATTTCAGATACTCAAGACAACTATCTATGGACTTTAATTGATAAAAAGGGAGCATTTGTGATAGAACCTAAGTATGGAAGTGTCCAAGATCTTGGAGCGGGATTGTATGCTGTTAGCAATCCTGTGAAGGATATGGGATGGATGTGGATGTGGCTAGACTATAGTCCTAAGGCTATCATAGATAAAGAAGGTAAGCTGTTGAGCGATTTTATTTATTATCAGATAGACAAAGTTGAAGAAGGCATGCATTATCTTTCAGATGGTGTGTATACTTATATCACCGACGATCAATATAAACCATTGGATAAATTTCCAAAACTCTATGGTATCGGTCAAATAAAGGAATTCAATGGTCTCCTTAAGGTAGAGCTAGACAATGAATTGTTGTATCTCACAAAGGAGGGAAAAGAAATTTGGCGTTCTGAATACAGCTATTCTTTGAAAAATGGCGGAAGGATTAGAGCAAAAAAGTATCGACCGGATAGATTTTCATTAACTTACTATCCTCAAATTGAAAACCATCCTGATAAAGGCATTGAAAGTCAGCTAAATGAGGATTTAAAGAAGATTTTTATTAAGGAAGAAAGAACAACAGATCCAGAAGAGATATATTATGAAATAGTAGATAGAGATTTTGAGATTAAAGAACTGGGAGAAGTTGTTACCATTGTAGAGAATGGGTACTTTTTCCCAATCGGCGCTGCTCATGGAACTCCTTGGTTCAGCGGCCATCATATGAATATTCGTACAGGAAAGTTTTACAGCATGGAAGACTTATTTATCTCTGACAGTAACTATATGAAGCGATTAGAATCAATTGTAAAAAAGCAAATAGAAATGCAGCAAGATGATGAAGACGCCATGTATTTTGAAGGGGCAGAGCCTACTATCAGCGCGGGACAATACTTTTTGCTTACAGAAAAAGGGATGAAGATCTATTATCAGGTTTACGAAATTGCACCCTATGCGGCAGGAACGCCTTCTTTTGAAATACCTTACGAAGAGATAAAGGATATACTGGATAAGGAAGGAGCCCTATGGAGAGCCATTGAGGCACAGGTTGAGTTGTATTAATGAGGATGTGATATATTGAAGTTACAATTCTACTAGGGGGAGGAAAAAAGAAATATGAAGGGTAAAATACTAAAAGTCCTAAGAATAACTCTAGGCTGCGCTGTTGTGGTACTTCTTGGGATGTTTGTCTATAACTACTATCATTATCCTATAGCTGTATATGA
>JBFNEZ010000036.1:0-24684 GCA_040797825.1 Thermotaleaceae bacterium | reverse complement strand
TATGACCCTATCTATGCCAATACTGATGCGGACAGAGTCCTTCCTGTAGATGTGCTGCGAGAATTAGAAAAAGAAGGGGTTATAGGCGAATTATATAGATATTTCTATACAACTGTAGGAAATGGTACTTCCGTGGCAAGCTCCAAACAATTTGCTGCAGAGTTTTCAAAGGAATTAGTAGAAGATGGAATAGACGCTGTTATTCTTACTTCTACCTGAGGTACTTGTACACGTTGCGGTGCAACGATGGTAAAAGAAATAGAAAGGGCAGGAATTCCAGTGGTGCATATTTGCACCGTTGTGCCTATTTCTCTAACAGTAGGAGCAAACCGAATTGTTCCAGCTGTTGCTATACCTCATCCTCTGGGCAATCCATCCTTAGAACCTGCGGAAGAGAAAAAACTGAGAAGAAAAATTGTTGAGAAAGCAATTGAAGCACTACAAACAGAAGTAGAAGGTCAAAAGGTATTTGAAAATTAAGATAACCAGCTGTTTCCGCAGCTGGCAGTTGTTGAGACTAGTGCATAAATGGGTGATAATTGCATCACCCATTTATATCATATTATTGATTATAAATTTTTCCATTCTTTATTATCATAGTCTGCAGCTGGGAGCTGCGGAAGAATATTGCCCTAAGGTTTTTAAATAAAAAATATGGAGGTGTAGCATATGAACTATGCAGTTGTAAAGGGGGCAAGTTATGTACTTGTCCATACTCCTGATATGATTCTTCACAGTGGAACGACTCAAACTATGGAAAAACTAGCCAATCCTAACTCGGAATATTTAAAAAAGGTACCAGAGCATACAAGAAGCTATGAACAAGTAATTCAGTATGCACCCAATCAAGTCTATATTGGAAATCTTACACCAGAGGACCTAAGAAATTACGAAATGCCCTGGTACAATAAAGATGTACCTAATGCAGCCCGATTCGGTAAATTTGGAGAGATTATGCCTCAAGATGAATTCATTGGTATGATGAAAATATGCGATGCCTTTGATCTGGTGAAACTTGAAAAGAACTTTACAAAATCCATTATTCATAAGTTTGAAAAACATCCTCTATTTTCCTCTACAGAAATTTCACATCTTAAAGAGGGAGAAGATATAGCGGAAATTGAGAGAATAATAAAAGAACAGCATGGAGAAAGCCTCTATCATGAAGGGAACCTAGTGGGCTGCGTAAAGAGAGCCCACGATATTGATCCAAATTTAAATGCCCATGTTCTTTTTGAGAATTTAGTGGCAAAAGCATCAGGATTATTAGCCTTTAAACATTTGGTTGAAAAAAACAGTATAGATATAAATGCAATAGATTATGTGATTGAGTGTTCTGAAGAAGCCTGTGGCGATATGAATCAAAGAGGTGGAGGAAACTTTGCAAAAGCCATTGCTGAAGTTGCAGGTGCAATCAATGCTACTGGTTCCGATACCCGAGGTTTTTGTGCTGCCCCTACCCATGCACTTATACAGGCTGCTGCTTTAGTTCAATCCGGTGTATATAATAATGTAGTGCTAGTTGCAGGGGGTGCTACTGCAAAACTAGGGATGAACGGAAAGGATCATGTAAAAAAAGGAATGCCTATCCTAGAGGATGTATTAGGAGGATTTGCTGTACTGGTAAGTAAGAATGATGGTATTTATCCGATACTTCGTACAGATTTGGTAGGGCGTCATACCGTAGGAACTGGATCTTCACCACAAGCAGTTATTACAGCCCTGATTACCGCTCCTTTAGATAGAGGCGGATTAAAAATCACTGATATTGATAAATATTCTGTAGAAATGCAAAATCCTGATGTTACAAAGCCTGCAGGCGCAGGAGATGTACCAGAAGCCAACTATAAAATGATTGCGGCCTTGGGAGTAAAACGAAATGAGTTAGAGAGAAAAGAGTTAGGAGCTTTTGTAGAAAAACATGGTATGCCAGGTTGGGCACCTACTCAGGGCCATATTCCATCAGGAGTGCCTTATATAGGCTTTGCCAAAGAAGACTTGACTCAGGGAAATTATAATAGGGCAATGATTGTGGGAAAAGGAAGTTTATTTTTAGGACGGATGACCAATCAGTTTGACGGCGTATCTATTGTTTTAGAAAGAAATACTGGAGAAATTGAGAAGAAGGAGCAAGCTGTAAGTCAAGAAAAAATTAAGAGCTTCATTGCAGAAGCCATGAGAGATTTTGCAGCCCATCTTTTACAGGAAAAGGAGTGATAGAAATGAATCATGATAAAACTGTGAAACAGATGGTTGGAAAAGCATTTATGGATATTGCAGATGCTATTGAAACTGGGAGATATAGAGAAAAGATAAAGGTAGGACTTACTACCTTAGGCAGTGAGCATGGAGCAGAGAACTTAGTAAAGGGAGCAGAGGCTGCAGTAAGAGAGAGTAAGGATTTTGATGTGATTCTCATTGGACCTAAGATAAATACCAATCTAGAGGTTGTAGAGGTTCAGACAGAGGGCGAAATGCATAAGAAGATGGAGGAATTGTTAGATAACGGCTATATTCAATCCTGTGTTACCATGCACTACAATTTTCCTATAGGTGTATCTACTGTGGGAAGAGTCGTTACTCCAGGGATGGGACGAGAGATGTACCTAACAACAACCACAGGAACTTCTTCAGCCCATCGGGTAGAAGCTATGGTTAAAAATGCCATCTATGGGATTATCACAGCAAAAGCTATGGGGATAGAAAAACCAACTTTAGGAATTTTAAACTTGGATGGCGCAAGACAAGTAGAGAAAATACTGAAAGATTTAAGTAAAAATGGATATCCCATTTACTTTTCTGAATCCCTTCGTTCTGATGGAGGGGCTATTATGAGAGGGAACGATCTTTTAACAGGGACCGTTGATGTGATGGTAACAGATACACTTACAGGAAATATTATGATGAAAGTGTTCTCCTCCTATACTACTGGAGGAAGCTATGAGGCTTTAGGCTATGGCTATGGACCAGGCATAGGGGAGGATTACAAACGAATTATACTGATTCTATCCAGAGCATCGGGCATTCCAGTGGTTTCCAATGCCTTAAAGTATGCAGCAAAATTATGCCAAGGAAGTTTAGTAGAAGTGATTGAAAAAGAATTTGAAAAAGTAAGAGCTGCAAATCTAGATGACATATTGAGAGAACATACAAAGGAGTTAAGATTACCAAAGAATGAAATGGAAGTAATAGCTCCTCCTAAGGAAATAGTAACAGGAACGATTACTGGAATTGACATCATGGATCTGGAAGAAGCTGTGAAAACCTTATGGAAAGCTGGAATTTATGCAGAAAGTGGCATGGGCTGTACAGGACCTATTATCCTTGTACATGAGGAAAAAGTAGAAACAGGGATTGGGATACTAGCAAAATCAGGGTTTGCTGTGCAAGAAGGAGATGTATGTTAAGTCAATAGCTCTAGTGATGCTAGAGCTATTTCTATTTAGCCCTTACTTGTATAATAAAAAAATAAATAGAAAAAAATAGGATGATAGAAGGATTTTGACAAAGATATATAGAATATTGTAAAGCTAATGTCTAGGGGAAGACAAAAAAATATGAGGAGGAATCTTAGATGTTAAGAAAAAGAATGTCAGTATTTCTAGCAATGGTGCTTGTTATAGGTTTATTAGCCGGCTGTGCACCAAAAGCACCAGCACCAGCACCTCAAGGAGAACAACCAGCTCCAGAAGAGCAGCCTTTAAAAATTGCTATGGTAACCGATGTGGGTGGTGTAAATGATCGTTCCTTTAACCAATCTGCTTGGGAGGGACTTCAAAAAGCCAAAAATGATTTGGGCATTGAGGCAAACTATCAAGAGTCAAAACAAGAGGCAGACTATGAAACCAATATTGAAACCTTGGTAGATCAAGGAAATGATCTTGTTTGGGGAATTGGTTTCTTGATGGCAAATACCATTGAAGAGGCTGCAAAAAACTATCCAGATCAAAAATTTGCTATCATTGATAATGCATATGAAGATACACCTGATAATTTGGTAGGTGTTGTTTTTAAAGAACAAGAACCGTCCTTCCTAGTAGGATACATAGCAGGTAAGATGACAAAAACAAATAAAGTTGGATATATTGGTGGTATGGATTTTGCAGTAATTCATAAATTCGAATATGGATTTAAAGCTGGTGTAAAATATGCAAATCCAGATGTTGAAGTACTCAGTCAATATGCAGGTGCCTTTGACAAGCCTGCTATTGGAAGAAGTATTGCAGAGAGTATGTATCAACAAGGAGCAGACATCATTTTCCATGCTGCTGGAGATACTGGAAATGGTATGATTGAAGTTGCTAGGGAGCAAAACAAATTTGCTATTGGTGTAGATAAGGATCAAAATCCAGATGCACCAGACCATGTGATTACTTCAGCTATGAAGCGTGTTGACAGTGCAATGTATCATATTGCAGAAGACCTAAAAGCTGGCAAATTCCCTGGAGGAACAACCGTTACTTATGGATTGGCAGAAGGTGGCGTAGATATTGCACCTACTTCCGATAAGCATGTACCTAAAGAGATACTAACTGAAGTAGATGCTCTAAAGCAGAGAATTATTAGCGGAGAAATTGTAGTACCACAAAATAAAGAAGAGTTTGAAGCATTTGAAGTGCAATAAAACAGAACCACGGGGCCCAGGACAGATGTTCTGGGCCTCAATATTCAATTGCAAAATTAGAGAAATTGTAACCTTCTCATATTTAGTTGTGATGAAAACTGAAGTTTAGTATAATAATAAAAGCAACTTATACAATTTTCAGTAGTTAGGAGGTATCCTTTTGAATAGTCACAAAGAGCATATTGACTTCAATACGCCAGTGGTTGAAATGAAACAGATTGTAAAAAAATTCGGCAATTTTGTCGCCAATGACCATATTGATCTTAAGGTACATAAAGGTGAAATCCATGCATTGCTTGGAGAAAATGGTGCGGGTAAATCTACACTTATGAATATATTATATGGCTTGTATACACCTAGCAGCGGGGAGATTTGGATAAATGGGCAAAAAGTAGAGGTTAAAAACCCAAATGTATCCATTGCCCATGGCATTGGGATGGTCCATCAGCACTTTATGCTGGTAAAGCCTTTTACAGTTGCAGAAAATATTATATTAGGAATGGAACCCACCAATGGATTGAATCGAATCAATATGCAACGAGCAATCAAGGATGTTCGAGATATTTCAGAAAAGTATGGATTGCAAGTGAATCCAGAAGCAAAAATAGAAGATATTACGGTGGGTATGCAGCAAAGAGTAGAAATACTAAAGGCCCTTTATCGGGGAGCTGATATTCTTATCCTCGATGAACCAACTGCTGTTCTGACACCACAGGAGATTCAAGAACTAATTACAATTATGCATAACCTTACTGAACAAGGGAAATCAATTATTTTAATTACCCATAAGTTAAAAGAGATTAAGGCTGCTGCTGATTATTGTACGATTATTCGAAGAGGTAAGAAGATAGGAACTGTAGATGTAGATAAGACGACAGAAAATGAATTGGCATCTATGATGGTAGGAAGAGAAGTTAATTTTGAAGTAGAAAAAGAAAAGAAAGAAGCTGGAGATATAGTTGTAAAGATTGAAAATCTTGTAGTAGAAGATAACAGAGGTCATGAAGTGGTCAGAGGTTTAAATTTAGAGGTAAAAGCCGGTGAAGTCTTAGGAATAGCTGGTGTAGATGGTAATGGGCAAACAGAGTTAATAGAGGCAATTACTGGTTTGAGAAAGGTGAAATCCGGCAAAATAATCATTAATGAAAAGAATATTACCAATCGTACTCCGAGAGAGATTTTTGAATCTGGGGTAAGCAACATTCCAGAGGATAGACAAAAACACGGTTTGGTATTAGATTTTACAGTAGCAGAAAATTTAGTTTTAGAAAACTACAGAAAAGAGCCTTTTTCTAAGGGAATAAGATTAGATTTCGAAGAAATTGGTAATTTTGCAGAAAAAATGATGGAGAAATTTGATGTAAGACCTCGAAGCAAGGATATAAAAGCAAAATCTCTATCTGGTGGAAATCAGCAAAAGGTCATTATTGCTAGAGAAATTACCAACGATCCAGAGCTGCTTATTGCAGCCCAGCCTACTAGAGGATTAGACGTGGGTGCTATTGAGTTTGTGCATGGATTTTTAGTAGAGCAAAGAAATAGAAATAAGGCTGTACTGCTGGTTTCTTTTGAATTGGATGAAGTAATGAGTGTTTCTGATAATATTGCGGTGATATATGAAGGGAAGATTGTTGGACAAGTTAATGCCAAAGAGACCAATGAAAATGAATTGGGTCTTATGATGGCAGGAGGTGCTACCCATGATAAATAAAAGCAACTTAGAAAAAATAAAGACCATCATTATTAATGAAACCTTGATGCTTACCTTTTTATCGATTATTATGGGTTTGCTAGTTGGAGCGGTTGTTATCTTGCTATCTGGATACAATCCTTTGACTGCCTATCTGTTGATGTTAGAAGGCATTTTTTCTAGTCCTAGATACATTGCATGGACGATTATTCGTGCTACGCCTTTAATCTTAACAGGCCTCTCAGTTGCCTTTGCTTTTCGGACAGGGCTTTTTAACATCGGTGCAGAGGGACAGTTTATTGTGGGTGCTTTAACGGCCACCCTATTGGGTTATTTTATCCAGCTGCCAACTATTTTGCATGTGCCTATTGTTTTTTTAGGAGCTATTTTAGCTGCAGGATTATGGGGAGGTTTGGTTGGTTTTCTAAAGGCTCGATTTGGAATTCATGAGGTAATTGCAGCCATTATGCTCAATTGGATTGCTCTATATGGAATGAACTTCATCATTCAGCAGCCTGGATTTAAGCGACCTAATTCAGAAGCATCTTATGATATTCAGGAAACCGCAAGAATATCAATTGCCTGGATGAAGGATTGGTTAGGACCAGCTACAAAAGTAAACTGGGGAATCGTAGTAGCCTTGGTATTTACGGTTGTAATTTACTACATCTTATTTAAGACAACCATTGGTTATGAGCTAAGAGCTGTAGGATATAATAAAGATGCAGCAGAGTACGGTGGAATCAATGTAAAAGGGAGTATTATGTTGTCTATGGCTATTGCTGGAGCCTTATCTGGCGCAGCAGGAGCCCTCCATGTTATGGGCGTATCATTTAGGGTATCCATTCTAGCTGCTATGGAGGGCAATGGTTTTAATGGTATTGCAGTAGCCTTAATTGGAAACAATAACCCCTTTGGCGTGATATTATCTGCCTTTTTATTTGGAGGGTTGACCTATGGAGGGAGCAAAATGCAGACTATAGGTGTACCTACAGAAGTGATTAACATTGTTATCGGTTCTATTATTTTCTTTGTTGCAACGTATAGGATCTTTAGACATTTGCTCTTATTGTTAAATAGAAATAAACTCCAAAAGGAGGGCAAATAAATCATGAGAGATATTGCATTTATTTTAGCAACTACTTTGATGTATGCAACACCATTAATTTATGGTGCACTGGGAGCTGTATTTTCAGAAAATGCAGGAGTAGTAAATATAGGAATAGAGGGAATGATGACCATTGGTGCCTTTGCTGGTGCTGCATCAGCTTATATACTTTCCGATGCTTATGGACAACTGTGGTGGGTTCCATGGATTGGTTTTTTAATTGGAGGGCTGGCAGGAGGATTTTTTGGGCTGATTCATGCCATTGCTTCTGTTACCTTTCATGCAGATCAAACGGTATCGGGTATTGCTATCAATTTTTTAGCACCTGGGCTGGCCCTGTTTCTATCACGAAGACTATTTGAAAATGCCACTACAACACCACCCATCCCTTTGGATGCAAAACTACCGCGACCATTTAATCAATTTTTAGAGCCTAATACGATTAGCAATACTATTTTTAACCAGTATGCATCTGTTTATATTGCTTTTATATTAGTGGCTATAGCATGGTATGTGTTGTATAAGACAAAGCTAGGATTGCGTATAAGAGCTGTAGGAGAACACCCAAAAGCTGCCGATACACTAGGGGTAAATGTTGGAAGAATTCGATATTTATCAGTGATTTTATCAGGAGTATTGGCAGGTTTAGGCGGAGCTTCCCTGAGCATGGCAATCGTTGCGTCATTTAGACCGACACTGATATCTGGTCAAGGATTCATTGCTCTTGCTGCCACCATATTTGGAAAATGGAAGCCCCAAGGAGCCATGTTAGCATGTCTGCTTTTTGGTGCCACAACTGGTGTACAGATCTATTTGGGAAGTCCACAAGTAGGGTTGCAGTTATCAACCAATCTACTTTCTATGATTCCATATGTTATTACTTTAATTGTGCTGATGGGTTTTGTGGGTAAAGCCGTAGCGCCAGCCGCAAGTGGTGTTCCCTATGAAAAAGGAGATCAATAGACAGGAAAAATCCTGTCTATTTCCCTTTAATCATTAAACAAATTGTGGAACTTACTTTATTTAACAATATTTTAATGCTATAATAATAGACAAATAAGTATGATTCTTCTATAGAGCTTATGGAAGTGTTTGAACAAAGGGAGGGAAGGAAAGAATGAAGATAGGGTTTAACTTAAATATTGAACAGATACAAAAGCTTGTTATGACACCAGAGTTAAAACAAGCTATACAGATACTACAATACAATACACAAGAACTGAACCAATTTCTAGACGAACAGCTGCTTACAAACCCTGTGTTAGACTTATCCCCTGCCTTAGAAAATGAAGCAAATACTAAGATGGAAAAATTAGAAAAAACTGAAAAAGAAGAGATTGATTGGAAAGAGTACTTAAAAGAATATGACGATATTAGTTATCAACAGGTGCAATTTAGAGATGACAAGGAAGATGTTTCTTTTGAACAGTTTGTCTCTATGGATACCACACTAACAGAACATCTATTGTTCCAGTTACAGTTTTCCATTTTGAAAAATAGTGATAAAAATATTGGAAGATTCATTATTGAGAGTTTAGATAGAAATGGTTATTTAACTACTAATACGAAGGATATAGCTTCTTATTTTCGTGTCAATCAAGAAAAGGTTGAGCAGATTTTGGGGATTATTCAAACCTTTGATCCCGCTGGAATTGCTGCACGGGATTTAAGGGAGTGTTTACTGATACAGGTGAATCAGCAAGAAATAAAAAATCCTAAGATTATAGCTGTTATTTCTAACCATCTAGATGATATCGCTGAAAACAGAATAACAAATATTTCTAAAGAATTGAATATATCCCTTAAAGAAGTTCAAGAAATAGCAGATTTTATAAAAACATTGGAACCCAAACCTGGAAGAGTCTATAGTTCTGGGGATGAGGTGAAATACATCACACCCGATGTTTGTGTAGAAAAAGTTGATGGAGAGTATGTTGTTATTGTTAATGATACAACAGCACCACGACTAACGATCAACCCATATTATAGAAGGCTGCTGATGAATGAAGATAAAGACACAAATGCATCCAAATTCTTATCTGACAAGTTAAATGCAGCCATGTGGTTAATAAAAAGCATTGAACAGAGAAGGCAGACTATCTATAAGGTAGTGAAAGCCATCGTAGACTATCAGATTGACTTTTTTGAACAGGGCAAGAGAAGTTTAAAACCATTAACGCTAAAACAAATCGCAGAAGAAGTAGGTGTTCATGAGTCAACTGTAAGCCGTGCGATAAATGGAAAATATATGCAGAGCCCTAGAGGTGTCTTTGAGATCAAATTTTTCTTCACCAGTGGTGTATCCAATCAGGAAGGCGAAGGGATTGCCTCTGAAAGTATAAAAACGATGATTCGTGAAATGATAGAACAAGAAAACCACAAAAAGCCCCTTAGTGATCAAAATATAGCAGAAGAATTACAGAGCAAGGGAATTAATATTTCCAGAAGAACTGTTGCAAAATATAGGGATGAGATGAAAATTCCATCATCTTCAAAAAGAAAACGTTACTAGTAAGTCTATAGCTTATTTGTAACGTTTCCTTTTGTGAAAAAAAGCTGTAATTATTAAAATGATTTTTATCTGCTATTGACCTTTATGTAAAAATATACTAAAATATGGGTGAGATATTTTTTTGAAGCGATAGGGACTAAAAATGTCTATAGGGAACATTAAAGTCCCACGGCTCAGAGTATGTTTTTAAATTCCCAATAGGGAGGGTAGAGAAAGTTAAGTATGAGAGAAGATATTGATTTAGACAAGTTGCTTGAGTTACAAAAAAAAATTGTACCAGAGATGATTGAAACCTTAATAGAAAGATATAATATACTTAGACTGATCTATTTTAATCAACCCATTGGGAGAAGAAATTTATCTGCAGCCTTGGGGATGGGGGAACGTGTAATTCGCGGAGAAGTTAATTTTTTAAAGGAACAGGGATTTATAGAAATTAAAGCTGAAGGAATGAATACCACAGAACTTGGAGAGAATACACTGGAGGTATTAAAAGGGTTTATACATAGATTTAAGGGTTTAACGCGAATTGAGAAGCACATTCAAAAAAGATTGCAGATAAAAAAAGCTATTGTTGTGTCTGGAAATGTGAATGAGGATCCCATGGTGCTGCGTGAAATTGGAAAAGCTGCATCAGCTTATTTAAAAACTCTGCTTCATGCAAATACGGTGATAGGTGTCACAGGCGGTCAAACCATGGCGTTGATTGCTGATGAGATGTCCGATGACCCAATTCCTAAATCCAATATGACAATCATTCCAGCTAGAGGAGGCTTGGGGAAGGATGTAGAAAAACAAGCCAATACCATTGCTGCAAATCTAGCAAAGAAATTGGGCGCATCCTATAAGCTATTGTATATGCCGGATCATATTTCCAAGGATGTATTGACTAGCTTATACGAAGACCCCCATATCAAAGAAGCAATGGATTATATTCAAAAAATAGATATCCTGCTTTTTGGTATTGGGAGGGCTGACAGAATGGCCCATAGAAGAGGATTGAGCAAAGAAAAAATTGGAGAACTCTTGGAAAATGGTGCTGTAGCTGAAGCCTTTGGGTATTATTTTAATAAAAATGGAGAAATCATCGAAGAAATCAATACAGCAGGTGTAAGCCTTGAACGATATAAAGAACTCAAGGATGTAATCGGTGCTGCCACTGGTGTAGAGAAAACAGAGGCAGTGATAGCAATAAGCAAATTAAATCCAAACTTGGTTTTGGTAATTGATGAAGGGCTAGCAAAAGAAATATTAAAATAGATTATTTTTAAAGGAGGAAGATTTATGAGTGTAAAAGTTGGTATTAATGGGTTTGGAAGAATAGGGAGAAATGCATTTAAAATTGCATTCGAAAGTCCGCAAAGCAATTTTGAGATTGTGGCAATCAATGATTTAACAGACGCTGAAACCTTAGCACATCTTTTGAAATATGACAGTTGTTTTGGTAAGTTTAATGGAACTGTAGAAGTAAAAGAGAAAGCCCTAATTGTTAACGGCAAAGAAGTTAAAATTTTTGCAGAAAGAGATCCAGAAAATTTGCCATGGGGAGAGCTAGGCGTAGATATTGTAGTTGAATCAACTGGAGCATTTACACAAAAAGACAAAGCCATGAAACATGTAAAAGCGGGAGCAAAAAAAGTTATTATCTCTGCACCTGCCAAGGATGAAGATATCACCATCGTTATGGGTGTTAACGAAGAAAAATACGATCCAGCCAATCATCATATTATCTCCAATGCATCTTGTACGACAAATTGTTTAGCACCTTTTGCGAAAGTAATTGATGAAAACTTTGGGATCAAAAAAGGATTAATGACTACTGTACATGCTTATACAAATGACCAAAGAATCCTTGATCTTCCACATAAGGATTTAAGAAGAGCAAGAGCTGCCGCAGAGTCTATTATTCCAACCACAACTGGAGCAGCAAAAGCAGTAGCATTGGTATTGCCTCAGCTTAAAGGTAAACTAAATGGATTTGCCATGAGAGTCCCAACACCTACTGTATCCGTTGTGGATCTTGTTTGCGAATTAGAAAAATCTACAACTGCAGAAGAAATCAATGAAGCACTAAAAGCAGCTGCTGATGGTCCATTAAAGGGAATTATGGGCTTTAGCGATGAACCTTTGGTATCTATCGACTATAGACAGGACCCACGTTCATCCATTGTCGACGGTTTATCAACAATGGTTATCGATGGAAATCTAGCAAAAATCGTTTCTTGGTACGACAATGAATGGGGTTATTCTGCTAGAGTAGTAGATTTATTAAACTTCTTAGTAGAAAAAGGGCTATAGAAAGGATTGGGTCCAATCTTTGAAACACAAGATTGGACCTCCTTACGATTTTTTATATGCCAAATTACATATATTTACGAGGAGAGGTGAAATCGGTGCTAAATAAAAAGACAATAGAAGATGTAACCATAAAGGGAAAGAAAGTTCTTGTACGTTGTGATTTCAATGTGCCTATGGATGCAGATAAAAACATTACAGATGATATTCGAATTCGCGGGGCTCTGCCTACTATCAAATATTTACTAAATAATGGAGCAAAGGTAATTCTAATGTCCCACTTAGGAAGACCTAAAGGAGAAGCCAATAAAAAGTATTCTTTAGAGCCTGTGGCAAAACGGTTAGCTGAATTATTACATCAAGAAGTCATTTTTGCGGCTGATGATGTGGTTGTAGGAGATAGTGCAAGAAAAGCCGTAGCAGAAATGAAGGATGGAGAAGTTGTATTGCTGGAGAATGTTAGATTTAGAAAAGAAGAGGAAAAGAATAATCCGGATTTTTCTAAAGAATTGGCTAGTCTAGGGGATATCTTTGTAAATGATGCCTTTGGTACTGCCCATAGAGCCCATTCTTCTACTGCAGGAATCGCTGACTTTTTACCTTGCGTATCAGGGTACTTAATTCAAAAAGAAATTGATGTGATGGGGAAAGCCCTATATGACCCAGAAAGACCTTTTGTTGCAATTTTAGGTGGCGCGAAGGTGTCGGATAAAATCGGCGTGATTCAAAATCTATTGGAGAAAGTAGATGCTTTAATCGTAGGTGGCGGTATGGCCTTTACCTTTTTAAAAGCAAAGGGATATGAGATCGGAAAATCTCTGCTCGAAGAAGACAAGATAGAATTGGCTAAAGAACTCATGATTAAGGCAGAAAAAAAAGGGGTAAAACTGTTGCTTCCAATAGACGTAGTAGTTGCAGCGGAGTTTAAGGCTGATGCAGTCCACAAAGCAGTAGAAGCAAATGAAATACCTGCAGATATGATGGGACTTGACATAGGGCCTAAAACTGTAGATTACTTTGCCAAGGAAATAAAAGAAGCACAGACAGTTATTTGGAATGGCCCAATGGGAGTATTTGAGATGCCAGCCTTTGCTGTTGGAACCGAAGAGGTTGCCAAGGCTGTATCTGAAAGCAAAGGAACAACGATCATAGGTGGCGGGGATAGCGCAGCAGCAGTTGAACAACTAGGCTATGCCCATAAGATGACCCATATTTCTACAGGAGGCGGCGCTTCTTTAGAGTTCTTAGAAGGTATAGAATTGCCTGGCATTGCAGTGATTCAGGACAAATAAAATTGCATGGAGGGGAAAAGAAATGAGAATACCCATTATTGCAGGAAACTGGAAAATGCATAAGACTGTTGCAGAAGCTGTTCAATTTGTTGAAAGCATTAAAGACCGGGTAAAAGGTACAGATGTAGAAGTTGTATTATGTACCCCATATACCCTATTGCTAGGGGTAAAGGAAGCTGTTAGAGGTACAAATATCAAATTGGCTGCCCAG
Source organism: Thermotaleaceae bacterium (assembly GCA_040797825.1). Taxonomy (GTDB): domain Bacteria; phylum Bacillota; class Clostridia; order Peptostreptococcales; family Thermotaleaceae; genus Geosporobacter. The sequence continues at coordinate 10,952 of JBFNEZ010000036.1, read as the reverse complement.
AATATGCACTGGGAAGAGCAGGGGGCTTTTACTGGTGAAGTATCTCCTATAATGTTAAAAGATATAGGGGTTGACTATTGTATTATTGGCCATTCAGAAAGAAGACAATATTTTAATGAGACCGATGAAACTGTAAACAAAAAAGTGCATGCTGCCTTAAAGCATGACATCAAGCCTATTCTTTGCGTTGGGGAGACCTTGGAGCAAAGAGAAAATGGTGAGACAAACAGTGTGGTAAGAAATCAGGTTGTAAAGGCTTTTAATGGGGTGTCTAGCCAGCGTGTTGCAGATGTAGTAATTGCCTATGAACCAATTTGGGCTATAGGCACTGGTAAAACAGCCACATCGGAACAAGCCAATGAAGTAATTTTCAGTATTAGGGAAGTTATTAAGGAACTCTATGGAGAAGATATATATACAGAAATTCGTATTCAATATGGCGGCAGTGTAAAGCCAAGTAATATTGAAGAAATTATGAATCAGGAAGATATTGATGGCGCCTTAGTTGGTGGTGCTAGTTTGAATCCTGATGATTTTGTAGAACTTGTAAACTTTTAACTTGTAAACTGAAAGGAGAGGGTATCAATGCCAACAACAATTATTGATGTATATGCACGAGAAATATTAGACTCAAGAGGAAATCCTACTGTAGAGGTAGAAGTATATCTAGAAGATGGTTCTATGGGTAGAGCCATGGTGCCATCAGGAGCTTCAACCGGTGCTTTTGAAGCAGTAGAATTAAGAGATGAAGATAAAAGCAGATACTTAGGGAAAGGTGTGTTAAATGCTGTTGATAATGTAAATAGCATTATATCACCAGAAATCATGGGAATGGATGCTTTGGATCAAGTGGCCATCGATATGACCATGATCGAACTGGACGGAACGCCTAATAAGGGAAAATTAGGTGCCAATGCAATTTTAGGTGTTTCTATGGCAGTAGCAAGAGCGGCTGCAGAGTCTTTAGGACAACCATTATTTCAATATCTTGGTGGAGTAAATGCGAAGATGCTGCCTGTACCAATGATGAACATTTTAAATGGTGGAAAGCATGCAGATAACAATGTAGATATTCAAGAGTTTATGGTAATGCCTGTAGGGGCCGAAAACTTCAGAGAAGCCTTAAGAATGGGTGCAGAGATTTTCCATAATCTAAAGAAGGTACTGCAAGGTAAAGGGTTGAATACGGCGGTTGGTGATGAAGGCGGATTTGCACCTAACTTAACATCTAATGAAGAAGCTCTGGAAGTGATTATTGAAGCCATTAAGAAAGCTGGATATGAACCAGGTAAAGATGTAATGTTAGCTCTAGATGTTGCTGCTACAGAGTTATATAATAAAGATGATAAAAATTATAACCTGACTGGAGAAGGTGTTGTTAAAACATCAGCGGAAATGGTAGACTTCTATGCTCAATTAGTTGAGAAATATCCAATTGTATCCATAGAAGATGGATTAGATGAAGAAGATTGGGATGGATGGAAGTTGTTAACAGAAAAACTAGGTAAGAAAATTCAACTTGTAGGGGACGACTTATTTGTAACCAATACAACTAGATTAGAAAGAGGAATTCAAACCCATACAGCCAATTCAATCTTAATCAAACTAAATCAAATTGGAACTATTACAGAAACATTGGATGCCATTGAAATGGCTAAAAAGGCTGGCTACACTGCGGTTATCTCTCATAGATCCGGTGAAACCGAGGACTCTACGATTGCAGATTTAGTAGTGGCTGTTAATGCAGGACAAATTAAAACAGGAGCACCTTCTAGAACAGATCGGGTTGCAAAATACAATCAGCTCTTAAGAATTGAAGAAATGTTAGACTTTACTGCAAAATATGCAGGAATGGGTGCTTTCTACAATATGAAGTAAATAAAAAGGTATATTTTTAGAAAAATTTAACAATAATAAATGGGTAGAAGATTCTACCCATTTATTATTGCTTAGGATCCATTTGGGATACGGCATAATAATATTTATTGATTTTAAAAAGTAGCTATGTTAAAATATGTATGTTAATCTGTCGGAGGAGGTGGAAAAATGAGAACAGTTTTTATGATATTTCAAGTCATTGCAAGTTTTGTTTTAATAGGAAGTATACTCCTGCAATCTGGTAAAAGCGCAGGCTTATCAGGGTCAATTTCTGGTGGGGCTGAGCAGCTTTGGGGCAAGCAAAAAGGAAGAGGATATGAGGACTTACTAAATAGAATCACGACAATTGGAGCAATCGCTTTTATTATTTGTTCTCTTGTACTGGTTTATTTACAACAATAATATTTAATAGAAAATACAAGAGCCAGTGGCTTTAAATTTTTTTATTACTGAAGGAGGCATAATAGATGGATTTTTTACTAATTGCACCTCTAGCAGGTGTAATCGCACTAATATTTGCCTATACGTTGACGCAAAAGATAAACAAAGTAGATGTTGGTACAGAGCGAATGAAAGAGATTTCTTCCTATATACACGAGGGCTCAATGGCATTTTTAACTCGTGAATACAAAACCCTTGTTATCTTTGCTGGTATTTTGTTTGTAGTGCTGGCTCTTGGTATTAATCTTTTAACTGCAGTTTGTTTCATAATTGGTGCCTTTTTTTCTGCCTTAGCAGGCTTTTTTGGAATGCAGGTAGCAACAAAAGCAAATGTTAGAACTGCAAATGCAGCACGGGAAAACGGTATGAATAAAGCCCTAAGCGTTGCCTTTAATGGCGGCGCTGTAATGGGGATGTCAGTTGTAGGCTTAGGCCTGATTGGTGTGGGCGGCCTTTACTTGTTAATTGGAAAGCCTGAAATTATTACTGGATTTGGATTAGGCGCTTCTTCTATTGCTCTTTTTGGTCGTGTAGGTGGCGGTATCTATACAAAGGCTGCTGACGTTGGAGCTGACCTGGTTGGGAAAGTAGAGGCTGGTATTCCAGAGGATGATCCAAGAAACCCAGCTGTTATCGCGGACAACGTAGGTGATAATGTTGGTGACGTTGCTGGTATGGGAGCGGACTTATTTGAGTCCTATGTAGGCTCTATCATTTCAGCCATTACCCTTGGTGTAGTAATTCCACATATTGATCCTCTGAATGGAGCGATGTTCCCATTAGCCCTTGCTTCTTTAGGGATTGTTGCATCGATTATTGGTTCTTTATTCGTTAGAGGTGATGAGAATACCAATCCACAAAAAGCTTTAAAATTTGGTACATATGTAAGTGGTGTTATTGTTATAGTAGGGGCTTTTTTCTTAAGCAGAATGTTGTTTGGTGATTTAAATGCCTTTTGGGCGATTACTTCTGGTTTAGCTGTTGGTACGATTATAGGACAACTTACGGAGGTATATACATCTGGTGATTTTGCATCTGTAAAGAAAATTGCGCAGCAGGCAGAAACAGGACCAGCCACAACCATTATTAGTGGATTGGCTGTAGGGATGTACTCTACAGCATGGCCTATTTTATTTATTGCATTAAGCATCATCATAGCATTTAAATTCTTTGGATTATACGGTATTGCTTTAGCAGCCGTTGGTATGCTCTCTACAGCAGGGATCACCGTTGCTGTAGATGCCTATGGACCTATTGCCGATAATGCAGGCGGTATAGCTGAAATGGCAGAACTTCCAAAAACAGTTCGTGCAATTACAGACAAATTGGATGCAGTAGGTAATACAACTGCCGCCATTGGAAAGGGATTTGCCATTGGTTCAGCGGCGCTAACTGCATTGGCATTATTTGCTTCCTACTCTCAGGTTGTACAGCTTGAGAAAATAGATATATTAGATCCATTGGTTGTAGTGGGACTTCTAATTGGAGGAATGCTTCCCTTCCTTTTCTCAGCAATGACTATGGAATCAGTAGGTAAAGCTGCATTCCAAATGATTGAAGAGGTAAGAAGACAGTTTAGAGAAATCCCTGGCATCATGGAAGGAAAAGCAAAGCCTGACTATGCCAAGTGCGTAGACATCAGTACAGGAGCTGCTTTAAAAGAAATGCTTATCCCTGGTGTAATGGCTGTTGCTGCACCGATTGCAACAGGTTTGATCCTAGGACCAGAAGCCTTAGGTGGATTATTAGCTGGAGCCCTAGTTTCTGGGGTATTGATGGCGATTATGATGGCCAATGCCGGCGGTGCATGGGATAACGCTAAGAAATATATTGAATCTGGTTTCCACGGCGGAAAAGGCAGTGAGCCTCATAAAGCAGCTGTTGTTGGAGACACAGTGGGAGATCCATTTAAAGATACTTCAGGGCCATCAATTAATATCCTTATTAAATTAATGACTATTGTAGCCCTTGTATTTGCTCCATTGTTCCTTAAATTTGGAGGTTTGTTCTAAAGATAAGATAGACTCTGCGAAATAAGAAGCAGGGTCTTTTCTTTTTTACTAATGAAGAATGTATGCTATAATTGGAATGACAAAAATAATTATAATTAGGAGGTTAAGTTTTTGGGTAATGAATTTATAAAGGGTCTTTGCAACTCTTTTTTAATATACCTAGCTATAATAAATTTAGCTGGTTTTATTATGGCGGGACTGGATAAATACTATGCAAAGCATCAGAAATGGAGAATCAGAGAGAAAAGCTTTTTTGTTCTTGCACTCTTTGGTGGAGCCGTAGGGGTACTGCTGGGTATGAAAACCTTCCACCATAAAACACAGCATAAGTCCTTTACCATAGGGATACCTTTAATGATAGGACTTCATATAGTTATATTTCTTGCATTGCTCTTTTTTATCTATGGAAAATAATTAAATATTTATTCTACAAGGGGGTAAAATAAAGATATAGCTGCTGCCTAAGGATAAAATTAGGATTGGAGGAATCACATTGATTCAAAAAGAGAAAATTTTAGAATTTATGAGGGAGAAAGCCTATAGTCCAATGCTCCATAGCGAACTGGCATTGGCGTTAGATATTCAAAACAATGAAATTGGAGAGTTTTATTCCATATTGGATGATATGGAGAAAACTGGGGAAGTCTTAAAAACTAAAAAAAATCGGTATGCAGCACCAGAACGGATGAACCTAGCCGTAGGAAAGCTGCAGCAGCATGGAAAGGGATTTGGATTTGTATTATCTGAGCTGGCGGGATATTCGGATGTATTTATTCCGGCCAGTGACATAAATGGGGCCATGCATAACGATCGGGTGGTAGCACGAATTACAAAAAAAAGTAACGATGGAAAGAAGTCTGAAGGAGAAATTATTAGAATTATCTCAAGGGCCAATAGTGAGATTGTTGGAACCTTTGAAAGCAGTAAAAACTTTGGATTTGTGGTGCCCGATGACAGCCGTTTGAATATGGATATCTATATTCCCAAGAGTGAGTTTAACGGAGCAAAGGATGGCTATAAAGTTGTGGCTGAGATTACACGGTGGCCTGAACCAAGGAGAAATCCAGAGGGAAAAGTAATCGAGTTACTAGGCCATAAGGATGATGTAGGGACAGATATTGTATCCATTATCCGAAAATATAAACTGCCTGAGGAGTTCCCTAAAAAGGTTGAAGATGAGGCTGGTGACATTGCGGATGTAGTACCAGAGGAAGAAATTGAGAATAGGGTAGATTTGCGGAATGAAAGGATTGTTACCATTGATGGGGCCGATGCCAAAGACTTGGATGATGCGGTATCTCTTAAAAAGCTTACAAACGGAAATTATTTACTTGGCGTACATATAGCAGATGTAACCCATTATGTGAAAGAAGGCAAGGCCTTAGACAAGGAAGCTCTAAAACGGGCTACCAGTGTTTATTTGGTAGATAGGGTAATTCCTATGCTGCCGAGAAAGCTTTCTAACGGAATTTGCAGTCTAAACCCTAAAGTGGATCGCCTTACTCTTTCCGTATCAATGGAAATAGACTCTCGGGGGAATGTGGTAAACCACGAGATATTTGAAAGCGTCATCAAAACGGTGGAACGAATGACCTATACAGATGTGTCTGATATCTTGGAAAAAGATGATCCTGAGCTTAAAAAACGCTATGATTATTTAGTGGAAGATTTCAAGATGATGGAAGAACTGAGTAAAATCCTGCGCAAAAGAAGAGATATCCGTGGAAGCATAGACTTTGATTTTGACGAGTCCAAAATTATTTTAGATGAAAGTGGAAAGCCTATTGAGATTAGAAGGGCTGAGAGAAGAATAGCCAACCGAATTATTGAGGAATTTATGCTTATATGCAATGAGACCGTTGCTGAGCATTATCATTGGAGCAATACACCCTTTGTCTATCGAATCCATGAGGAGCCTAATTCTGAAAAAATCGAAGCCTTCAATAAGTTTATTCATAACTTTGGATACCATTTAAAGGGTATTAGCAACGAAATTCATCCAAAATCCTTGCAAGATTTATTGACAAAGGTAGAAGGAAAGAAAGAAGAACGAATTATAAATACCCTTATGCTGCGTTCCTTAAAACAGGCAAAATACTCTGCAGAGAATAGCGGACACTTTGGATTGGCAGCAGAATACTATTGCCACTTTACTTCTCCTATTCGTAGATACCCAGATCTTCAAATTCACCGTATTATTAAAGAGGCATTAAAGGGAAAAATCACAGGTAAACGAGTGGAAAAACTGAAGAAAATTGTCCAAAATGCTGCTGAGCAATCCTCAGATAGAGAACGGGTGGCAGTAGAGGCAGAACGAGAAACCGATGATTTGAAGAAAACCGAGTTTATGTCCCATCATATTGGAGAAGAGTTTGATGGCATCATCAGTAGTGTAGTATCCTTTGGGATGTTTATTGAGCTAGATAACACCATTGAGGGCTTGGTTCGAATAAGTTCCCTTGTAGATGATTATTATATCTATGATCAAGAGAATCTACTCTTTAGAGGAGAAAGAACAAAGAAAACCTATCGAATCGGCGATGAGGTGAGAATCAAAGTGATTAAAGCCGATATATCCCAGAGAGAAATTGATTTTATGTTGGTGTAGGACCATAAAAATGGACACACAGAAGTGTGTCTATTCCTTTTCTATAAGAAATAGGGATTTTGGAATTTATGAAAAATGGTGTATAATGGTAAAGAAACAGGAAGGAGGCATCATGATGAAATATAAACTAGTGGTAACCGATATGGATGGTACCCTCTTAAACAGCAATGGACAGGTACCAGTTGAAAATCAAAAGGCCTTCAAGGCTTTACAGGATAAAGGGATACATGTGGCCGTGGCTACAGGACGAATTTATACCTCTGCCAGAGTTTTTGCCCGATATCTAGGAATTACAACGCCTATTATTGCCTGCAATGGGGCAGTGGTAAAGGATTTGAAAACGGAGAAAATCATCTACGAAAGCCATCTTTCAAAGGAGGATTGCATTCGCATACTGGATATCTGTAAGAAATACAGTCTATACAATCATTTCTATACCCTGGAGACCTTTTACGCAGAGAAGCTTGAAAAGGGTTCGCTGAAATATTCAGAGTGGAATAAGACCTTAAAGGAAGAGGATCAAATAGATATCCGCTTAATCGATGATGCCTATGGGGTAGTGAAAAACGAAACAGATAACATTTATAAATTTCAGGCTATCAGTGATGATCCTAGCCTGTTGATAAAGGTACGGGAAGAGTTAGAAACCATTCCCACTGTATCTATTAGCCAATCATGGCACAACAATGTAGAGATCATGAATAAAGGGGTTGCCAAGGGAGTTGCTGTAAAGAATTTGGCAGAGTCCTTAGGGGTAAAAAGGGAAGAAATCATATGCTTTGGAGATAATGAAAATGACATCAGCATGTTGGAATATGCAGGGTTAGGCATTGCCATGGGCAATAGTGAGAACCTGGTAAAAGAACGTGCAGACTACGTTACCCTAACCAATGATGAAAATGGAGTAGCTGCTGCTTTAGAAAAGTTTGTGCTATAGAGACTTAACGAGTGCTTTTCCTTAGATTGGGAATGCATTTTATGCATTCCCAATATCCTTATAAAGTTCAACAAACCTCATCTAAAGTAGGAAACGCATCTCATGCCTTCCAAAATCCAAGCATAAACCCTATTTTAAAAACGTTAAATTACAAGAACTGGTTTTATATTTTTGTGGGAAACGTATATATAAGATATAGTTTATATATGAGGTGATTGCCTTGGCTATTGTATACGGATTATTCATTATTCTCTTTTTGTTGTTAATTGTTGAAATACTAGCTATTGCTTTGAAAGTAACGGGGTTAGATATGGAAAAAGCTCGATTCCAAGTGATATCCATCATAACCAATACGGGTTTTACCACAAGAGAAGCAGAGCTCATTACTCAACACGCTACTCGAAGGCGTATCGCTCAGATATTAATGCTGTTAAGCTATGTTGGTACAGCAACCCTTATTGCTTTTATTCTCAATGTTTTGGATATACTAGCTAGAGGAGAAGGATTATTATATCTTACTATTGGTAGTATTCTCGCTATTTCTATAATATTATTTCTATCGAGAAATCCTTGGATGTTGAACAGGATAGAGCGATATATTGAGAAACAATTGATCAAACAGATGGATGACAATACGAGGCGGCGTACTATAGAAGAGGTATTAAAATTAAATGACGAATTCGGTGTTGCAGAGTTTATTGTAGAAGACACCAGCGGCCTTATCGGTGTAGCTTTAGAAGATTCGGGTTTAAAACAGCGACTTATACAGGTGCTAAATGTGGATAGGGGCTCCCATATTGTTCATTTTCCTGACAGTAAATTTATATTCCAGCAAGGAGATAAATTGATCGTATATGGTCAGGTAGACAATATCAGAGCATTAATAATGGAAGAGATTAGTGAAAATATAGGCACTTGACATAATGTGTTTTTCATGATATTATAATCAACAGACCTTTAAAACATTACCTTTTGAGTAGGTGATTTGATGGCAGAGATGAAAATAGTAGCCAATAATAAAAAAGCAAGGCATGATTATTTTATAGAAGAAACCTATGAAGCTGGGATTGTACTGACGGGAACGGAAGTAAAATCTATTCGTATGGGGAGAATCAACCTTAAGGACAGCTATGCAGAGGTCGATCATGGGGAAATTTATATTCATAACATGCATATCAGTCCCTATGAAAAGGGCAATATATTTAATGTAGATCCCGTAAGAAAGCGCAAACTTCTCCTTCATAGAAGGGAAATCAGCAAGCTTTTGGGATATACAACACAAAATGGACTTACTCTGGTACCCCTAAAGGTGTATATCAACGAACGGGGATTGGTCAAAATGGATTTGGCCGTAGCCAAAGGTAAAAAGCTGTATGATAAACGGGATGACATCGCCAGAAAAGATGCACAACGCCGTATTCAGAAAGAACTCAGAGAAAGGCAAAAGTCCTAGCAGACTTTTGATATATCATGGGGGCGTACTGGTTTCGACGGGGGTGTGGAGTCAGGAGTAGCGAGTGGAGGTTTTTCCTTGGGGTCCGCCTTAAAAAACTGGGGAATTAAAGATAAACGCAAACGATAATTACGCTTTAGCAGCTTAATATAGCTGCTCGTCCTGCCCAGGCTGCCTACGGCTTGGACCCAGGGCGTCAAACTAGTAGGGAACTGCGCTGAGGGTGTCTCGACTCAACCGCGGATAAATTGGGACTGGTCAAAGGCATAGCCTGTCATTGGGCGCTGCTGGAGACGAGAATCTAAAACAATGACTGCACTCGGAGAAGCTGCTGGTAAAGTGCTTTCGGACAGGGGTTCGATTCAAAAGAGTCGCCTTGCAGTGTGAACTGTAAGTGAAAATCTGGCTTGATCGGTGAAACCGTAACGTAAAGACGACGGCAATACCGAGGGGTATGTGGGGAAACCCAACAGCTCTGTATCGACTTATAGGCATCCTTAGGGATGTACTAGGATGGAAGTTAAAGATGATATTAAGGCTTTCATAATACGCCGGAGGACTTCGCAAGAAGTTCAAGATATAGTCAGCACCATTGGAGACAATGGAGTAATGTGTCCCCTCGCCTCCACCAAATAAGAACTAAGATTTTAATACAATGCAAAGTCCTTGATTTCAAGGGCTTTTGCTGTTTTTAGGGATAAATTTAGGTTCTTTTTCTAAAACTTTTCACTGCTGATATATTAATAAAAGGCATTATGCACCGGGGGGGTGTTCAAAAGGGTGCAGAGGTGTGCATTTTTGATAGGAGTGTGCACTTTTTAACAGAAATAAAGTGGATATATTTCCTTGAACGCCGCATGTTGAGTGTGTCGTCTTGATAACAAAAGCCTAGAACAATTATTCAATTTGAAATGTAGTGAAATCAATACTTGTATCGAATAAACCATCTACTGGGTTAAGTCTGGTAGGTGGTTTTTTTTTCGTTTTTGGAGGGTGAACAGGGGATTTAACGGTGTGGGGAAAATGGTCTACTGGGTGAAATGTTGCTGGGATATTGCAGGGCAGTGTGGGGAACGTGGTCGACAGAATGTTGCTTGGAAGTTTCAGATAATAAAACTATGATGCAGCAGAAGGGCTGCTCCTTAATTCATTCGCTCAGCTTGATAAAAACTATAGACTTTTCGGTGGGTTAGGCTTAGTATTTGAAATGGATCGTCAAGAAGGAATCACTTGAAGAATTGACCTAACAGCAGAGAGAGAACAAGAGTAAAGATTATCTATAGAATACTTCTCGATTAAGTATAGACATACTTTAAAAATAATGTTTGACATAACGGAAAGTGAGTGTTAAGAAAAGATTATAGAAATAAACGATATGGCTATACAAACTATTTAAGTATTAAAATACCTATTAAGGAGATGGAATTATGGTTGAAAAAGACGAACGTTTGGTTTATAGGGTGTCAGATTTGATGAGAGGTCACTTTCAGGTTGAAGAGATTGTAAGAATTAATATTGGCATGATATTCATCAAGTGGGCTCTCAAACAAGACCGACTGAAGTCTTATTGTTTTTCGGATGAGTATTTCAGGTATGGCCAATCACTTGGCTACAAGCTTAAGT
>JBFNEZ010000035.1:0-24988 GCA_040797825.1 Thermotaleaceae bacterium | reverse complement strand
ACTCCAGCTTTACCTTCTCTTCTTTACTTTCAAGCTTCTTAACAGAAAGGCAAACTCCCCCTTCTTCTGTAAATTTCACCGCATTTCCTACAAGATTATTCAACATCTGTTTAATCTTATGGCTATCCCCTATCAGCCATTGGGGTATATCTTTTTCTATAAAGGAAGCTATCTCAATTCCTTTTTTTAAAGCATTAGAAGTAAATAATGAAATACACCTATCAACCATCTGGATGAGGTTAAATCTTCCACGCTCTAAAACCATTTTATCTGCCTCAATCTTTGAAAAATCTAAAATGTTGTTCATAAGACTAAGAAGGGATTCTGAGGCCAATTTAGCTTCTTGCACATATTCGTATTGCTCTGTATCTAACTTGCTATCCGATAGTAAATCCAAAAAACCTATAATGCCATGTAAGGGTGTTCTAATCTCATGGGATACATTGGCCAAAAATTGACTTTTAGCCTGATTAGCTGCTTCTGCTTCTTCCTTGGCTATTTTTAACTTTTTCTGGCTTTCTTTTCTTTCTGTAATGTCTCGGGCCATGCCTGTAATTCCAATAATATCACCTTTATCATCAAAAAGAGGAGCTTTAAAGGTTTCAACCCATATATGTTCTCCCCCATCCTCTATCTCATATTCCAAGGTTACCCGCTTTCCCTGAAGCACTTCCAGGTCTGAATCCCAATAGTCAATTTGGAGGTTTTTAGCCCAAAGGTCTGAATCTTTTTTACCAAGAATCTCCTCTTCTTTGTATCCGCTCAACTCTTCAAAGGCTTTATTTACCGCTGTATATCGTCCATCCACATCCTTTATCCACCCGATATGGGGCATATTGTCCAGTATAGCTTTTTGCTGCAGTTTTCTTTGTACCAATTCTTCTTCTAAAGTTCGTACCTCCGTTAAGTCTATAAAGAATCCGAGGGCTACATGGATACCGTTCCATTGGATCATCGTGATTCTAAATAGTACTGGGAAAACCTCTCCGCCTTTAGTTTGCAGCTTGATCTCCTTACTTTCTATCTTCCCAGCCACCATCTCGCCGATAACCGTTTTGCCCTCTTCTTGTTTTTCTGGAGGATGGATACTCATCACATCCTGTTTGACTAACTCATCTAAGGAATAATTCATTCGTTCTAAAAACCTTCGATTGGCATAGACAATTTTTCCATATTGGTCTACAACCACAATCAATTCTTTGATAGCATTGAATATATTCTCCAGGTTCTCCCATTGGGTGAGCAGCGCTTTTTCCAATTCTTTTTTCTCTGTTATATCCATGTGGGTACCCACCATTCGTTGAGGTTGTCCATCGGACCTATAAGCCACAACCTTTCCCCGGGTTAGGACCCATTTATACTGTCCGTCCTTGCATCTTAAGCGATGCTCTGCCTTAAAAAGGTCTGTCTCTCCCTTTAAATACTTCTTTAGCTGCTCCCATACCCTTTCAAGATCTTCAGGATGAACCCGCTCCTCCCACTCTGTAAGGGAGGAGCTGATTTCATCTCCAGAAAAACCCAACATACTTTTCCAAGATTCCGAGAAATATACTTCATTTGTTTGCAAATTCCAGTCCCACAGCCCATCGTTTAAAGCTTCAAGACCCAATTGATATCTTTCCTCCATACTTCTCATCCTCCTTTTAATAGCAAAAACACTCCATTTATGGAGTGTAAAAGCCAATACTCATATTTTAAATTGATTTACATAATTTTTTAATTTATCAGAGCTAATTTTCGCTTCATCTGCCAATCTTACCACGGTATCGCTCTTCTCTACTACAGTCATGACACTTTGGGCAATGCTGGTAGTGGCTTCTGCGCCTTCGCTGGTAGCCGATGTTACATCTTGAATCCCCTTGAGCATGGTACTAATAGAAGCAAGGAGTTCCTCTGCGGTTGCACTGAAATCTGTCACCAATTCACTGATAAAGCCTGCATCTTCACTGTATTTGTCTCCTGTTTCCACTAGCATCTGGTAGTCATGAATTACCTGTCCATCAATAAAACCTAACATACTTTGTGAACTTTGCACTAGATTTTCTACTGCTCTTAACACATCTTCCGTTACATGTTGTATCTCATTGGCTGCTTCCTTTGAATTTTCTGCCAGTTTTCTAATTTCTTCGGCTACTACTGCAAAACCCTTCCCGGCCTCTCCTGCCCGAGCCGCTTCAATGGCTGCATTAAGGGCTAAAAGATTGGTTTGAGAGGTTATCTGCAGAATAGAATCCGATAATACCTTTATTTTTTGGATTTTTTCAGAATCCTCAAGGGCTCCCTTGAACTCTCTTTGAGTATTTCCATAGATACTGGTGGCTCTCTGTTGAGATTCCATAGCATTTTTCTTCAGTAAAAGAGCCTTTTCATGAATCTCATTGGCCGCACTAGCTCCCTCTTCTGCCTTTTTTGAGATATTCTCCACAGCTGCCTCTATTTCCGTAGAAGTAGCATTCATCTCCTCCATAGAAGCGGCTGTTTCCTCCATCCCTGCAGAAAGTTCTTGAGTAGTAGCGGACACCTCTTCAATATTTCCATTTAGCTCATCAATATTTATTTTTGAAGTATTCAGGGCTCCTTGAATTTGTTCGGCTTCATCCATGACTGTATTGACAATTCCTCTCATGGCATACTGTAAATTCTGTGCAGCCCTGGCCATGTTCCCAACCTCATCCTTTAAATGCAAATACTTGGTGTCCATATTTTGAGAGAAGTCTCCCTCAGCCAAATGCGTTAGCTGTATATTAATCTCTTGAATAGGTCTGGTTATTTTATTCCCTACATAATAGGTAACAGCGCCCCCCATAAGGAGAAGAACTACAATTGTTCCTCCTAGAATCCGTACAATTTCAGCAACAGCCTCATCTACCTCCTTGGTTTCAATCCCCATAAACCACATCCCTAAAATTTCATTATTTTTGCCTTTAATAGGTCTATAATGGGTTATGGCATTCTTCCCCTCGATCATGGCTACTCCTTGGTATTCTAAGCCCTTCTCCATTACCTGTTCCACCACGTCTGGAGAAGCCTTGGTATTTATGGCCTTTTTCCCATCCTCCAGCACTACAGTCGTAGCCACTCGGGTATCCTGCATAAATAGAGTAACATGGTATCCCGTTTTCCTATGTATTTCATCTATAAAGGTATCCTCTCCACTGATAATGTGTTCTCCCTTATAGAGTTTGTCTCCTGCAATTTTCCATTTCCCAGGATATCTCGCATCCAATAAATCATAGGCCAAGCTTTCACTGGCATTAATTCTTTCTTCAAAATTTTGATGTATGAGTGCATCCAGTCTCCAATCAATTATCACAAATATACTCACTGAAAAAATTAAAAGAATTGATATAAAAGATACGATTAGTTTTTGTTTTAAATTCATTCTTATCCCCCCATTAATTATATTTCTGCTTTTTATCAAGTACCATGTTGTGTCTAGGACCCTAGAACTATTTTAATTGTTCTAAGTATACGATAGAGCATGGAGGTTTGTGTCGTGTTTTGTATAAATTTGTTAATTTTCTGATTGAAAAGGTTTTTTCTGTGTCTCTATTTCTAATTCTTTCAATGCTTCCAGAATTATAGCACACAATACTTTTGCCGAAAGAGCTTCAATTTTTCTGTGGTAATCAGGGCTGTTTCTTGGGTATTTTCCAAATGAATCACATAGGTCTTATTTCCCCAGGGAAGAAGTTCTACAATCTTTTCAACATTGATAATATATCCCTTATGGCATCGAAAAAAGTTCTCATCCAGCTTACTCTCTATTTTTTCCAAGGGGTCATTGATTTTATAGATTCCTCCAAGGGTGTGAATTTCAGTTTTTCGATTGTTTCGGGTTATTAGAATAATTTCATTGATTTTAATAAATAGTAGCCGGTCATTGGATTGTATAATCATATGCCGATGCTTGTTATTTAGTTGAATATTATCATACTCCGCAGGATATTCAGCATGCTGTCCTTCTTTGAAGGGGTGATATACAAAACCCTTGATACGATTTATGGTTTTTACGATCCGTTCAAAGTTATAGGGTTTAACCAGATAGTCAAAGGCATAGACATCAAAGGCCTCCTTTGTATAATGATCATAGGCCGTTGCAAAAATAATAAAGGTTTGGGGATTGATATCTAGTATCTCCACTGCTGCTTCCAAGCCATTCCTATGGGGCATATTGATATCCAGAAATACGATCTGGGGTTTTATCCTATCTACCAACTCAATGAGATCTGCTCCGTTATCCGTTTCTCCCCCTAGGACCAAATCTGGAATACGGTTTATCATTTTTTTAAGCATCAGTCTTTCATAGGGATTATCTTCTCCAATAACTACTTTTAACATCTTCTCATTTCCTTCCTGATAATAGCTGTATTCTATAATACCATACTTTCGTCCTATCTAATCAGGCTATTGTGCATATCTTTACATTTTTCTACTTTTTTCGATATCCTTACTTTTTCTTCAGCTGCATGTTATTTACAAAGAAAAAAGGGGTATAATAGTTTTGTATTTAGTAAGCTAGAAAGATTGAAATACCTAATAAGCTTCATAATTAAAACAACAAGGATGGTGTTTACATGAAACCTGTACTGCTTTTTATACTAGAATCTTGTCCCTTCTGTAAAGAGGCTCTCACTTGGATGGATGAGCTAAAGCAGGAAAATCCAAAGTATGCCGATGTAGCTTTTACAATTGTTGATGAAAAGAAAGAGCCCGATCTTGCCAATGCCTATGATTATTATTTTGTTCCCACCTATTATATAGAGGACGTGAAAGTTCATGAAGGCATTGCTTCTAAGGATATGATACGTGAGGTTTTTGAAAAAGCCTTAAAATAAATTCTCAAAATAATTGTATATCCTCTTTTGTCTTAGAAATCCTAATAGCCCTTAGGATTTCTTTTTTATTGTTTATTTTCTCTTAAATCACTTTTCTTTAATATTATTTCTATTGATTTCTGTACACATACAATAAATTTGAAATCTTTGCAAATAATAGAACTAGCAAAAAGGAAATACTTTGATAATGGTTTATGAATATCAATAAGGGATGGTGATTCACATGACGAAGCCGGGAACAATCAGCGTGACAAAACCTGTTACAGAAGATTTACCCCAGGAAAAGTTTGATGCGTTGGAAGCATTTATTGACGGACTAGAGACCACAAAAGGTGCCTTGATCGAAATTCTTCACAAGGCTCAGAGTATTTTTGGATATCTGCCCAGAGATGTTCAGCTTTACATAGCAAGAAAATTAGGGATCCCTGGAGCAGAAGTATTTGGTGTTGTAAGCTTTTACTCTTACTTTACAACAAAACCCCTTGGCAAGCATACCATCAGCGTGTGTATGGGAACAGCTTGCTTTGTAAGAGGTGCTGACAGGGTTATTGAAAAATTTAAAGAAAAGCTTGGGATCGAATCCAATGAAACCACAGAGGATGGCCTTTTTACCTTAAAGGATGTTCGTTGTGTAGGCGCTTGCGGACTTGCACCAGTTGTTATGGTGGATGATAAGGTTTTTGGCCGCGTTAAAGAAGAGGATTTGGATAATATCCTAAAGGCTTATCAACGACAGGAGGGTACACAATGAAAATTAAATCCTTAGATGAGCTAATCAAAATACGGGAAGAATCCTTTCAAAAAATTCGTTTGCGTGAACATGAAGAAACTGCAGGAGATGTTATTGAAATACTGGTAGGCATGGCTACCTGTGGTATCGCTGCGGGAGCTAGAGAAATCTTAAACACCTTTATGGAGGAAATTGCTGAAAAAAATATAGCTCATGTGAAGGTAATTCCTGTAGGGTGTATCGGTTCCTGCCATTCAGAACCAATTGTTCAGGTAAATATACCTGGTAAAAAGCCAGTTTTTTATGGAAATGTGAAAAAAGAAAATGTCTATGAAATTATTAAGAACCATATCCAAGGAAAAAAACCTGTAGAAAAGCTGGTTTTGGATATAGACTTTGAGAGAGTTCAGTAGAGGAGGTAAGCTATGTCACGAAAACGTACAAACATCATGGTTTGTGGAGGAACGGGCTGCCTTGCAGGGGAAAGTGATAAGGTTATAAAGAATCTCAATCTTATTCTAAAGGCTCGTGGTTATGATACAGAGGTAGATGTCGTCAAAACAGGTTGTTTTGGATTTTGTGAGCAAGGTCCAATTGTAAAAATAGAACCAGATAATGTATTTTATGTTCGTGTCAGTCCTAAAGATGCTAAAGATATTATCGATGAACACATCGTCAAGGGAAGAAAAGTTGAGAGACTGCTCTTTGAAGATCCCAACAGCAAAAAGAAAATTTCAAAAGCAGAGGACATGCCCTTTTATCAAAAGCAGCTTCGAGTCGCCCTTAGAAACTGTGGCTTGATTAATCCCGAGGATATTTATGAGTATATCGCCATGGGAGGATATGAATCCCTTGGAAGAGCCCTCACAGAGATGAGCAGGGATGAAGTTATTGATATCATAAAGAAATCAGGTCTACGAGGACGAGGTGGTGGTGGTTTTTCAACTGGTGTCAAGTGGGAAATCACTAAAAAACAAGAAAGTAAAGTTAAGTTTATGATCTGTAATGCAGACGAAGGAGACCCAGGAGCTTTTATGGACAGAAGTATTTTAGAGGGTGATCCCCATAGCGTTCTAGAGGCCATGGCTATTGGTGCCTATGCCATTGGTGCCGACAAAGGGATCGTCTACATCCGTGCTGAATATCCCCTAGCCATTGAGAGACTCACCATTGCTTTAAAACAGGCTCGGGAATTGGGTCTCCTAGGAAAGAATATTTTCGATACGGATTTTAGTTTTGATATTGATTTGAAGTATGGAGCGGGTGCCTTTGTATGCGGCGAAGAGACAGCCCTCATCAATTCCTGTGAAGGAAAAAGAGGAGAGCCTAATTATAAACCGCCTTATCCTGCCGTAGAGGGATATTGGGGTCATCCTACCTGCGTAAACAATGTTGAAACCTTTGCCAATATACCTATTATTATGAAAAAGGGACCTGAATGGTTTGCCTCCATTGGTACAGAAAAAAGTAAAGGTACTAAGGTTTTTGCTCTGGCTGGCAAAATCAATAACGTGGGACTTGTAGAGGTTCCCATGGGGGTGACCCTGCGAGAAATTATCTATGATATAGGAGGAGGTATACAGGGAGGCCATCAATTTAAAGCAGTACAGACTGGAGGCCCTTCAGGAGGTGTTATTCCAGAAAAGTATCTCGATACCCCTATTGACTATGATAATCTTTTAGAAATCGGTTCTATGATGGGCTCTGGAGGTATGATCGTTATGGATGAAACCAATAATATGGTTGAAATTGCTAAGTTTTATCTAGAGTTCACTCAAGATGAAGCCTGCGGCAGATGTGGGCCCGGTCGTATTGGAACTAGAAGGATGTATGAACTCCTACACAAAATCACCGAAGGCAAAGGTACTATGGCTGATCTGGATGCTCTCAAGCAGCTGGCTTATATGATAAAGGGCAGTTCCCTCTGCGGCCTCTGTCAAACTGCTCCTAATCCTGTTATTAGTACCATGAAGCATTTTTGGAATGAATATGTAGATTTTATCAAGGATGTGGATCATCCCCAAGGAGAAGGTCGATATGTGGCTAAGAACAAAAATGAAGCTCTGGTCAAATCTTAGGAAGGAGTGATGCAAAATTATGTCTGGTGATCCAAAAAAACATGAAAATAAAAAAATGATAAATATTCGAATCAATGATGAAGAGCTAACCGTTCCAGAAGGTATTACCATATTGGAAGCTTCCCAAGAGGTGGGTGTTAAAATTCCTACCCTTTGTCATTTGGATTTGCACGATTTACAACTATATAACAAGACCGCTTCCTGTAGGGTTTGTATGGTAGAGCTGGGGGAACCCATGCGGAACAAGCTGGTCCCTGCCTGTGTCACAGAAGTATTCGAAGGGATGAATGTACGAACCGATTCTATCAACGCCATCACAGCCCGTAGAATGGCTGTGGAGCTAATGCTATCCAATCATCCTAACGAATGCTTTACCTGTCCTAAAAATTTAGAATGCGAGCTTCAATCCCTGGCAGAGGAATTAAATGTACGGAAAATTCGATGGGAAGGGGAAAGAATGGACTATCCCAAGGATTTTTCCAGTGATGCTATCGTAAAGGATTCCAATAAATGTATCTACTGCAGACGTTGTGAAACAGCCTGTAATATCGTTCAAACCTGTGGCATACTCTCAGGTATTGGCAGAGGCTTTAATGCCTTTGTGGGACCGGCCTTTAACATTCCTATGGTAGAATCCTCCTGTACCTACTGTGGCCAGTGTGTTCAAGTATGTCCTACCGCTGCATTAACAGAGGTATTTCATACGGATAAAGTCTGGGAAGCTTTAAACGATCCAGACAAGCATGTGATTGTACAAACAGCGCCAGCTATCCGTGTTGCCTTAGGAGAACTCTTTGGCATGGAGGCTGGAACCATTGTAACAGGAAAAATGGTCACGGCTCTGAAAAGAATGGGCTTTAAAGGTGTTTTTGATACCAATTTTGGTGCGGACCTTACCATTATGGAAGAAGCTTCGGAGCTTATCTATAGGCTGGAAAACAATAAAACCCTGCCTATTCTTACAAATTGCTGCCCTGCTTGGGTAAAGTTTATAGAGCATCAATTCCCAGAGCTTCTGCATGTTCCCTCTACTTGTAAGTCTCCCCATATTATGTTCGGCACCATTGCCAAAACCTACTATGCGGAAAGACTTGGCCTAGACCCCGACAATATTGTGGTGGTTTCTGTCATGCCCTGTATTGCAAAGAAAGCAGAGGCCAAACGCCCTGAGCTTACCAAGGATGCCCATAATCATGTGGATATTGTCATTACCACCCGTGAATTGGGAGCCATGATCAAGGAAGCAGGAATCAAATTTGAAAGTCTCCCCGATAGTGAATTTGATCATCCATTGGGTGAAACAACTGGGGCCTCTGCCATCTTTGGAACGGCTGGAGGTGTAATCGAGGCAGCCCTACGCACCGCCTACGAATGGATGACCGGAGAAAAATTAGATAATGTAGAGTTTGAACAGCTTAGGGGAATGGATGGAGTTAAAAAAGCCACTGTAAAAATAGGAGACAAAGAGCTTAAAATAGGCATTGCCAGCGGTTTGGGCAATTCAAGAAAAATATTAGAAGAAATACGGGAAGGAAAATCAGAATACCATGCCATTGAAATTATGGCTTGTCCCGGCGGCTGTATTGCAGGAGGGGGGCAGCCCTATCATCATGGCAATGAAGAGGTAATCAAAAAACGTCAGCAGGCTATTTATGAAGTAGATCGCAGCAAAAAAGTTAGAAAATCTCATGAAAATAAGGAAATCATAGAGCTTTACGATAAGTTCCTTGGCAAACCCTTCGGAGAAAAAGCCCATGAACTTCTGCACACTCATTTTGAAGAAAGGGAAAGAATTTAAGAAGATACCCCTCTGATGCAAATTTATTCAGAGGGGTTTTTTTTCACTATTCAGCTGCTTTAAAGAATTCTCCGATCTGTGTTACTTGCTCTTGAGTAAGGATGCCTTCTTCAACTAGACAAGAAAGCATGTTTTCTAGCCCTCTGCCACCATTTCTTTTGCCTGGACCTTCTAGCATTTTGTCAGCCTGCTCTTGGGTCAGTTCTCCACTAGCTACCTTCTCTGCTAATTTTGCTTTTCTCTCCTCCAATTTCTCCTGCTTCTCTTCCTCTGTCATGGGTTGTCTGCCTCCTTTATTGAAGGCTGGTCTATTGGCCATTTTTTCTTGCATTTTATCAATTTGTTCCTGGGTTAGCTCTCCACTGGCTATCTTCTCTTCCAGTTTTGCTTTCATTTGTACTTTCATCATAGGCTGTCCTTGGTCTTCTCTAAAGCCAAAACCCACCCTATTGCTTTTCATCTTTTCCATAATCTTATCCCCTTGCTCTTGGGTGATAATTCCCTTCTCCACAATTTGTTTCCATATGGACTCTGATTTTTCTTGCATCTGTTCAAAACCAGCCCGTGTTCTTCCCTCTGACTTTGCCTTCTCCGTATTTTCTTCTGCAAAAACCATACTTGCCATGGAGAATACCATTGTACCAATCACCAATCCATTGATTATGTTTTTTGTCTTTTTTGTCATTTCCATTTTCTTTACTCCTTTCAATCCCTTTTGTTTTTTTATAGCAATTGCTATGCTTTTATTATAGGCAGCAGTTGTGATATTTTTGTGATAGGGATGTGGAAGTTTTGTGGATTTTTTATTGAAAAAAATAAAAAAAATTTTCGATAGAACGGTTTTTATAGGACTATGGTATAATAATAAAAAATCATTGAAGCACTATCCCGCTTACTGTAAATGCTTCAAATAAAGGAGAGAATATAATTGGTTATCGAATTAAAAGAGGTTTCATTTATACGAGATAAAAAATACATTTTAAAAGACGTCAATTGGTCTGTATCCCCTGGTGAGCATTGGGCTATTTTAGGCTTGAATGGTTCTGGAAAAACCTCCCTTCTAAATATGATTAATGGCTATCATTTCCCATCGGAGGGAGAAATAGCGGTTCTTGGAAAAGTCTTTGGAAAGTTTGATTTGAGGGAACTAAGAAAATCTATTGGTTGGGTAAGCAGCTCTTTGCAAGAAAAGCTCTATATGAACGAATCGGTAACAGACATCGTGCTGAGTGGAAAATTTGCCTCCATTGGATTGTACGAGCGAACGGAAGAAATCGACCGAGAAAAAGCGCTATCTCTACTAACCCGTTTAGGGTGTGCCGATCTAGCCAATCGCCCCTATCAGTCCCTCTCCCAAGGAGAGAAACAAAAGGTGCTTATCGCAAGAGGCCTAATGCCTTCCCCTGCCCTGCTGATTTTGGATGAGCCCTGTACAGGTCTGGATATTTTCTCAAAGGAACAATTGCTTTCTATGATCGAAAAATTAAGCGGTGAAGCCGACGCACCTACTTTGATTTATGTTACCCACCATACAGAGGAAATTCTTCCCGTCTTCAACCACAGCCTGTTGCTGCGTAGAGGACAGGTTCATTCTTCAGGAAAAACAGATTCTGTATTAACAGAGAAGAACCTCTCAGATTTTTTTGAAGCCTCAGTTTCATTTGAAAAGATTCAAAATCGCATATGGCTCCGTCTTGCTTCTCAAGCTTAGAAAAAGTTTTTACAGATCTAGTAGGCATATTTAAAAGAAAAAACCTGTTATCCTATTTCTAATGGCCTTTGCTATAGAAAATAAAATAACAGGTTTTTATTCGGGCTCACCCTTTATTTAATCATCAAATCGCCGTCATAGCTTGTAATAATTTTATACAAATCCGGTCTTCTATCTCTGAAAATACCCCATTCAATTCGCTGGGTCTCCAGTTGATCTAGGTCAAATTCTGCTACTAAGACCCCTTCTTCTTTCCTATCTGCTTCAACTATCTTATTTCCTTGAGGCCCTGCAATAAAGGATGAACCATAGAAGGTGATTTTAGAGTCCTCATCCTCTTCTACGCCTATACGATTAGAGGCAATTACAGGTATTAGATTGGCTGCAGCATGACCTAACATACAAGCCTGCCAATGTTCTTTAGAGTCAATGGCATCATCCTGAGGTTCAGAGCCTATAGCTGTTGGATAAAACAGCATCTCCGCACCCATTAAGGTCATACATCTGGCCGCCTCGGGATACCATTGATCCCAACAAATCCCCACACCAATTTTTCCGTAGCGGGTTTTCCATACTTGAAATCCAGTATCCCCTGGATTAAAGTAAAACTTTTCTTCATAGCCTGGGCCATCGGGTATATGGCTCTTTCTGTATTTTCCAAGCACCTCTCCATCCCCATCAATCACTGCAATGGAATTATAGCGGGCATAGTTTTTCTTTTCATAAAAGCTGATGGGCAGTACTACTTTTAATTCCTTAGCAATAGGTTTAAAATGATTAATGGCCCTATTGTGTTCTAATTCTGTAGCATGAATATAATAATCTGCCTTTTCTTTCTGGCAAAAATATGGGGTTTCAAAAAGCTCCTGCAGCAAAATAATTTGGGCTCCTTTTTTTGCAGCTTCTCTTACTAGCGCTTCTGCTTTGCGAATATTCTCATCTACATTGCAGGAACAACTCATCTGGGTAGCTGCCACCTTGACTTTTCGCATGCTTATCACCTCTTATCGTTTTTAATATCTTTGCAAAACTGGCATCTGTTGGGTAGTACAATGGACATTGCCCCCCTCTTTTATAATGGCCATGCCATTGATAGTACGAATTTTTCTATCGGGGAAGGCTTCCTGCAGTACCTTTTCTGCCAATCTATCGGTTTCCTCGGCCATCCCGCCAAATATAGGCAAGATAATTCCCTTGTTTACGAAGTAGAAGTTTAGGTAACTTAGTGTCAACCGCTGTCCCTCCCATTCTGACTTTGGCGGCTGCTGTATAGCAATAATTTCAAAGCTTCTACCCTTGGCATCGGTGGCATTCTCTAAAATTCTCAAATTTTCTTTCGTAATTTCATAATTTTCATCCTTTGGGTCTTCACAGACCTGCATGAGTATTTTCCCCGGCCCGACGAAACAAGCAATATTGTCTATATGGCCATCGGTTTCATCCCCACTTAATCCATTTTTTAGCCATATGATTTTATCTACGTTTAGGTAAAGTTTTAAATAATTCTCAATGTCCTCTCTGCTAAGATCAGGATTCCGATTAGGATTTAACAAACACTCTTCAGTAGTAATTAAAGTCCCTTCCCCATCTACATGAATGGAGCCCCCCTCCATCACCAGAGGTGCATCAAATTTTTCAATTCCAAAATACTCAAGAATTTTGGGCGCCACTTGATCATCCAAATCCCAAGGAGCATATTTTCCACCCCATGCATTGAATTTCCAATTGACTCCTGCTGTCTTTCCCTCATCATTAACGATAAAGGTAGGACCATTGTCTCGTAGCCAAGCATCATTATGGGGAATAGGAAGCAATTCTATGTTGGGATTTTGAAAGGTTTCTTTTAATTGTTCTATATTTTCTGGATTAACAATCACTGTAATGGGTTCAAAATCTGCTATGGCCTTTACCAGTTCCTTATAACCCTGGCATACCCCTTCATAATCTTCTGGATAGCACATGGAAGCTTGAATCGGCCAGGAAATAAAGGTTCGTTCATGCTTTGTCCATTCTGCTGGCATTCTATAATTTAAGTCTTTCGGATACATGGAATCCCTCACTTTATCATTTGATTTTATGCCGAACATCTATATCCTAAAAATCCATTTCAATTTTGGAAGAACCTATATAGAAAGGCAGCAATCAACTATAGTATATTCTTCTGAAATGATTTTTAACCTTTATATTATACAACAAAGAAATCCCACTTAAAATATAAAAATTTGTTAACAATAAAAAGCCTTTGATCAAGAAATCAAAGGCTTTTTAAAAACATTCATATGCTCATTTTACAACAGCAATGGAGAACCTGGTCCTAGGGGAAGCTTTAAGAAGTACCAGATTAAAATCTGTACTGTCCAAATTACAAAATAGGCTAAGGTATAGGGCAGCATATTGGCAATCAAGGTACCCATTCCGATATTTTTATCATATTTTTTCGCAAAGGAAACCAATATTGCAAAATAGGGCAGTAAAGGGGTAATTACATTGGTAACCGAGTCTCCAATTCTATAGGCCATTTGTGTCAATGCAGGATGGAAGCCTAACAGCATGAACATAGGCACGAAAATTGGACTTAAAATAGCCCATTTAGCAGAACAGCTTCCCACAAGAAGGTTAATCAAGGAACTGATAATGATAAATCCAATAAGCAGTACAGGTGCAGAAGCGCCTAAATTTTTCAGGAAATCGGCTCCTTTAATCGCCAGTATAATTCCAAGATTTGACCAGTTGAAGTAGTTTATAAACTGGGCGATAACAAAGGACAATACTACATAGGGACCCATCTCTGACATGGATTGACCTAGCATGGCTACCGTATCTTTGTCACTTTGGATTTTCTTCGCTACCCGGCCATAGACATAACCAGGAATGAAGAACAGCAGTGTGATAAGGGGTACTAAGCCCTTCATCAATGGGGCAGCAGAGGATAACAGGGCTTTTGTTTCAGAGTCTCTAAAGAACCCATTTTGAGGTACTGCAAGAACAAGTATCAAAGCGATATAGGCTACTACAGCAATACCTGCTGCTTTTAAGCCTTTTTCTTCCTCTTGCGTAACCGCTTCTACTTTATCAACTTCATAAGTACCTTTTCCCATGCGGGGCTCAACAATTTTTACAGTAACCCAAGTGGCTACAGCGGTCAGGATAAAGGTTGAGACAATTAGGAAATACCAGTTGCACGCAGGGTTTACTATGAAATCTGGATCTAGCAAATTTGCTGCAGACTGAGTAAAGCCCAATACCAGCACGTCTAGGGAGTTTACTATCAAGTTGGCACTAAAACCTCCTGCCACACCAGCATAGGCAGCCATCATACCCACCAATGGATTTCTTCCCATAGCTGCAAAAAGCATGGCTGCTAAAGGGGGCATTACGATAAAGCCTGTATCTCCAGCGGCATTAGCCATAATAGATGCAAAAATAACTACTAGTACGATTTTTGAGCCCTGTGTATTGGCTAAACTTCTTCTTAGCAGCGAGGAGAACATACCCGTTTTCTCAGCAAGTCCTACCCCAAGCATACAAGTCAATACCAATCCTAGGGGCGCAAAGGTTGCAAAATTGCTGACGGCTTTAGAGAGCATTTGATCCAATCCAGAAGCTGAAAATAAGTTTACCACTTCAATGGTTTCCTGTGTTAAAGGATGAACCGCAGAAAAACCAGCTTTGGAGCCAATAAAAGAAATAATAATAACGATTGCTGCCAACCACACAAATAAAGTTAATGGTTCAGGCAGTTTGTTTCCAGCCATTTCTAGCCACGCTAGAAATTTCTCGAATCCTCCTTTCTTCTTGCCATTGTCTTTTACACTTTCCATGAATACACCTCCAATTTTTATTTATTAAGATATAGTAAGGCTGCTTGAGCCATTACTGCTGAAGCCTTTGAAAGAATGTCTTCATCAATATTAAAATAAGGACTATGTATCGGATGGGTAATTCCCTTTTCCTCATTATAAGTTCCAACTACAAAGAAGCTCCCTGGCACCTCTTTTTGGAAGTATGAAAAATCCTCTCCACCCATGGTAGGATGTGGTATGGTTACCACTTGCTCTTCTCCCAAAACAATTTTTCCTGCCTTTGCAACTAGCTCAGTAACCTCTTCATGGTTAATAACAGGGGGATAATAGGGCGTATATTCAAAATGGTAGGTAGCACCGTGGGCTTCTGTTATTCCCTTAATAATCGATTCCATCATCTTAGGCATTTCTTCTCGCATTTCATTGGTCAATGTGCGGACTGTTCCTACCATATCTACTTTTTCAGGAATGATATTATGGGCTGTTCCAGCGTGGAATTCTCCTACTGTAAGCACTACAGGCTCCACAGGATTTATCTTTCTGCTGACAATGGTTTGAAAAGCCATGTATACTTGACAACCAATAGCGATAGGATCTATTGTGTTATGGGGTTCTGCGCCATGACCGCCTTTACCAGTGATGGTGAGTTTAAAAAGATCGGGGGCCGCCATCATGGATCCAACCTTTACTCCAATTTTACCTGCCTCAATCAATGGCCATACATGAGCACCAATAGCGATATCCACCTTGGGATCTTCCATGGCTCCTGCCTGAATCATTCTTTCTGCTCCTCCCAGACCTTCTTCTGCTGGCTGGAAAACAAACTTGACATTCCCATGAATCTCATCTTTTAAGGGTGCTAAAATCATTGCTGCACCAAGGAGCCAGGTAGTATGGGAATCGTGGCCGCAGGCATGCATTTTTCCGTCGTATTTAGATTTGTACACTACATCATTTAATTCCTGCATTTCTAAACAATCCATATCGGCTCTTAAAAGTACGGTTTTCCCTGGATATTTTCCCTTTAGGATACCTATTACTCCAGTAACCCCCACTTCTGTTTTCACTTCCAATCCCAGCTCTCCTAGTTTCTTTGCTACAAGAGCTGCCGTTCGTATCTCATTTAGTCCCGTTTCTGGGTGACTATGTATATCTCTCCTAATCGCTACCAATTCATCTTGAATTTCTTTTGCCTTTTTCATAATCTCATCATAGAACATAATTTATCTCCTCTTCTCAAAAATTAATGTATAAGATTCAGTATGGTACAGATATTCTTGTATGACAATGTCTATATAACTGTCTCAGGCCATATATATATCGGAAATCATCAGAATTTTACATTTTTCTCGTCATTCCATATTTTTTCATATTTTTGTTTTTTAATGAAAATTTTCAATATACTAAAAATTATAGCATATATTTCCTATTTCTTCACTTAAAAAATAATTCTTTCTGGGGAAATAAACCAAATATACCCCCTGTATGAATGAAGAGAATATTTTTATACGCCCTTATATTTCCTGATTTCAATTCATTTACAAGCCCATACATGGCCTTTCCTGTATACACAGGATCCAGTATAATCCCTTCCACCCTGGCCAGATAGTGAATAAAATCTAGTTCCTCTGGTCGGCTTAAGGCATAACCTCTTCCCACATATCCGTCAATAATTTGTATATCTTCCTGTAAAAAATCAACGGTTATGTTGACATAGGCTAAACTTTCCTGAAGAATTTGAGTAATTCTTTCTTTAAAATAAGCTGCATTATCACATACGTTCACGCCATAGATCGTTTTTTTCTGCCCCATGATCTTATTGGCTAAAAACATGCCGCTATAGGTACCTCCTGAACCTACAGGCAGTACAATGGCATCAAATTCTATCCCCAATTCCTTTTCCTGTTCCAATATTTCTTCCATAGCTTTATAGTATCCGAAGGTCCCTATGCCATTGGATGCACCTTCTGGAATAATATAGGGACGATGTCCTTCTGATATAAGCTTTTGTCTAAGGCCTTCCATGATTTCCATTCTTTTATTGGCATAATCTTCAGCAGATATAAACTGAATTTGTGCACCCAGCAGTTTGTCTAGAAAATAGTTCCCTTCCAAAGAAGGTTCTTCATTGCTTCTTAAGACCAAGTAAGCACCCAATCCTAACTTTGCTGCCGCTGCTGCTGTTGCCCTTGCATGATTGGATTGTATACCGCCACAAGTAATTAAATAGTTGCAGTTTTGTTCTAAAGCTTCTTGAATAACAAATTCGAGCTTTCGAATCTTATTTCCCGAAACCTCTGAGCCTGTTTGATCATCCCTTTTTATAAATAATTGAGGTCCTCCTATTTCCTTTGTCAACTTCTCTAATTTTTCAATTTTTGTGGGCAGATTTGCAAGGTTAATTTTTTTTGGAAAATCCATTTTTTCTCCTCCTTTTTAAAAAAAATTTATTCTATTTATAGATTACCATATCCTAGTATTTTTCTACACTAGAAAGATTTTAAAAAAGCTGTCTTTCCTTGAAAAAAGCCTATGGAATTTGTTTTTTGACCCAAACTATGCTAAAATAATAGACATTAAGTTTCTGTCGGTGAAATTATCCGTCTATTTTAATTTTCTAACAACACATAAAAAATAACGACCATTTTTAAAATGCAAATGAAAATCCTTATTTTTAATGTGTTTCATACAAGTTTTTTTTAAATCTTATAAAGAAAACTTTATTTATAAATTCGTAACGCACCTATCTACCATTTCAAAACAAAATATGCTTAATTTTTGAATCTGTCTATTTTATGCAAGGCCGTAAAAATTCCACTTTTGCGACCTTTATTAAGTTTATATACTTACAGGTTTATTTTTCCATATATTCCAATATGTTGATTTTGTTTTCTGTTTTAACCCTTTAAAATACAATAATAGGAGGTAATGTTATGAATTTTTTGTCAAGAAATAGTTTTTTCAAATTTTTTTTAGTTGTAATGCTTTGTTTTAGCTTTATTGCTTTGGCAGCTTGCTCACCAACCAATGAAGTTCAAGGTGATGCTCAGACAGAGAAGAAACCCACCCTGGTATTTGCCGATCCTGGCTGGGATAGCGTGAAATTCCATAATGATGTAGCTGCATTCATACTAGAAAAGGGGTATGGCTACCCTACCGATACCACTATCGGGTCAACCCCTGCCACCTTTACAGGCTTTAGAAATGGAGATATCGATATTTACATGGAAGTTTGGACTGATAATATTAAAGAAACTTACGAAGAAGCAATCAACGCAGGAGATATCCTAGAGGTTTCTGTAAACTTTAATGATAATGCCCAAGGCTTATATGTTCCCACCTATGTGATTAAGGGAGATCCAGAAAGAGGCATAGAACCTATGGCTCCTGATTTAAAAACTGTAAAAGATTTAGCTAAATATCCAGAGGTATTTAAAGATATTGAGGTTCCTGGTAAAGGCCGTATCTATGGTGCAATCCCAGGCTGGGAAGTAGATGTAATATTAAGAACAAAGCTAGAAACCTATGGTTTAACAGAGATGTACAACTATTTCAGTCCTGGTTCTGATACTGCCCTAGGAAGTTCTATCGTCGCTGCCTATGAAAAGGGAGAACCATGGGTGGGTTACTACTGGGAACCTACATGGATTATTGGAAAATATGATATGACTTTATTAGAAGATGAGCCCTATGATGAAGAGAAATGGAATAATGGCTATGCTTGTGAATGGGCACCCCAAGACATTACCATTGCTGTCCATAAAAGTATGGAAGAAAAAGCTCCTGAGATTGTAAGGTTTTTAATGAACTACCAGACCACTAGTATCCTTACCAGTGAAGCCCTTGCTTACATGCAGGATAACGAAGGAGCCACCACAGAAGATGCAGCCAAGTGGTTCTTGCAAGAGCATGAAGATCTATGGACCAAGTGGGTCCCAGAGGATGTTGCAGCAAAGGTAAAAGAAGCACTTTAATTTTTAAACCTTTTCTTTTCACTGGATGTGTTATTGAAAGATCAGTTAGCGGAACGCATACAATGCGTTCCCTACAGATTTTTCAGTCCCTTATCCATATTTCTTTTTAAAATTTACATGAAATGAGGTGAAGTGGTTGCAGTAATCAATAGATGCAGCCAATTTTATATGGGAGAATTTCCTAAAGCTTTGCGCTTTAAATTAGGCATTTATATGAAAATGCTTGTAGATTGGTTAACCAATAACTTCTCAGACTTTTTTGATGCCCTTCGAGATTCTATATTATGGTTTATCCTTCGGGTCGATGGGATTCTTCAATGGATTCCATGGTGGATTATATTGTTGCTGGTTTTCCTGGCAGGATGGCGTATTCGAAAGAGTATTGTCTCTGGTATTGTTTTTTCCTCTATGCTCTTTATGATTGGCATTTTTGGTTTATGGAAACCGATGATGTCCACCTTTTCCTTAGTGCTAACCTCTGTTGTCATTTCTTTGATTATAGGAATTCCTATTGGTATCCTTATGGCTTACCGCAGCAACCTTGAAGCCTTTATGACACCGCTTTTAGACGGCATGCAGACCATGCCTAGCTTTGTATATCTCATCCCTGCTGTTATATTTTTTAGTCTTGGAACCGTACCTGCCATCTTCGCTACAACCATATATTCCGTTCCTCCTGCCATTCGTCTTACCAATTTGGCAATCCGCAATGTGGATAAAGAAATGTTGGAGGCTGCCCATGCTTTTGGTTCCAGCCCTTGGCAGATACTTATAAAGGTAGAGATTCCCCAGGCCCTTCCAACCATTATGACTGGAATCAATCAAACAACCATGATGGCCATGGCCATGGTCGTTATTGCTTCCATGGTAGGTGCCAAAGGTCTGGGTGAAGAGGTACTTATTGCCATTAATCGAATTGATATTGCAAGAGGATTTGAAGCAGGCTTGTCTATTGTATTCATGGCCATTATTATCGACAGATTAACCCAGGGTATCGCAGAAAGATTTAAAATACCCGAGTAAAATCTATAATTTTAGAAGGTAGGCGTTTATTATGTCCGTAAGAATAAAAGTTGAAAACTTATATAAAATTTTTGGCAAGAATCCTAAATCTATTTTAAAAAAGCTTAATGAAGGTCTTTCAAAGGATGAAATATTAAAAAAGACAGAGCATGCCGTTGGTGTCAATGATGTATCCTTCGATGTCCGTGAAGGAGAGATCTTCGTCATCATGGGCCTATCGGGCAGTGGAAAATCTACTTTGATTCGATGCTTAAATCTATTGCATAGACCCACTGCAGGAAACATTATTATAGACGGAGAAAACATTGTTCAATACAACAAACAACAGCTGCGGGAGTTTAGACAGAATAAAATCGCCATGGTCTTTCAGCACTTTGGTCTCTTTAGTCATAGAACGGTTTTAGAAAATGTAGAATATGGTTTAGAAATAAAAAATATATCTAAGGAAAAAAGGCGGGAGATTGCTGAGAATACACTGGCTAAGGTGGGTTTAGAAGGTTGGGGAGACAGTATGCCCCATCAGCTCAGTGGTGGTATGCGTCAAAGAGTAGGTTTAGCTCGGGCCTTGGCCAATGATCCAGACATCCTACTGATGGACGAACCCTTCAGTGCACTGGATCCCTTGATTCGAAGAGAAATGCAGCTTGAATTGCTGGATATTCAATCAGAATTAAAGAAGATCATTATCTTCATCACCCATGATGTCAATGAAGCCTTTAAGATTGGAGATCGGGTGGCCGTTATGAAGGATGGAAAAATGGTACAGGTGGGCACCCCTGAAGAGATCCTTACCAATCCTACCAATGCCTACATTGAAGACTTTATTCGAGATATTGACAAATCAAAAGTACTGCAGGCAAAGCATATTATGATTAAAACAACACCCTTGGCACTTCTCAAAAACGGACCAAAAGTAGCTGTAGAAGAAATGCGAAGAAATGAAATATCTAGCGTATTTGTGGTAGATAAGGATCGAAAGCTACAGGGAATTGTCACCATCGATGATGCACTCCAAGCTATTAAAGAAAACAAGTCCCTTGAGGATATTTTAAGAAGTGAATATTTTATCACTGATCCAGAAGCCTATGTCCAATCTCTCTTTCCTATGATTACCGAAACCAAATATCCCATAGCCGTGGTGGATGAATCCCATAGGCTATTGGGCGTTGTTCTCCGTGTTTCTATTCTGTCAGGCATCGCTTAATTTAACAGATAAAGGTATAAACTCATAAAGAGCAGGATAGTCTGTACATCATTGTTTTATCTGCATCCCTACAAACTGTCCTGCTTTTATCTTTTTATTTTGTGGATAGTTTAAAAATCCGCTGCCTTACAAATACTAATATTATATTTTTCAGCCATATCTATTATTCTATTACATAAAGGTGGTCTTTAAATGAATGAAAACATAAATCATCAACAGGATGAATTAACTAAAACACTAGAAGAAAAGCTATATAGCCGCAATTTTACTAAATTTGGTTTTGATATGAATCCCGTTGTTTCTATAGTATCCGGTGCATTTATATTATTCTTTTCTTTATATGCTCTATTGAATCTGGAGCAAGCCAATGTGGTATTTGAAAATCTTAAAAATGCTATCATCACTCAGGGGGATTGGATTTTTATTCTTTCCAGCAACTTTTTTATTATTGTTTGTTTGTTCCTCGCATTTTCACGGCTAGGTAATGTGAAAATTGGCGGTATTGAAAGCGAAGCAGAATTCTCCAATTTTTCCTGGTATTCTATGCTGATCTCTGCAGGTATGGGAATTGGGCTTATGTTTTGGGCTGTGGGAGAGCCCTTGTATCATGCAGAGCTTACTCCTCCCATTTTTGCCAGCCACAATGCTATCTACACCGCTATGGCAACGACCTTTTTTCACTGGGGCTTTCATCCTTGGGGTATCTATACATTGATTTCTTTGGCCCTGGCATTTTTCGCCTTTAACAAAAAGCTGCCCCTATCCTTACGCTCTGTCTTTTATCCATTATTAAAGGATAGGGTTTTTGGTATCCTGGGAGATATGATTGACATCCTCGCAGTTTTGGCCTGTTTATTTGGGTTGGCTACCTCCTTGGGCCTTGGCGTTCAGCAAATCAATAGCGGTTTGAGTTATTTATTTGGTATCCCTTCCAGTGTTATGATACAAGTAATATTGATTGCAGTCATTACCCTAATGGCAACTCTATCAGTGGTTTCAGGCTTAGATAAGGGTGTGAAATTTCTATCTACCTTAAATATCAAATTGGCTGCAATTTTTATGGCTGCCATATTCATCCTTGGACCTACAGCTTACATTATACGGTTGTTTTCTAATTCCTTAGGTCTTTATTTAAATGGTTTTGTATTGGCATCCTTTCGTATATCTGTACAGGATCAAGCCTGGCAAGGAAGTTGGTCTGTATTTTACTTAGCCTGGTGGATTTCTTGGTCTCCATTTGTAGGAATGTTCATTGCTAGGATCTCCAAGGGGCGAACCATCCGTGAGTTTGTCTTAGCTGTTTTACTGATTCCTTCTCTGCTATCCTTCCTTTGGCTGTCCGTATTTGGCGGAACTGCCATCTATCTTAATGAAGTTGCTGGAGGAGCTTTATTTGATGTGGTGCAAGATAATCTTCCCGTTGCGCTGTTTGAAATGATTGGCTATTTGAATATGCCTTTTTTGGCTGGGATGCTTAGAGTACTCTTATCCATTTTAGGTACGGTGTTGGTTATTTCCTTTTTTGTTACTTCCAGTGACTCTGGCTCCTTGGTTGTCGATAATATTACATCAGGAGGTCGATTAGACTCTCCTGTAGTTCAGAGAATTTTTTGGGCTTGTATGGAAGGCTTTGTGGCTGCAGTCTTACTGCTTATAGGCGGAGAGAGGGGTCTTTCTACCCTTCAAACGGCAGTTATTAGTACGGGCCTGCCCTTTTCTATTATACTGACCGTTATGACCATATCTTTAATTGAGGGAATAAAGACTTCCCATAGAAAACAAAAAAGAATTCGAGATATTGATCACCATAAAAGAATGATGCATTATTTCAAGCGAAAATAGGAAAAACAACTCTATTGTGTTACAATTTAGATAAAATCCCTACAACAATACGATGTTATAGGGATTTTAATTTCTTTAATATTTAAGGTAGATTTAAGATTATTATAAGGTAGATTTAAATTTTTTAGGATATCCTTAAAGCATGCTATATTATACTACTATATGAAAAGGAGAATTTGAATTCATGTACTATTTTAATAAAGAAAATACATTTTTAAAAGCATTCGATGAACATACGCAGCGGGGTTATGACAAAACTGGCAATAATAAATGGCTTTTCTGGTTTATCACCTATCTTATCGCCACTGCAGTACAATTCATACCTATGTTTACCCTGATCATTGCTCTAGGCATCCTCATTGGGGTATTCTATAGGGGAACGGATTCCAGTTTGCTTTTAGCTTCTTTAACTGCAGGACCTTTACATGAATGGTTTTTTCTCGCTCTGCCTACCCTTATCGTCATTTTATCATTCTGGATATACATCCGATTGATTGAAAAAAGAGCTTTTTCCACCATTGGTCTTCAAGGCAATAAAAAGTTTATAAAATATCTCAAAGGTGCTGCCATTGCTATTATCATGCAGCTGGCCTATTTTATTATTGTTATGTTGATGGGATGGGGAGAAGTCCTATCTGATCCTTTCTACGCAACGGAAGGATTGGGCATAGATGCCTTGGGTTTTGTACTTCTATTTTTAATCGGCTTTATGATTCAAGGCGCTAGTGAAGAAGTAGTAGTTCGAGGCTGGATGCTTCCTGTGCTTTCAAAACACTATAAAATCTCCACTGCAATTATCCTCTCTTCCCTATATTTTGGGTTTTTGCATATACTCAATAACCATATCACCTTCTTATCCATAATTAATCTCATACTATATGGACTGTTTGCAGCATTGTATGCCCTATATGATGATGGGTTATGGGGAATTTTTGCAAATCATTCAATTTGGAATTGGTTTATGGGGAATATCCTGGGCCTCCCTGTAAGCGGTAGTATTATTGGGAAAGTAAGTATTATTGAAACAAATCTTACCGGTCCTGCTTGGATTACTGGAGGAGCCTTCGGCCCTGAGGGAGGAATTATTGTCACCTTTATCTTGCTTCTTTCCATCGCCATTGTCCTCCGGTTACTGGTCAAAAAAAGCATCCTTCTTCCCGCCTAAGCTTTCCATGTTTTTAAACCGATACCTGTTTGGGGATAGCATCATGCCATAATCTCAGG
The DNA here is from genome assembly GCA_040797825.1 of Thermotaleaceae bacterium. Lineage (GTDB taxonomy): Bacteria > Bacillota > Clostridia > Peptostreptococcales > Thermotaleaceae > Geosporobacter. The sequence continues at coordinate 763 of JBFNEZ010000035.1, read as the reverse complement.
TTATCGAAACTCCTATCTTTAAGAGGTGAATACAATGAAAATTCTAATTGTAGAAGATGAGCAAGACTTGAGGGAACTAATTGGCCTTCATTTACGAAAAGAAGGCTACGAGGTATTTATGGCCTCAGATGGCTTAGAAGCTATCGCAAATTTTAGTCTCCTAAAGATTGACTTGGTTATCCTAGATGTAATGCTGCCAAAACTGGATGGTTTTTCCACTGCCTTAAAAATAAGAGAAAGCAGTAATGCCCCTATAATTTTTCTCACAGCCCTAGGCGATGATAGGGACAAAGTATTTGGTTTGGGCATAGGCGCTGATGATTATATGGTAAAACCTTTCAGCAGCACAGAGCTCGTAGCCCGTGTTCAAGCCCAGCTTCGAAGATACAAAGACTATGGAACCTCATTGGAGAAAAATGAAGTCCTCCATGGAAGGCTAAAGCTCTCTAAGGATCATTTCACCCTTTATAAGGATGGTCAATCCATTGCGCTGACAGCCAAGGAGTACAAAATCATGGAGCTGTTTATGGATAATCCTGGAAGGGTTTATACAAAAAAGCAAATCTATGAATTTGTCTGGGAAGATGACTTCTACAGCGATGATAATACCATTATGGTTCATATTAGTTATCTAAGGGATAAACTTGAAGATGACCCTAAAAACCCCTATTTTATTAAAACTATCAGAGGGATAGGATATAAGTTGGAGAAGGGATAGAAGTTAGAATGCTTAACTTTTTAAATGTCTATAAAGGCAGGAAGC
>JBFNEZ010000034.1:0-25105 GCA_040797825.1 Thermotaleaceae bacterium | reverse complement strand
AACAACTTAAGTTTAATTACCATAGCAATAATGGGATTAGGATTTTCTATGGCGGGTATTTATGCTACAGCAGTCTCTACAGCAGGTGATACCATTAGAGCTTATCCAATGGCAATGGGTGTCTTATTAGTATTAGGAGGAGTTGGCGCTATCGTTATGCCTATTATAACTGGAGCATTATCGGATGCCTTTGGTATTTTTGCTGGAATGGCTGCTATTGCAGTCGCTAATGTTTTAATGATAGTATGTGTAATTTTATACGTAATAAGGTCAAATATGCATGCTAAAAACTCATAAAGTCTATATATAACTTCCTCAGACTAGATTTGAGGAAGTTCATTCAATATAAAAAGAAAGGGGAATATAAATGGAAGTTAGATATAGTGTAAGTCCTGTCGAAGTAAAGGGACTTGATACAAAGGGTTTAAGAAGCAATTTTTTAATTGATGACTTATTTAAAAAAGGTGAATTGAAGCTAGTATATAGTCATATCGATAGAATAATTGTAGGAAGTGCTGTACCAGTTAATCCATTAAAATTACCAGTAGGTAAGGAACTGGGAACAAGCTACTTTTTAGAAAGAAGAGAGCTAGGAATTATAAACATTGGCTCCAAGGGATATGTAATATTAGATGGCGTAAAATATGAAATGAATAATAAGGATGGTCTATATGTAGGTAAAGGAGTTAAAGAAGTAGTTTTTGAAAGTGAAGATAGCAGCAATCCTGCTAAATTTTACTTGAATAGTGCTCCAGCCCATAAAGAATATCCTACAGTAAAGATTGACATGAAGGATATAAAGCCTCAACATTTAGGAAGCCTAGCAACATCAAATGAAAGAAAGCTATATCAATATATTCATCCAAATGTTTGTGAGAGCTGCCAGTTGGTTATGGGACTTACAATGCTAGAGCCAAGCAATGTTTGGAATACATTCCCTTGCCATACCCATGAAAGAAGAATGGAAGTTTATTTATATTTTGATATGGATGAGGATGGAGTAGTATTTCATATGATGGGTGAACCAGATGAGACAAGACATATTGTTATGAGAAATGAGCAAGCTGTTATATCACCAAGCTATTCCATACATTCAGGTGTTGGCAATAAGAACTATACATTTATATGGGGAATGGTAGGAGAGAATATAGAGTTTACAGATATGGACCATATAAATAATGCTAAATTGAAATAATGAGGCAAATATAGGAGGATTTCAATTATGGATGAAGTGTTCAAAGAATTAGATATGTTTAATATGGACATGTTTTCCTTGAAAAATAAAATTGCAGTTGTGACAGGAGGGAATAAAGGGTTAGGTTTAGCCTATGCAGTTGCTCTTGCAAAGGCAGGTGCAGATATCTTTTTACCTTGTCGCTCTGAAACAAATTGGGAAGAAATAGAAGCACTAATCAAAAAGGAAAATAGAAGAGTAGAATTCATGCAAGCAGATTTATCAAATAAGGAAATGGCAAAAGAGGCTATTGAAAAATGTATTGAGGTATATGGTAAAATAGACATTCTTGTAAATAATGCCGGCACTATAAGAAGATCTCCTATTACAGAATTTGAAGATAAGGATTGGGAGGATGTTATAAATATAAATCTGAATTCAGTTTATTATTTGTCTCAGGCAGCTGTTAAGCATATGATTAACCAAGGTTCAGGAAAAATAATTAATATAGCATCTATGCTATCCTTCCAGGGTGGAAAGTTTGTTCCACCATATACTGCTAGTAAACATGGGGTAGCTGGATTAACTAAGGCTTTTGCAAATGAACTAGCTGAAAAGAATATTCAAATAAATGCAATAGCACCTGGATATATAAAAACTGCAAATACTGCTCCAATAAGACAGGATGAAAAGAGAAATGCCGAAATATTGTCAAGAATCCCAGCAGGCAGATGGGGAGAAACTGCAGACTTAATGGGAACAGTGGTGTTTTTAGCTAGTCCAGCTTCTGACTATATAAATGGTCATATATTAGCTGTTGACGGTGGCTGGCTAGTTAGATAGTAAATAATTGGGTATAATATATCACTATAGGCTGTATATTTACATAGCAGCTAATAGTGGTATATTTTATTTAGGAGGATTTATATGAAAGCAAATAGAAATATAGTCAAATGGATTATGCTTTTGATGTTTTGTGTAATGGTTTTAGTAGCATGTGATACATCAACCGAGGCTCCAGAGGTCGTTCCGCCAGATGCTCCCGAAGAGGTCACAAATGAAGATACGACAGAAAAAAATGATGACCCTTTAAAGGAATTAGGATTTATTTATAAGGATAATGCTATTGTCATTTCTGATACTGTGGATGATCAAAAAATAGAAAATTTGCTTGGGAAAGCGGATGAAATCAAATCTCACACTTATTCAGAACAAGATGGATTAAATATGGATTCACTTAACGGAATGACAGAAAAACAGTATCAATATCCTGGACTTCTTATAAAAACAATTGATGCGACTGCAGATAAGGGATTTTTTGTTTTTAGCATTGAAATTACAGATCCAAAATATCCTACAATAAGAGATATTAAAGTTGGGGATAGCTTCGAAAAGCTTATAGAGACTTACCCTGAAGGCAGGCTATTGGGAGGAGAGTTGAGTGACGAAGAGGATGATTTTAGATATGAACCAATTGATTATGTGAATGTAATGAATTTTCATATAAAGGATAAGAAGGTGGAAAGTATTCTAATATTTACCCTTTTAGATTAGTCTATGGGTAGTGTTAAATATTTTTCTAATAGTTCTTGACAGATAAAAAAAATAATGATAATATTTTGCTAAGTTAGCTAAGGGTAACTTAGCAAAATACATGATTTACGTGAGTGGAATGGAAACATTCCTTATAATTTAAAGGTCGAGTTAGCATAAGCTAACCGATATAAGAGGAGGAGAATATATGAGTATCGTAATTATTGGTGGGCATGATCGGATGGCTTCACAATATGACAATATCTGTAGGTCGTATAAATGTAAGCTAAAGCTATTTACTCAGATTTCAAGTCGTTTTAAGAAACAAATTGGATGTCCTGATCTTATGATTTTATTCACAAATACTGTTTCACATAAGATGGTTGTTACAGCAGTTCAGCAAGCAGAAAAAAATGGTGTAAGAGTTGCTCGTTCTCATTCCAGTAGTGGATCAGCACTTAAGGAAATATTAGAGACATATTGTTAATAGATGAATTTGGAGCTATATTGTTTAAAAAAATACATAAAAGGGATTGACACTTATATCCAATAGGAGTATGCTATAATTACAAATGATATTGATACTCATTATCAAGTAGGTAAAGGAGAGATGAATATGACACTTGCTATGGTTCCATTAGGAGAAAAGAAAGTGATTTCGGCATTTAGAGGAAAAGATGATATGAAACGCCGCCTTCAGGATTTGGGTTTTATAAAGGGTGAGGAAGTACAGGTTCTAGGTGAAAATCAATCTGGTCTTATACTATTGGTAAAAGGCGTTAAGATTGCACTTAATCGTGGATTAGCTTCATCAATAATAGTAAATTAAGATTTAAGTTTAGGAGGAATGATGATGACGTTAAAGGATTTAAAACCAGGTGAAGAGGGGACTGTTATATCTATAGGAGAGAAGGGTCCGATGAGAAGAAGGATTATGGATATGGGAGTTACTCCGGGGACAGTAATAAAAGTAATCAAGGTAGCGCCCTTGGGAGACCCTATAGAAGTAAATATCAGAGGATATGAGTTAAGCCTTAGAAAGACAGAAGCTGAAAACATTCAAATACAGAAGTAATAGATATATCTGTAATAATTAATTATGATAGTACAATTTTGCAATAGGGTTAGCTCGAGCTAACTAGAGAATGAGGGGGAGAAATTATGGCTTATACAATTGCATTAGCTGGCAACCCAAATAGTGGGAAAACAACGCTTTTTAATGAATTGACTGGTGCTAGACAGCATGTAGGAAACTGGCCAGGAGTAACAGTTGATAAGAAAGAAGGTATATACAAGAAGAATAAAGAGGTGAATATTTTAGATTTACCGGGGACGTATTCTTTATCACCATATTCAGCAGAAGAAGTTATAGCAAGGGATTACATAGTAAAAGATAAACCTGATGTGGTAATAAACATCGTAGATGGGACTAATATTGAAAGAAATTTATATCTTACTTTACAAATTGCAGAAACTAAGATTCCGATGGTTGTTGCTGTAAACATGATGGATGAAGTGGAAGCCCGCGGAGATAAGATTGATTGCGATAAATTATCAGAGCTATTGGGCGTTCCTGTACTGCCTATTGTTGCAAGAAATGGTAAAGGAATAAAAGAATTGATGGATGCAGCCATTGAAGTTGCGCAAAATAAAACTTCGGCAAAGGATTTGGCTATGTTCGATGATAATATACGTTCAGCTGTAAAATCTATTTATGAGATCTTAGATGATTCTAAGGGTAGTGGTGGTTCATCGGCAGTAGGTGTTTATACCACAGAATTGGAATGGCGATCTATTAAATTAGTTGAGAATGATGAGATAATCTTAGAAACATTATCTGATAGTCAGAAAGCTGCAGTTGAAAAAATAATTGCGGAAGCCGAGAAGCATGCAGATGGAGATTTGGAAGCTAGAATTGCAGATTTAAGATATCAGTTCATAGGAAAGCTTGTAAAGGCATCAGTTAAAAAGAATAAAAAGGGATATACAGAGACTAAATCGGATAAAATAGATAAGATTTTGACTAATCGTGTATTAGCACTTCCTATTTTTGCAATTATAATGTACTTACTCTTTGCAACTACATTTAGTGAAAATTTCTTATTTATAGAAGGACTACTAAGCCCTGGTATGGCCTTAGCAGGTTTAGCTGAGGGCATATGGGGAGCTTTTGCTGATGTAGTTGGTGGTTTAGTAGCGAATGCTTCGCCTATATTACAATCGTTAATTATGGACGGCATAATTGAAGGTTTAGGGGCAATCATTGGGTTTATTCCATTGGTATGGGTACTGTATTTATTGATATCCTTCTTAGAGGATTGTGGATATATGGCTCGTATTGCATTTGTTATGGATAGAATATTCCGTAGATTTGGGCTTTCGGGACGTTCTTTTATCCCATTGTTAATGGGATTTGGCTGTGGTGTTCCTGCAGTAATGGCTACAAGAACCTTGGATACTGAAAAAGATCGTAAGATTACTACAATAATTACTGGATTTGTGCCTTGTGGTGCAAAGCTTCCGATATTTGCGATGTTTGTGTCCACATTCTTTGCTGGTGATAACAAGACCTTGGTTACTTATTCTTTATATATGCTTAGTATCGCAGTTGCAATTGTGGTATCATTGCTGCTAAATAAGCTTGTATACAAATCTAAGGCTTCAAATTTTGTTATGGAGCTTCCGTCATATCGTGTACCTACGTTAAAAAGTATTGGTATCCATGGCTGGGAGAAGGTAAAGGGGTTTGCCATTAAGGCTGGAACTGTTATTTTTATATCAACTATATTGATTTGGGCACTAAGTAATTTTAATATGAATTCATTTAATGGAGTAAATGCGGCAAATAATGATGACGGAAGTATAATGAGTGAAATGGATGATAGTTTTCTTGCATCTGTTGGTACTACAGTAGCACCGATATTTAAACCATTGGGATTTGGTGAATGGAGACCTACAGTAGGTGTTGCTACAGGTTGGGTTGCCAAGGAAATGGTAGTAGTAACTATGGCACAATTATATGACGATGATGTAAGTCCTGAATATTTGGAAGAATTTTTCTCTCAATATGATTCGGATGAATTAGAGGAGTTGGGATTTGAAGCTGGAGTATATGATGAAGAGGTGGCTTTTGATATCTATGCAGAAGGTATCCTTTGGGAGGGAGAAGATGAGAACGCCCTTGTATCTATGAAGGATGACATCAAAACAAAAGCGGCAGCATATTCGTATATGGTATTCAATCTATTGTGTATGCCTTGCTTTGCAGCAGTAGGTGCTATGAAGAGGGAATTAAAGACATGGAAGCAGACAGGAGCAGCAGTTGGTGTTCAAATGTTAACAGCTTATGTGGCAGCATTTATTGTATATACGGTTGGAAGTTTAATAGCCTAGGTTATTAAAAGGAGGAATAGAGATGTTGGATTTTATTATAGTAGCAGTGATAGTGCTTTGTGTAATATTTAGTATAGCTTATAGTAGAAAGAGAAAGAAATCAGGTCAATCTGGCTGTGGATGCAGCTGTGATGATTGCGGTACTACATCTTGTTCCAGTGGAAAATAGGTCTATTTTATGCTAGCAAGTTCTGGATTAATCTGATACTATAAAGTTATCAAAGTGATTTGGAGGAACAAAGATGTATGAATCAAGAGAAATGTATCTAGAAACAATTCTTGTTTTGAAAAAGCGCAAGGGTCAAGTTAGATCAATAGATATAGCAAGGGAATTAGAATTTAGTAAACCTAGTGTAAGTCGTGCTATGGGGATATTAAAGGATGATGATTTTATAGTAATGGATGAAAATGGTCATATTGAACTTACCGAAAAAGGCAAAGAAAAAGCTAAAGATATCTATGAAAAACATAAGGCTTTAACAACATTTCTGATAGAGACAATTGAGGTATCGCCTGAAATAGCAGAGGAGGATGCATGTAGAATTGAGCATGTTATCAGTGATGAGACCTTTGAGGGTATAAAAAGATTCTTAAGAAAAAAGGACATTGAGGATATCTAGATTGAGATGCAGACTTAGGCTGTAAATCGGCACTAAAGTAATTAAAATATCTAGAAGATGAGAATGAACAGATTTATATAAACTTAAAGCATAACTCCCGTATATAGAAAACTTCTTGTACGGGAGTTTTTTTAATGCAGAGAAATGCGGGATATTACATGGCTAGCTAATGATAACTTATCTCGGAATAATTTTAGTCTAATGTATATTTAAAAATTTTAGAGAGTAAAAGAAATAACATCTTATTTAGTATTGACTTAAATAAATACGGGTGATACGCTTTTAATTAAGTAATTACTTAATTAAAGGGAGGCTATAATTATTATGGAAAACACTCCATTGGTATTAAAGGCAATAGCTGATCACACAAGATTGAAAATAGTGAAGCTGCTCTTGAAACACAACTATTGTGTAGGAGCTTTGGCACGGCGTCTGCAATTAACTGAGGCAGCAGTATCGCAGCATTTAAAGGTATTACGCGAAGCCGGGTTGCTTATTGGACAAAAACGTGGATATTTCATGCATTACGATGTAGATCGAGATCGATTACGTATGCTTGCTGCTGAATTGGAAGAAATGGCTGCTATTCAAAGACAAGATTGTAAACCAGATGAAGAAGCCTGTATACAAAAAAAACAGAAAAAATGCCATGTACATAAATCTGGTGAAAGGTATTCTGAAGAAAAGGAGATTGGCAAGCATGACGATTGTAAGTGTCACGAATCTTAAAAAGGTCTACGGTGAGTTTAATGCAGTAGACGGTATCTCCTTTGATATTAAACGAGGGGAAATATTCGTTTTTTTAGGTCCAAATGGAGCAGGAAAAACTTCTACTATCAATATGCTTATCGGCTTGTCTAGACCATCTGCCGGTACGTTATATATTGATGGTATTGATGGTATAAAGAGCATAAAAAAAGCTCAGAGTATCATGGGCATTGTAGCGGATGAAAGCAATCTCTATGATGAAATGAACGGTTTTGATAATCTCTGTTTTTGTGCTTCGCTTTATGGTATGAGAAAGGTGGAACGTGAAAAACGGGCAAATGAATTATTGGAGCAGTTTGGCCTTAAGAATGCAGGAAAACGTCCTTTTAAAGCATATTCGAAGGGAATGCGCCGCAAGTTGACCATTGCAGCAGGCATTATTCATCATCCAAAAATCCTGTTCTTGGATGAACCAACTACAGGCATTGATGTGGAAAGTGCAAGGCAAATTCGTAGTTTGATTTTAGCTATGAAACGTCAGGGGACAACGGTATTTATTACAACGCATTATATTGAGGACGCACAGCGAATCTGTGACAGAATCGCTTTTGTTGTCAGTGGAAAAATCGTAAAATCGGGAACGGTCAATGAGCTGATGGAAAACGCGGAACATGAACACATCATAAAATTGACACTAAATGATAGCTTAAATGGAATTAAAGCCGAGCTAAATCGTACTTTCCCTTCCTTGCAGTTTGAAGTAAAAGAAGAAAACTACTGCCTTATATCATCATCGGCTCCAGTTGCTCTTTCGCCGATACTGCAATACCTTGATAATAGAGGAATATCTGTTTTTGAAGCAAAGGAATTGCGTCCAACTTTGGAGGATGTATTTGTTAGGATAACTGGGATAGAAACGGGCAAGCTTCAAAAAGATAAGGAAGGTGGGAAAAAATGAATGCATGGATTGCGTTTTGGAATATTCTAAAAAAAGATATCAAAAATTACTATTTGAAGCCTCCAAATATAAGTTGGGGTATAATATTTCCTCTCTCATGGACATTAATGCAGTTTATTCGTTCTGAGCATTCTTTGGAAATAAGTGAGCTTTTACCAGGACTAATGGGTATGAGCATTCTCTTTGGTACAACGTCCATGTTGGCTGTCACAATAACATTTGAACGAAAGGGGCGCTCCTTCGACCGTTTATTGTTAGCTCCAATCAGTTTAAGAACATTGGTACTTGCTAAAATTTCAGGAGCTATTCTTTTTGGAATAATTAATGCCTTCTGGCCAGTATTATATGCTGCTTTTATGATTGACTTATCTGGGGTCAAATGGGGAATTGTACTGTTAAGTGTATTATTGATGGCAATAACCTCAACTTTGCTTGGCCTCGCTATAGCTATTTCAGCAAGGGAAGTTTTTGAAGCACAGACTTATTCAAATTTTTTCGCTTTCCCATGCTGTTTTTATCGGGATTTTTTATCCCTATAAAAAATCTACCAGCTTTTTTACGACCTCTTTCTTATTGCTTGCCATTGACATATGGAGCGGATTTGTTAAATGGAGCAATAGTGCATACTGGATTTATGAATGCATGGTTTGATTTTATACTTCTAATCGTATTTAGCGTATTGTTGTTTTATATTTGTCAGCATAATATAAATAGGAAATGGATACTTTGAATGGATAACATAAGAGTACACTTTATTACAAAAGATTTTAAAAAAATTTTTATATAGTTATTGACATATGTCAGTAATAGAGTTAATATAGTTATGAGCATATGACAATAACTTTTTCAAAAATCAAAATTTATGCTTTTATTAGGATAATGTAGAAGGAGATGAAAAATTATGTCAAGAGGAGACGGAACTGGTCCAATGGGAATGGGACGGATGACTGGACGTGGCGCAGGTTTTTGTGCTGGCTTTTCTGCTCCCGGTTATGCAAATTCGGCAGGCTTTAGACGTGGACTCATTGGAGGACGCGGACTATGCAGAATCTTTTATGGAATTGGTATGCCAAGAAGGGCACGCTTAGATTACCTCGAAAATGATAGTGCATATGAACCGGCTTTAAGTGAAAAAGAGCTTTTAAGTCAACAGGCAGAGTTTTTAGAAAGCGAGCTTAGACAAGTGAAAAAGCGCCTTTTAAGATTTAAGAAAGACGCTGAATAGTCCCATGTTTATGAGAGAAGACAGGCAGAAATTGCCGTCTTTTTCTCATAAATTACTTTTCCCTAGGCAGTAGAATGATTCCTGCACATACTTTTACATTATTCTAGTTTATGAGACATTTAAAGTGAAAAGAGTTTTGATTTTGAAAGGAGTGGTCGATTTGCTTAACCAGGCTTATTATTTCCTTAAGAAAAATAATTTGAAGATTACGACTCAAAGAAAAGCTATTCTTGAGATACTATACGATTTCAGAGAAAATCATCTTGGTGCTGAAAATATTTATGAGCTTCTTATAGCAAAAGACAATAATAAAAAGATAGGGCTAGCGACGGTATATCGTACTATGGAATTATTTGAAAGAATTGGTATAGTATCAAGGTTATCAATGGAAAATTCAGCAGCAAGATACGAGCTGGTAATGTATGATAAATTAATGCATCATCATTTAATTTGTTTAAGATGCGGAAAATTAGAGGAGTTAGATGATAAGATAGCTGATCAATTTAAAAAACAGATTTTGGAGGACAAAGGATTTGAAGTCGCTGATAAATCAATCAAAATATATGGATACTGTAGCAGCTGTAAAAAGTAAACTAAATGGAGTTGATATAATTGGCAAGACCAACAAAATGGAGAAAGATTGAGAATATCCCTACTATTTCCTACTTTATTCCATCGGAAACGGATGTTGATGCGATTTCGAGGAATATTTTGAAGCTTGAAGAATTGGAGGCCATACGCCTTAAGGATTTAGAGGGCTTAGAGCAGAGAGAGTGTGCCGAAAGAATGGAGGTATCCCGTCCAACTTTTCAGCGCATCCTTTTGGCTGCAAGAGAAAAAATTGCTGACAGCCTTGTAAATGGAAAGATCATTCACATAGAGGGTGGAAAATTCACACGGAATATTTGCCCAGTAAAGTGTCTAGAGTGCGGTAAGGAATGGATGGAAAGCTATGAGAAACTGGAATCTATCAAGAACGTAGGGTATTCATGCCCTTCCTGCGGTTCAACGAGGGTTATCTGCGGTCAGAACTGCAAGGGGCAATCTAACCGAAGGAACTGCTGGCGGCATGGCAGGAATAATGAAAAGTAAGGGGCGGTATTAGACCGCCCACAAAATAAGTAAATTGAATTAAGAACTGAAATGAAGAATAATTTTGTTATAAGCTGATAAGATAAGATTTATTTTTATAGGTATTATCATTATTAATATCCTTTACAGATTTAATAGCTGAAATTGTTGGAACACCATCCTCATCATAATGTACAGATGCCACAACACCATATACCTCCCTGAGCATATTTTCCGTAATAACCTTTCTTGGGGTCCCATTACTATAAAGCTTCCCGTTACTATCAAGAACAATAAGATGATTAGCAAATCGTGCTGCTAGATTAATATCATGAAGAACGACAATCACACTGACATCTTTATTTGCAATCGTTCGTTTTAGAAGGTAGCAAAGTTCTAATTGTTTTTGTAGGTCAAGTGAGTTTACAGGTTCATCCAACAAGATAATCTTAGGATTTCTTACGAGTGTTTGAGCGATAAATACCATCTTTTTTTGTCCGCCACTTAACTCTGCAAAGCATCTCGGGGCTAAATGAACAATATTAAGTGCGTTAAGTGTTTCCATTACACTATTTAAATCCACCTCCTTTACTCGACGACCAAGTTCAGGTAAACGACCAAGTAAGACCATTTCTAAAACAGAAAGAGTAGAGGTATCTACATCCATTTGGGGTAGGTATGACATTAGCTTTGTTCTTTCATCTGTTGACATTAATGTAATATTTTTTTCCCTGTGCCATACAGTTCCATCATATTTAAGCAGTCCAAATATTGACTTCAATAATGTTGATTTTCCAGCTCCATTTGGACCTAATATAACATTAAATCCCGGGATAAAAGAAATATCAAGATTCTGAAATACTGCTTGTTTACCCCTTCTTGATTTATATGAGAAAGTTAGATTTTCAGTCCTTAACATTAATTATCCCCCATTTTTCTGAATATGATGGTTAAGAATACAGGAATTCCAACGATTGCAGTTACAAGTCCAATAGGTAACACAACCCCAGGAATTATCAATTTGCTGACAACAAATGCAAATGAAACAACGATAGCTCCTATTATTGCTGAAAGAGGAAGAAAGAAACGTTGATCCTCCCCTACAAGCTGTCTGGCTATATGTGGTGAAATAAGTCCTACAAAACCTATAGAACCTACAAAGGATACTGCAAATGCTGTAACTAAAGAGGTTAATAGGATTACCATTCGGCGGATTTTTTGGGTGTCCACACCCAGACTTTGGGCTTTTGTATCATCTAAAGTCATCGCAGTCAGCTTCCATGCATTTTTATATAATATAATAAAACTAAATATCAATGCACATAAAACAATTAAAAATTTGGTCCAATTTGTCTTTAACATACTTCCCATATTCCAAAAAACAAGGCTTTTCAAATCCTCATCATCAGAGATATATTGAAGAATCATAGTAAGTGCACTAAATAGAAAATTCAGCGCAATACCAAATAGAACAATAGTGTTTTTTCTGGAACCACGCCTTGAAGAGAAGACATATATACAGATTGAGGCAAGTAGAGCAAAAACAAATGCATTGGCTGTAACCATAATAGATTCAGATACATTTAGAATATTTGTATTGAGAATGAGGCCTAATGCAGCCCCAAAGGTAGCAGCATTTGTGATTCCAAGTGTATATGGACTGGCGATGGGATTTCTTAAAATTGTCTGAATTTCACATCCCCCAACTCCTAAGCATGCTCCAACAGCTAAAGCCATCAGTGACATAGGGAGGCGAATATCTCTTATAATCATCACATTATGACCTTGACCCTTACCGGTAATTAGTGTTTTGAAAATTTCAGGTAAAGAAATATTAGAAGATCCAATAGAGATATTCAAAACAAATAAAGTTAAAGTTATACCAAGAAGAACCGCAATAAGAGCAGTTCTTCTTTTTAACATTAAGTCATAAAATGAGTATTCATCAGGTAAGCTGTATTTTTCGTCAGTCATTAGTTGGACACCTCTGATATCCTGTGAAACCATCCAGTTACATTGCTATCTACAAGCATGAATCTATCAAAGAACTCATCGATGATTTTGTCCGTATCCACATCTTTAAATTCGTCAGGATAAAATACTGAAGCTAATTTTAAAGTAGCATGGAATCCAAATATAGACCTGCTTGTGGCATGGGCAAGTTCATATACATTTTGATTTTTTACAGCCTTTAAATTATTCCAGCCTGTTCTATTTACAATATCAAAATTAGGGATGCTAGGTGTAGATCCTTCAAAATTATCCATCCAACCTGCACCTGAACCGCTTAAAATAATAAAGTCGGGATCAGCTTGAATAATATATTCTGGGTCTAGAGTATTTCCGCTTCCTTTACTACCTGCTGTTTCCAATAGAATAGGATCTGCAATATTATCTCCTCCTGCTGTAGCTATAACAGTACCCCATCCAGAAATACTAGAGCTTGTAGAACCAAAGACTTCCGAATAGCCAGATTTTTCATAATAAACAGTTGGTTTATTAGTTCTATCGGAAGGATTTTTAGAAGCAAGAAGCTTATATTGTGTATCAATAAATGATGCAACTTCATTAGCTCGTTCCTCCTTCTGGAAAACCTGACCAAGCAATCTTAAAGTATCCTGGACTGATGTAGTAAATGCTTGTCCCGGAACATCAATCAACACTATAGGGATCCCTGCTTCAGTTAGCTGAGATTCAATTTCCAAAGCATATCTATGTGCTCCCATAGCGGAATTTACTATAAGTACATCTGGGTCCATAGCAAGAATCATTTCTAAATCAAAGGGTGCATTGTGATCGGAGATTTGTCCTACATGCTTCATATATTCTCCTACTATTGGTGTATATAGCTTGGCATATCCTTGTAGGCCGCCGCCGCCATCCTGTCCGGAACCAACAAGCTTATTGAATGCATCTTCTCCTAAAATAGGAATTATAAAATCGATTACATCCATTGTGCTTATACTATAAGTAGAGATGGGAAGATCAAGTTTTACTTCACGACCCTTTACATCTGTTATAGTTATAGTTTCAGTTATAGCCTCTTTTATAGGCATAGAATTCATATCAAGTTCATATACAGCATCCATATCTCCGGTATTATCTGTAAAACCGTAAACAGAAGGGTCTAGTCCTGCACTTGTCAATGCATTGGCAACAGCTGCGATAATACCATTACCTGTCATTGTTGCTCCACTAATACTATCTACACTTAATGATTGGGATGATATAATAGCTTCGGGAATTTTTTCTATTGGAACAGCTGCTATATCTTTAGTTTCATTATGGTTTTCATCAACCTTAATTGAAGTGATTTTCCCCTCTTCATTAAGGGCAACCTCAACATTGATTTCTCCATGATATCCTGTTGCCTTACCCTCATATACACCTGAATAATTATTTTCTGAATTAACTTTTTCATTGATATTTTGCCCCGGATTAGTCTGAACCGGAACATTATCGCTGCATCCAGCCAACACTCCTAAAATAAGAGAAATAGAGATAATAAACACCAAAATTCTTTTCATAATACCCTCCTTGATTTTATTTGTAGAACAATATCTACTCTTTACCTATCAGCAATCTATTTTTGAGTATAAAAAATAAACCATCCTCCCCTCGAAAAATGAATTATATATATCAACAGGCAGGTCTCCTGACTTACACCTCCTAATATGCCGTCTTCCCGATTTAAATCAGTGACATTATGACAATGGAGTTATGGTGCTTACAGTAGCGGGGCTGTTGCGGACTTACACCGTATTCCCTATTAATTACATAAGTAAACCTGTTAATATTTCTATTAAGTTTATGATGATATATTATTTATGTATTATTTTGTTTCCAAAGGGCTTGATATCCAGCAACGGTGTCCCGTCTAACATATCCACACCCTGGAAGGTCAATTTAGAACCCTCAATACTGATAAATTTAACAACTGAGACCCCTATACCGTTAGGTCTATTGGGACTTCGTGTTGAAAACACTCCTACAGGCTTTTCAAAGTTTGGAGATTCAGTAATCAATTTGTATCCATCGGATTTGTTAAAGTGAAAAATGAGCATAGCAGATGAGCCGGGCTCTATATCTTTAATACCATCAATATACTCTTCAAATACATGAACAATTCCGGTAATATTGGGGTCATTGTAGGGAGCCTCAGCCTTATATGGCGGAATGTTAAGCTCTTCGCGTGTCTTAAATTGTGTTTCGATTCTTCCTATAGGTCTGATAATAATTTCTTCATTCACCTTATTACTCCTCCTTAATCCTTTAAATTTGAACTGCTATAACTCGGATGAATCTTGAATAGGGTTTTCTATATATAATTTAATATTGTCTCGCATTCTGTATAAAAGAGATCTTACAAGCTCTATTTCTTCCGATGTAAAATCTTTAACCAGGATTTTATTAAGATCTTTATACAATCCATGATAATCATCCCTTATTTCGACGGACTTATCAGTGACATATATATTTTTCTTCCTAGCGTCATTGGGGTCTTTTTTACGGTAAACAAAACCACTTTCTTCTAAAAATTTTATAGCACGGGCTGTATGGGCACTGTCAACAACCATTTCTTTTGAAAGTTCCTCCTGCGATATTCCATCTTCTTCAAATAGAAGCTTGTTCAAGAAATACCACTGTCCTCTGCCTATGCCATATTTCGAAGTTCTTGGGGTAATATATGCTTGACTTATTCTATAAATATCAAGAATTGCCTTGATTAAAGATTTTTGTTTTTTCATAAAATCCTCACTTTCAAAAATAATAAATACCACTTTATAAATGGATATTAACACATATTAGTTGACTAGTCAACTAATATTAAAATTAATAGATGCTAAGATTATATAATTCCCAATAACAGCATCTTTTTAGTTTACACTTTAAATGCCATATGATATCATATGGTTAGCAAATGCTAACCATATAAAAGCTGTGTTCTTTAATGATGAATAAGAATATAAAGTGCAGTCTGAAATTTTACATAGAAGGTGAAAACATGAAAATAAATATTAATGAAATTATAGAATTTTTTGCAAGGGCCAACGTATCTTTTTTGGATTTGTTCAAGTATTCCATATCACCTAGCAGCAGATGCAAGGGTGCTATAACCAGTCCTACATCTGCAGGATTGGTTATTCCTATATCAGGAAGTGCTTGTTTTACTCTGGAAGGTGAGCCCTATATAATGAGACCTGGAATGGTTCTACATGCTGGACCTGGTATGCATTTGGATAAGGAAGTCATCGGGGATGATGTTTGGAAATATATTGTAATACACTATAGCATACCTACAAATGAGATGAAAAGATTTTCTTTGTATCAAAGCAGCTTTGAGCTTTTAACAGGACAAAATCCAAAAATTACTGACTTGCTCCAACAGCTTCACTTGAGTCAATCAATGCCTCAAGCCTCGGCCTTGTTCAGGACAAAGCTGCTGTTTACAACCCTTTTAGGAGAGATTTTTGATTTGGCAAAAAGGCAGCTTGCGGATAACGATACCGCTATAATTGAACAAGTCATGGAATACATAA
The DNA here is from genome assembly GCA_040797825.1 of Thermotaleaceae bacterium. Lineage (GTDB taxonomy): Bacteria > Bacillota > Clostridia > Peptostreptococcales > Thermotaleaceae > Geosporobacter. The sequence goes on along the minus strand of JBFNEZ010000034.1, from coordinate 8,883 downwards.
GACATAATCATACAGAACAAATGACAGTATCTCAAATAGCACTGGATTTTGGATTGGATAGGCGTAGGCTTGCTTACTTGTTTGAACGTCAAACTGGCATGACTCCCATCAGCTATTTAATTCAATGTCGTATGCTCAAAGCAAAAGAACTGTTAGGAACCTGCTCATGTTCTATAAAGAAAGTTGCAGAATGTGTAGGATATTATGACAGTCTATATTTTAGCAGAGCTTTTAAAAAACAAACGGGTATGTCACCGTCGGAATTTAGAAGTTTAATTGAAAACAGTGTATAGGGAATGCAACTCAAAAATATTTTGAGGCTCGGCAAAAGTCCATATAATTTTGTAAATTATTCTATTTTCATATAATTTGAGGTTTGATATACTTTATGAAGTCGAGTTAGTGGAGGCTAACTAACTATAACTTAATTGGAGGATTAATATGAAAAAAATTATAGGATTTATTGTTTCAATTATACTTTTAACAGGACTACTGGCTGGATGTGCCAAAGCTCCGGAGGAAGCTAATGGTATACCCATATCAGAGGAATCGTCCTTGGAGGCTGGAACAAATGCGGAAGACACTAATGAATTAGACTGGCCAAGAACCTATGTTGATGCATTGGGAAGAGAAGTTGTCATAGAGCAAAAACCACAAAAACCAGTTATGATATTCTTTCGTAATTATGAACATCTCTTTGTTCTTGAAGAATTACCAATAGCAGGAACTGAGGTACAGGATGTGTATAAAGGCTGGGAGGTTTTTAAACCATATGCAGAAACACATGAAGTCATTGATTTAGGAAGTATGGATGCTGTAAATATAGAAAAGCTTTTGGAGGCTGAGCCTGATTTAATAATTGTTTACTCAGGAACCTATGAAAAAATAGGAGAGCAGCTTGAAAAGATTGCTCCAACTATAGCGGTAGATAATTATGGTGACGATTGGCAGACCCCCTTAGCTGAATATGGAAGGATTTTTGGAAAAGAGGATAAGGCGCAAGCTGAAATCGATAGGTTAAAAAAACAGATACAGGAAGGGGCAGAGAAATTATCTAATTACAGCGATAAAACTTTTGCTTTTCTTCGCTTCGATGGGTCCAAAGGATTTATAGTATATACATTGGATTTTGTTTATAGCAAGGAAGCCGGACTTGGTCTTAGTGCTCCTGAAGGCTACATTGCTCAGGGGAGAACTACAATATCCCTAGAAGGTGTATCAGAATTTAACCCGGATTATTTGTTCATTTATAATAATGTACTCGATGACACAGATGAATTATATATTGAAGAATTAAACAGTAATTCTGTATGGAATTCATTGGAGGCAGTTAAGAACAATAATGTTTATTTAATTGACCGTTCAGCCTATTCAGGCGGACCATTAGCAATTAGATATGGAATTGATGCTATATTAGAATCTTTAAAATAGTCTTGATAAAGGATTGAAAGGAAAAAACAATGAAAAAGATTATGAAATTTACTGTACTTCTTACTTTTATGATAAGTATATTGGCAGGGTGTACTCATACACCTAAAACGGAAATTAAACCTGATGATGAGAGCATTCTTCGGGTTATAGAAACAGAAAATACTGAAGATGAAACTAAATCAGCTTGGCCAAGAACCTATGTTGATGGTTTGGGAAAGGAAGTCATCATTGAAAAGGAACCTGAACGTATTGTTGTATTACATTTTGGATATACAGAATATTTGCTTGCACTAGATGTTGTGCCGGTAGGAGTGGCATCATTGTCAAAAGTTCAGCAGTTTAAGACTCTTAACCAATACGAAGAACTAAGCTCTATCATCGATGTGGGAGAAACCGTAGCTCCTAATTTGGAAAAGATTCTTGAGCTTCAACCTGACCTTATTATTGCGGGAGTAGGAATACATGATGATATGAGAGATGGCCTTGAAAAAATAGCACCTGTTGTCTTTAAAAATAGCTATGGAAAATGGAACGAAACAATTCAAGATTATGCAGAAATACTTGGTCGTGAAGAAAAGGCAGAGTATTATATAGAAAATACTCAGGAAATTATTTCTAAAACTCGTGATGAATTAATGGATTATGCAGATAAGACCTTTGTATTTCTCAGACCTTCATCAAAAAGTGAATTCGGCATTGTGGGTTCCGAGATATTTTGGCATTATCATGATTTAGAAAACGGATTTGGGCTTAATATTCCTGAAAATTATCCTGAAGAATGGTCTGAAATTTCACTTGAGGCTTTGGCTGATATGAATCCTGACTACATCTTCTTCCAGGACAATGAAAAAGTTTGCCGTCAAAAAGTTGATGAGATGTCATCTTCATCAGTATGGAATAGCATTACAGCTGTTAAAGAAGGAAATATCGGATATTTAGACATTTCTTTAAATACAGGAAGTCCTTTGGCAATACGTTTGGCTTCGGAACAAATTCTTGGAAATATGAAATAGAATAATTAATTTTTCATTAAGAAACCGAGTGCATACCGTTCGGAAGGTATGCATTTGTTTTTCTTTTCCGTCATCAAGGAGGCAAATCATCTTATGAATGAACAAAATAAATCAGTACAATCAATAAAAAATAATTTCAATAGCCGAATCTGGCTGGCAATTATGATTATATTAATAGGACCTATGGTCCTTTTTCTACTAATGTCTTTTTCTATAACAAAAGGAGCGGCACAGATACCCATAAGCACAGTATGGGAGTCGTTTTTCAATTTTAATCCAAATAATACTCAGCACTTGATTATCATTGATTTACGGCTTCCTCGTGTTATTGCCAGTGCATTGGTGGGAGCGGCATTTGCTGTATCCGGAGCCATTATGCAGGGAACTACCGGTAATCCACTTGCTGATTCCGGGCTTATGGGTCTTAACGCAGGAGCAGGATTTGTGCTGTCAATTTGCTTTGCCTTTTTCCCAGGAATGAGATACATAAATATAATGCTGTTCTCCTTTGCAGGAGCAGCTTTTGGTGCAATTTTAGTGAATAGCATAGCATCTATACGAAAAGGAGGATCTACTCCTATGCGGATGGTCCTGGCTGGAGCGGCAGTAAGTTCGTTGCTTACAGCTCTTAGTCAGGGAATTGCCATATATTTTAATGTGGCACAAAATGTTATGTTTTGGACTACAGGAGGTGTTGCTGGTTCTAGCTGGGAGCAGATACGCATCATGCTTCCATGGATTGCAGGAGCTCTTTTGGGGGGAATTGCACTATCGCGTTCAATATCTCTTTTAAGCCTAGGTGAAGAAGCTTCAAAAGGACTGGGACTGAACACCGTCATGGTAAATATATTAGGATCTATTATTGTGCTAATTCTTGCAGGAGCGTCGGTATCTGTGGTTGGAGCGGTTGGATTTGTAGGACTGATAATACCACATCTTGCCCGTTTTCTCGTGGGAGTGGATTATCGCTTGGTAATACCATCGTCAGCAGTATTAGGTGCTCTGTTGGTGGTGCTGGCAGATTTGGGTGCCAGAACTTTAAACCCGCCCTTTGAAACACCGATAGGTGCTTTGATTTCTATTGTGGGTGTTCCGTTCTTCCTATATTTGGCCCGTAAGCAAAGGAGGGCGCTATAATGAATAGCAAACAGTCAGCAATACAACAAAAAAACGAAGCTTATAAAAGAAAAATTACCTCACGCAATATAGCAATTATTATAGGGTGCGTAATTCTATTAATAGTGTCTTTTATTATAAGTATGAATACTGGATATACAAAACTAACCCCTTTTGATACGATTCGAACACTGTTTGGAGGCGGTACTGATAAGGAAAATTTAATTTTATTTGATTTCAGGCTACCTCGAATTGTCATATCTATACTTGTGGGAGCTGGGTTAGCTCTTTCAGGTTGTATTATACAGGGGATTTCTGGGAATGCACTAGCGGACCCAGGACTGCTTGGAATTAATTCGGGAGCCGGATTGATGGTGATACTTTATGCACTTTTTTTTGGAGTTAATTCTTATTTTTCGGTTTTTACTCTGCCCTTCCTGGCGTTTTTGGGAGCAGGAATTACAGCAATATTCATCTATATTCTGGCTTTGAAAAAAGGAGAGGGCATTGCACCGATGCGGCTAATTCTCACAGGAGTAGCTGTGCAGGCAGGTATTTCAGCTTTGACTACTGTACTGGTGATTAAATTGGATGAGACTCAGTTTGATTTTGTAGCAGTCTGGCAGGCAGGAAGCATCTGGGGTTCAAATTGGAAATTTGTAATTGCATTGTTACCCTGGCTCCTTATTTTCATTCCCTATGTAATGATGAAATCCCATGTACTTGATGTATTGACTTTGGGGGATGAAATTGCATATGGACTTGGAGCATCGGTGGAAAAAGAACGAAGAAGAATGCTTGGGGCTGCTGTCGCATTAGCTGCATCCTGTGTAGCTGTAAGCGGAAGTATCAGCTTTGTGGGTTTGATTTCTCCACATCTTGCAAGGAAGCTAGTGGGACCAAGGCATAAAATTCTGTTTCCCACATGCGCGATGATTGGAGCAGTACTTGTTTCTATGGCAGATACAATTGCCAGAGTGATTGTACAGCCTTCAGAAATACCAACAGGAATTATGGTGGCAATTATTGGGGCACCTTACTTCCTGTACCTTCTTGCAAAAAGTAAACAATAACAAAAGGAGATAAACTATGAATAATATAGCAGCAAAAAAGTTGGCAGTTGCTTATGAAGATAATTTTGTTGTGAAGGATTTGGATATTGAGATACCTCATGGAAAAATCACGACTATTATCGGATCTAACGGTTGCGGTAAATCCACAGTTTTAAAAGCGATGGGGCGCATACTTAAGCCAAAAGGTGGTGTAATATATTTAAACGGTGAGGATATAAACCGTTTAACCACTAAAGAGGTAGCACAGAAAATGGCAATACTACCTCAATCGCCTAAGGCGCCTGCAGGTCTTACTGTAGGAGAACTGGTAGCCTATGGACGCTTTCCGCATCAAAAGGGTTTCGGAAAATTAAATTCTGAAGATAAAAAGATTATTCAATGGGCATTAGAGGTCACAAAACTTACTGAGCATGAAACTAAAGCTGTTGATAATCTATCTGGAGGGCAGAGACAGAGAGTATGGATTGCTATGGCATTGGCTCAACAGACAGATCTGATTTTACTGGATGAGCCAACAACCTATCTGGATTTATCATATCAGCTTGAAGTCCTTGAGCTTTTGTACAAGCTTAACAGAGAACAGGGATGTACAATTGTCATGGTACTTCATGACCTGAATTTGGCAGCAAGATTTGCTGATTATATGATTGCTATTAAGTGCGGGCATATAATTAGCCATGGAAGTCCACAGCAGGTTATGACACCTTGGGTACTGAAGGAAACATTTAATATAGATGCGGAAATTGTGGAGGAGCCTCGTACTGGCCGTCCTGCTTTTATTTTCTATGACATTATGAAAATGAGAGAAAATGAATGTGGAGGTATGTGTAAATGAAGAAGATTGCAATATATGGAAAAGGTGGTATTGGTAAATCTACCACTGTATCGAATGTATCTGCGGCTATGGCTGCTATGGGACTTACTGTAATGCAAATCGGCTGTGATCCAAAAGCTGATTCCACACGTAATCTAACCGGAGGGGAAAATATACCCACAGTGCTGGATACTCTGAGAGAAAATGGGGATGCGGACCTTGAAGCCCTTGTGGTGAAAAGTACCACTGGAGTATTTTGTGTGGAATCCGGGGGCCAGGTTCCAGGTGTAGGCTGTGCCGGGCGTGGCATCATCACAGCCTTTGAAAAATTAGAAGAATTAGAGGCATTTGAAGTATATAAGCCTGACGTTGTTCTTTATGATGTGCTGGGAGACGTGGTATGCGGAGGCTTTGCCATGCCCATAAGAGGTGGTTATGCTGATGAAGTGTTTGTCGTAACCTCTGGGGAAATGATGTCTCTTTATGCTACAGCCAACATATCTCATGCTGTGAAAAGCTTTGGCAAGAGAGGCTATGCATCTTTGAGAGGGGTGATTCTTAACGCTAAAAACATAGAAAATGAAGATGAATTGGTTGACAAGGCAGTCTCTGAAATTGAAACGAAAATAATCTATCGTCTTCCACGGCATGCTCTTGTTCAAGAAGCTGAGGCTAAGGGAATGACAGTTGTAGAAGCCTTTCCTGCTTCTGATATGGCAGCTCATTATAAATCCCTTGCAAAACTTTTGTTAGAGGGAGACAAAGTACAATGAATGAATTGAAACATCTAAAAAAGCTTTCGGCAATAAAATCCAATTCTGGGGTCAAGTTTTTAACTCCTGCTGCTTTCCCTGGAAGTCACTGTCCCATGCATACAGCATTGGCTTTCTCAGGTAATGTTACAGGGCTGTCAACTTTAGTTATCGGAACACCTGAATGTACCACCTACGGTCGTATGGTAATTCCTCAAGCGACTGGAAAGAATGGTGAATTACATTGGATGTATGTATTGGATTCTCATGAAGTAGTATTTGGATGCAGGGATGGAATTATAAATGCTCTAAAGGAAATGGATATGGCTGGAGCAAAGGCAGTTTTAATTATTATAACCTGTGTACCTGAACTTATAGGAGAGGATATCGAAGGTATTATACACGAAATACAACTGGAGATAAGAGCAAATCTAACCTTTGTTTTAATGGGACATTTTAAGTGTAACAGCTATCCTTCGGGCTCATGGAAAACACTGCTGGCTCTTGGCGGCTTCATGGAGAAAGGAGAGACCTCTTTAAATACCATAAACGTTCTGGGACGTTCTCCTGAGGAAGACCATATACCTATGCCAAAGCTGTTATCTTCTCTGGAGAAAAAGGGATTTTCATTGCGATTTCTTGCACTTGACTCCCCATTAGAGGAATTTCTTCGTGCTGCAGATGCTACTATGAATATTGTTATATCTCCCTATATGCAGCCTCTCGCTGCTATGATGGAGCAAAAATTAGAAGTTCCACACATAAGTTTACACAATATATACGATGTATCTGAAATTGATAAGGCTTATGAAGATATTGGGAAAAAGCTGAGTGTTGAATGGGGAAGTGAGTTTGAAGAAGATAAGCAGAAAGCTATAAATATGCAACGAAGATTAAAAAAGATACTTTTGGATTTGAAATTTGTTTCTGGGTCCATAGGTCCTACAATGGCAGTTCCTTTTGCTTCATATTTAGTTGAATTGGGTATGGAGCCACTGCTTCTTCACATGGAGGAAGTATATCCGGATGACAAAAGATATATGAAGGAGCTGTTAGCGAAGGGCTGCAATCCTTCTGTATGTCATATGGTAAATAGCAGCTCGGATATATCTGTTATAGAAAGTCTGTCAGCGGATATCTACTTTGGGAATTTGCCAAAGGATAAATTAAATTCTGTTCCTGTTTGTGAAATATATGGACTACATGGTCAGATAGGATACGAACGAACAATCTATCTGTTAAATAATCTGTTTCAAGTATTTGGAAATCAGAAATCACTAGGAAAGGATGTTTTAGAAAATGGGACTGCATAAATTTAAACCTATGCCTTCAGGGCGTATGGGAATTCTATGGACTTTGGCATCCGTCAGAAATGCTGCTCTTGTTGAATACGGATGCATGGGGCATATGCTATATGCAAGGGCCTTTCTTAATCGCGCTGGTGTGCCAAATGCATGTGAATTATATTCTACTCATATAGATGAAACAGATATAGCACTGGGAGGAATAGATAGAATACGAAAAACAATTGAATATATAGCGAAAAATAACCCCACAAAAGTTATCTTTTTGCTTCCATCCTCCGTTCCTCAGATAATAGGAACGGATATTCCTGCCATATGTGAAGAACTGCAGCCTGAATACCCGAATGTACGCTTGATTCCATTTGGAAGTGGAGGGTTCGGTGTATTACAGCATAGGGGAATACAGGATGCGCTCCTGCTTCTTGCTAAAAGCCTGCCTGTAAAAACGGAAAGAACATGGACGCCGACTTTTAATATAGTAGGCTCCTGTGCCGACCTTTTCAATTTTCATGCTGATGCCAATGAAATAATACGCATTATGGAGGGGGCATTTAACATGAAGCATCTGTGTATAATGACGTCGGATACTTCTATTGATAATATTGAAAAAATGGGAGGTGCCCATATAAATTTGGTTCTTCGACGGGAGGGAGAGCCTGCGGCAAAGGAACTTCAGGAAAGTTTTGGAACACCATATTTTATAGGCCGACCTTACGGTATAGATGGAACCATACGATGGATAGAGGATATTGCACAAATTTTAAATATAGCACCTAACAAAGACTTTATCAATAGCCAGCATGAGGAAGTTTCAAGGTTAATTTCACCTATTAAACCTACATTTCGTCATCTTATTCATCAATATCCTGAGGTGATACAGCTCTCTATAGGAGCCCATGCAGATGTTGTACAAGGAGTTCTTGGCTTTGGCTGCGAGGAGCTTTCTCTGCCTAAGGGCATCTGCTGGTGCGATAATCCTGAAATGTCCAGCGAAGAGCTCCCTTGCTTTACAGAGGAACAAGTGATGAAAAATATATCAGAACATAAAAAAGGAATAATTATGGCAAACAGTGAGGTACTTGAATGGTCAGGACACAGCAGAATGCTTCAAATTTCAAATCCAGATGATAAGTGGCGTATAAATCCTTATTCATCTCCTTTTGTAGGATTTAGGGGAGCACTAAATCTTGCGGAATTATGGGTTAATGAGGCTTTAAAAAATATGCCATGATAAGAAATGCTAATTAACGTTAGATTCCATTTATGAATATTTGGTTTGAAATCAAATTTTACCGCCGATTAAAGTGCATGTGCATTTTAATCGGTTTTTTTATTTAATAGGAAAGTCCTACTTCTCCTATTAAATAAAAAAAGCAGCCC
>JBFNEZ010000033.1:0-26594 GCA_040797825.1 Thermotaleaceae bacterium | reverse complement strand
GCAAATCTTCTATTTTGTTATTTGCCATGTTTTTCTATACCTCCTACTCTGATTTTAAAGCTGTCGATAGTATCGACAGCTATAAATTACTCTCTTTCGCTGATTTCTACAAGTACGCCGTTTGTACTTTTGGGATGGCAAAATGCAATTTTAGCTCCGCCAGCTCCATATCTTGGTTTTTCATCGATCATCTTAACACCTTTAGACATTAATTCAGCGATGGCTTCTTCAATGTTTTCCACACGGAAAGCAATGTGTTGAATACCTTCACCTTTTTTCTCAATAAATTTAGCAATCGGTCCATCAGCTTCTGTTGATTCAAGCAGTTCTACTTCTGTATCTCCTACAGGCAAGAAAGCTACTTTTACCTTTTGCTCTTCTACCACTTCTGTACCTTGAAGTTCTAAACCTAACATTTCTTGATAAAACTTTAAGGTCTCGTCAAGACTTTTTACTGCTACGCCAATGTGATCTACCTTTAATACTTTCATGATTCATCCTCCTTTTTTATATTTTTAGGGTATTTTCATCAGTCAACTGCATCGGTCAATTGCCTCCCACCCTAATGAATAAATTATTTGATTTCCTGCAAAATTTTTTCAGCAGCCGTATAGGGGTCTGCCTTTCTGCCAGCGACATCTGCCGCTAACTTATTAATCATTTCTTCCTTGCTGGATTTATCTAAAATCATACGCATAAGGTTTTCCTGCACCAAATCTACTATTTCCAGTTTGCTGTTTAAGATTCTTTTTTCTTCCAGCTTTCCTGAATCTCTTAGGTAGTCCATATGCTTTTTAAGATGTTCTAGCAGTTCTTGTATCCCTTTATTATCTACGGCAATTACTTGTTGTACAGGTGGTCTCCAATCTGTTTGATTAAAATCCAACATCATTTCAATCTCTGTGGCAGTTCTTTTAGCACCATCTCTATCTGCTTTATTCACTGCAAATACATCGCCTATTTCCATGATACCCGCTTTAATAGCTTGAATATCATCTCCAAGACCAGGTACCATTACCATTAATGTTGTGTCTGCATTTTTTGCAATATCTACCTCTGATTGTCCAACCCCTACAGTCTCAATAAAAATGTAATCTGCGCCATAGATATCCAGTACCTTTACAGCAGCTTGTGTTGCTTTGGAAAGTCCACCTAAATGCCCTCTAGTTCCCATACTACGAATAAACACCCCAGGATCGGTACTTAAATCATTCATTCTTACCCTATCTCCTAGTATAGACCCTCCTGTAAAGGGACTGGTAGGATCAACGGCAATAATAGCTACAGTTTTTCCCTCTGCCCGAATTGCCTTGGCTAATTTATCTGTAAGTGTACTTTTTCCAGCACCAGGAGGTCCTGTAATTCCAATTACGTGAGCCTTTCCAGTACGTTCATAAAGTTTTTTTAAAATCTCTACGGCCTGAGGATCATGGTTTTCCGCCATGGATATCAAGCGTGCAGCCGCTCTTTTGTCTCCTTGCAGCAATCTTTCAGCTAATTCCATAACTACACCACCTATTTTGACTGCAAACCTAGCCAACAAACACATCCTTTAAGTCTGTGTTTGTTGGCACGGTTTCTCAATCATTATTTTCTCTTAATATTCTCTCTGATGAAATCTATGGTTGTAGATGTTGGTGTTCCTGGAGTAAAGATTTCAGCAACGCCTTTTTCCTTTAAGAAAGGAATGTCATCATCGGGAATAACGCCACCGCCGATAACCAAAACATCATCTACATTTTCAGTTTTTAATAATTCTACCACCTTTGGCAATAGTGTGCTATGGGCACCAGATAGAATGCTCATTGCTACTACATCTACGTCTTCTTGAATGGTAGCATTTACGATTTGCTCTGGTGTTTGTCTTAATCCTGTATAAATAACCTCCATACCTGCATCACGAAGCGCTCTAGCAATTACTTTTGCTCCTCTATCATGACCATCAAGGCCTGGTTTAGCAACTAATACTCTAATGGGTCTATCCATGAATATTTCCTCCTTATACAATCGGTTTTCTATTTTAATTTATACACACATTTATTCCTTGAGTTTTTCCATATTCCGAACCGTATATGCTTAAAGTTGTACGGATTGCTGATACTCACCAAATACTTCTCTCATTACGCCGCAGATCTCTCCAAGTGTTCCGTATGCTCTTACTGCATCTAAAATAAATGGCATAAGGTTCTCATCACCTTGGCATGCTTTTCTAAGCGCTTCTAACTTTTCTTGTACAGCGCTGTTATCTCTCTTGCTTCTTAGGTCAACTAATTTATTCTTTTGAAGTTCTCCAACAGATGGATCAACTTTTAATAGTCCTTTTGGCGCTTCCTCTTTGATTTGGAACTTATTCATACCAACAATAATTCTTTTTCCAGCTTCGATATCTTTTTGATAGTTGTAAGCTGCATCCATAATTTCTTGTTGAATGTAACCAGCATCGATTGCCTTTGGCGCGCCACCGATTTCATCAATTTTCTTGATGTATTCCATAGCTGCTTTTTCAATTTCACTAGTTTTTGCCTCAATATAGTAAGAACCAGCTAATGGATCTACTGTATCTGCAGCACCACTTTCATAAGCAACAATTTGTTGTGTTCTTAAAGCAACACGTACAGAATCTTCTGTAGGTAGTGCTAAAGCTTCATCCTTAGAGTTGGTGTGTAGGGATTGAGTTCCGCCAAGAACAGCTGCTAATGTCTGAATAGCAACACGAACAATGTTATTTTCAGGCTGCTGTGCAGTTAAAGTTGAACCTCCTGTTTGGGTATGGAACTTTAATTGCATTGATTTTGGATCCTTTGCACCAAATCTGTCTTTCATAATTCTTGCCCATAATCTTCTTGCAGCTCTATATTTTGCTACTTCTTCTAAAATATCATTGTGAGCATTGAAGAAGAAAGAAAGTCTTGGAGCAAATACATCTACATCTAGACCAGCTTTGATAGCTGCTTCAACATAAGCAATACCGTCTGCTAATGTAAATCCAACTTCCTGAGCTGCTGTGGAACCAGCTTCACGGATGTGATATCCAGAAATACTGATTGTATTCCATTGTGGAACATGTTTTGAGCAATATTCAAATATATTTGTAATCAGTCTCATGGATGGCTCTGTTGGGAAGATGTAAGTTCCACGAGCAATATATTCTTTTAATATATCATTTTGAATAGTTCCTCTTAATTGGTCAGAAGAAACTCCTTGTTTTTCAGCAACTGCGATATACATAGCAAGCAATACAGAAGCAGGTGCATTGATAGTCATAGAAGTAGATACTTTATCTAAAGGAATTCCATCAAATAGGATTTCCATATCTGCTAAGGAGTCGATTGCAACACCAACTTTTCCTACTTCTCCTTCTGCAAGGGCATGATCAGAGTCGTAACCGATTTGTGTTGGAAGGTCGAAGGCTACAGATAAACCCATAGATCCTTGCTCAATCAGATACTTGTAACGCTTGTTAGATTCTTCAGCTGTTGCAAAACCTGCATACATTCTCATGGTCCAGAATCTACCGCGGTACATGTTTGGCTGCACACCTCTTGTATAAGGATAGCTTCCTGGCATTCCCAAATCTTCCATATAGTCAAATTCAGGAACATCTGCTGGTGAGTATAGTGCATTTACTACTTCACCAGACCCCGTTTCAAAAGTTTGTTTTCTTTCTGGCCTTTTTTCAATAGATTTTTGTAACTTCGCATTGAATGCTTCAGCGCTTTCTTTGATTTTGTCTAGTTTCTCTTTCTCAAACATTCTTTTTCCTCCTTAAATAAATCTAACATTATTTATTTTATATTGTAATGCTTAAAAATAATATATAGGAAATGAGTCTAATTTATATTCCCCATTTTCTATCTCAAATAATACTCTTTTTAGAGGTTTCTTTGCATAACTTTTGGGGGAAATGAGCATTCCCCCTTACCTTTTATTAACTTCTACTTCTTCCTAGCAGATCCCTTTTTTTCGGACCTACTGTTTTTTATTCAGCTTTTGATTTAACTTCTATTTCTGCAGCTTCATAGAACCTGTATCTAAGAAGCGTTGATGCCAAGAGAGCGCTTCTCCAATCAGATGGGGTTCATGCTTTGTTTTTGTTTTTAGTGCTCTTTCGAAATAATCATTTAGCATTGGCTGATAGTCTGGATGAGCACATTTATCAATAATTAATCTAGCTCTTTCTACTGGCGATGTGCCTCGAAGGTCTGCAAGACCTCTTTCTGTAACCACAACCATCACATCATGTTCCGTATGATCTACATGGGATACCATTGGTACGATAGAAGAGATATCTCCATTTTTAGCTGTAGATACAGTGGTGTAGAAGGACATATAGGCATTTCTAGTATAATCAGCAGATCCACCAAGACCATTCATCATACGAGAACCCATAATATTTGTGGAGTTTACATGTCCATACATATCGATTTCAATAGCCGTATTCATGGCAAGAACGCCAAGTCTTCTTGCTACTTCAGGGTTGTTGCTTATCTCCTGTGGTCTAAGAATAATATATTTGGTATATTTTTCTATGTCTTTGTGTAAACGAACCAAGCCTTCAGTAGATGGGGTAATAGATGTTCCAGATGCCACAGTTACTTTTCCTGCATCAATCAAATCCAGCATGGAATCTTGAATAACTTCTGTATAGCAAGTCAAATCTGTAAATGGAGCTTTCACTAGGCCACCTAAAACTGCATTGGCAACAGAACCTACACCTGATTGTAACGGTAGTAAATTTTTGGGAAGTCTTCCCATTTTTACTTCATGATCAAGAAACTCGATAATATGGTTAGAAATAGCTTCTGAATCTTCGTCAATAGGGCCTAAAGGTCTCACTTTGTCCGTAATATCTGTAACAACAATGGCAGCTATCTTTGACGGATCGCAAGGAATGTAAGTGGTTCCAATACGGTCGCCTGATTTTTCAATAGGAATCGGCTTTCTATAGGGTGGATTTTCTGGTATATAGATGTCATGGATGCCTTCTAATGCCATTGGCTGGCTGGTATTGATTTCAACAATGACTTTATCAGCCAGTTTTACAGCAGTTGGTGAAATTCCTACTGAAGTCGTTGGAATAATGCCTCCATCTTCTGTAATAGCAAGGGCTTCTACCACTGCTACATCAATCTTTCCAAAGAAACCATAGCTCATATACTGTGGAAGATGGCTTAAGTGCATATCCTGATACATGATAGTTCCAGCGTTGATGCCATTACGGGTCTCATTGTTGGTTTGATATGGAAATCTTCTTTTAATGATACCAGCTCTAGATAATGCTCCATCTAGCTCATCACCAACAGATGCTCCCGTTAAAAGTGTTATCCCAATCTGTTCCCCTTCTTCTGCACGCTTTGCTAGTGCCAGTGGAACTGCCTTTGGATATCCTGATGGTGTAAAACCGCTGGCCGCAACAGTCATACCATCTTTGATTAACATAGCAGCTTCTTCTGGAGATACAATTTTTTCTTTTAATTCCTCTCTTCTGATCCTATTTTCTAGCATGGATAAACCTCCTCATAAAATGGGATTTTAATATTTTGCTTTTTTTTATTATGTAAATAAAAACGGCTAGATATACTATTGTCATGTTAAATGAACATGACAATAGTATATCTAGCCGTAGTTTACCTACTTTGGAGTTGGTAAAAGGTTTTTTTACCATCGTAGATAATGAGGCTCTTCTCTATACTATTCTTCTTCATCGGATTCTACTGCACCTTCAATGGCCTGCTTATATTTCTCATGGCAAGTCCTGAGAGCAGAAATGATTGCTTTTTTGGCTGAGCCAAAATAGTTGTCGTTGAACATTTTTTCAATCGTATCTACATGGTTAATGTTTTCCCCAACCATATTGTTCCTGAAAAATTTCTGCGCTGTAGCAGTCACTAGGGAACAATCGGCTTCAAGAATCTCTCCTGTATAACGATTTACCAAGAGACCCACTGCTATGACACTATACATCTCAGTAGCAGTAATACCTTTTGGCAGCTTAGCATATCCGCTAATAAATATTTTTTTTGCGGCCATGGCTACACCTCTTATTTAATATGAATTCGACTTTTTTTTACTTTTTCCTTCTCCTTTTTGAAAAAAATTAATAATTTTTTAACATATTTCATACAACTACGAATCATTAAAAATTAATTATCTTTGCGAAACTATTGTATCACTTAATAAACTATTTGTGAAGTACTATTCTATAGCATTTTAAAAATAATTCTTGCTGCAGCTTCCCCATAAACATTAACCTATTTTTAACAAACAACAAATGTTTTATTTAGTTTTCTTTCATTCTTCTATGCTTTATAACTCTATATGCTATTTCCTGGGAAATTTTTCGGTAATTTCATATTTTTCTACAGCATTATCCAATGCACTTCATACATTGAAGAAATTTAAGCCCTTCTTTAATTCCAACCCTCCCAATTAATTTTTCCAACTATTTAGCCCTGTCCCTATACAGGATTTAACTATTCCCCTTTCTCTTCTGCAGATTTTACAAACTTGTCTACTTGAATAATATACCTGCTATGGGTTCCTTCACCAATCTTATCCTTTTCATCATAAGCTTCGACCTTAAATTTTAATTTCTTTCCTTCTATAGCTATCAACTCCGCTTCTGCACGCACTTGCATTCCCACAGGAGTTGCTGCCATATGTTTTACATCTAAATGAGTCCCTACTGTAGCATAGCCTTCAGGCAAGTGAGGATCTACTGCTTTTAAGGCCGCGTTTTCCATCAGTCCTATCATCATCGGCGTAGCATAAACTAAAACCATGCCGCTTCCGAAACTAACAGCCGTATCCTTGTCCCCTACCCTATGTTCTACTACTGCTTTCATACCTGCTTTTAGATTCATATCCATCTCTATTTCCTCCAGTTCTATTGTGCTTTTTATTCAAAAAAAGTGGCCCGTACAGGTGCCACTTTTCTGTTTTATTTTTATTTTTAACTTTCTCTATCATCGGCAAAAAGTTTCTCGAAATCCTCTGCATCCAGCGTTTCAACTTCTAACAATGTATTAGCAACTAAATGAAGTTTGTCACTATTCTCTCTTAGAATATCTTCAGTAGTTGTATATGCCTTATCAATAATGAATCGTACTTCCTTGTCAATGGCTGATGCTACTTCTTCAGAATAGTTTCTCTTGGTTGAGAAGTCTCTTCCTAAAAACACTTCATCCTCAGAGCTATAGTTGATAGGGCCTATGTTATCACTCATACCATATTTGGTTACCATGGCTCTGGCAATATTCGTAGCTCTCTCCAGGTCATTGCTTGCACCTGTACTAATATCATCTAATACCAGTTTTTCTGCCACTCGCCCTCCTAAAAGATGTACAATCTGTTCTTCCATCTCCGTTTTGGTTGCATAATATTTATCTTCCTTTGGGAGTATCATGGTAAAGCCGCCAGCTCTTCCTCTAGGGATAATCGTCACTTGATGGACGGGGTCTGTATTGGGCAGCATTCTAGCCACAACTGCATGACCTGCTTCATGATAAGCTGTTAGCTTTTTGTCTTTTTCACTAATCACACGGCTTCGTTTTGCTGGACCAGCAATTACCTTTGTAATCGCTTCTTCAATTGTATGCATATCAATCTTTTTACTATTTTTTCTTGCTGACAAAAGAGCTGCTTCATTCATAAGGTTTTCAATATCTGCCGGTGTAAATCCTGGTGTTCTTCGCGCTAAAACTTGTAGATCTACATCTTCAGCAAGAGGCTTATTTCTAGCATGTACCTTTATGATTGCTTCTCGCCCTCGAATATCGGGAACCCCTACTACTACTTGCCTATCAAAACGACCTGGTCTTAATAAGGCAGGGTCTAATATGTCCGGTCTATTCGTAGCCGCAATAATGATGATCCCTTCATTAACCCCAAAGCCGTCCATTTCAACCAGCAACTGGTTTAATGTCTGCTCTCTTTCATCATGGCCGCCACCAAGACCTGCACCTCTTTTTCGTCCTACTGCATCTATTTCATCAATAAACACAATGCATGGTGAGTTTTTCTTTGCTTGTTCAAAAAGATCTCGAACACGGGATGCTCCGACTCCAACAAACATCTCCACAAAGTCAGAACCACTAATGCTGAAAAAGGGTACCCCAGCCTCTCCAGCAACAGCCCTTGTAAGATAAGTTTTACCTGTACCGGGAGGACCCACCATCAGGACTCCCTTTGGAATACGTGCACCCAATTCAATGTATTTTCTAGGACTTTTCAGAAAATCTACAATCTCTTGTAATTCTTCCTTTTCTTCATCTAGTCCAGCCACATCATCAAAGGTAACACGTTTCTTTTCATCTTCTTTATGCAGCTTTGCTCTACTCTTTCCAAAGGACATGACACGACTGCCGCCCCCCTGGGACTGCTGCATAAATACAAACCAAAATACCACAAAAATCAAAATCATAAATACGGAAGGGAGTATATCAAAAAACCATGGTGTCTTCGCAGGCGGTTCTCCATCAAGCTTTAACGCACCCTTTTCCATTTGTGGATATATATACTTTTCCATCAACAATGGTGAAACAACCATAGGTGGTATATATGTTTCAAAGGTTCGATCGCTCGTTTTGAGCTTTCCCCTAATTGTATTTTCCACAATATAGACTTCTCTTACATTTTCTTTTTGCAACTCTAATACAAATTCTGAATAACCAAGAGTTACTTTTTCTTGAGCAGGTTTCCCGTAGAACTGTACAATCGCTACAATAATAATAAATACTAATATATAGAAGCTTGCTCCCCTAAAGAATTTCTTCAACAAAAGCCCTCCTTTCAGTGACAAAAAATGGTCTTGCATAGCATCTTTTTATTCTACCATATTTTTTAAGGGAAAACAATAAATTAGATAATCCATTAGATGATGCCGAAAGGTTTCTAATACTTTATTATCTCCCAATTCTTCCAAAGCATCCTCCTGGATGTCTTAAATACCTATTTTTTCTGATAATCTATACGCAATACTCGTTTTGTATTTTCATCGATTTTGTACTTTTCACTGATACGATAGCCAACTACCCACATCACTTGATTTCCATCACATACCAAAGGAATCTGATATCGGTCTCCCCGAGATATCTTTTCATCAATCATAAATTCCTTTAGTTTTTTTGTCCCTTTAAGCCCAAGGGGCGAAAACACATCCCCCGTTTTTCTTGTTCTGATTATCATACCCTCTCGAACCTTGTCTAAATCAAAATACTTTGTATTTTGACTATCGTAAAATAAAGGGATTTGTCTATTTGATAATAGCTCTGCTGAAAAAAAAGCATTTAATTCTCTTATTTCAGTATTTTCTCCAATTTTCAAAGGATATTCAAAAAAGACTTTAGAAATGCTGCTTTTTTTACTCCTAAAAACTAGTCCTTCATAGTCCTTTAACAGATTTAAATCTTTAGGCAGATCTATACAGGTCCCCACCTGACCCCTATTAATAAAATCTAGTATTTGGTCTATATGCTTTCCTTCAATATTTTTAAGATTTCTATTGAAAAGTCTTATGGCTTCTCTAAGAATTCTTTTCTGAATAGAGAGAGGATGAACTTCAAAATTTTTTATACTCAGTATCAGCTCTGCATCCTTTTTCTCACATATTTTTTCAAAAGCTTGATGGGCCATCTGTTCCATAAAGGCACTGTCTTCCTGCATCAGCTTAGCGGTCCTCGATAAAGTCTCCTTAATGCCAGGGTTAAAGTGTTTTTCTATATAGGGGAGCAGCTCTAAGCGAATTCGATTTCTTGTATAAATAGATTCAAAATTGGTCTTATCTATTCTAGGTTGTAGCTCGTGACGACAGCAGTAGTCTTCTATCTCCCCTCTTGTAATATCTAGCAGCGGTCTAATGATGTGATCTCTTTGATAGTGAATCCCACCTAAACCAGCTAAGCCAGCTCCTCTAAAAAGTCGCATCAAAACAGTTTCTGCTTGATCATCTAGATTTTGTGCAATAGCAATTTTATGGGCTTTGTTTTGTAAAAGAATCTCATTGAACAACTCATAACGCCGTTCTCGACCACCCTCCTCAAAGCTAAGTCCTCTATATTTACTATATTTTTCAATATTTTCACTAAATATATAAGCTGGAACATCCAATTTTTTACACAGTTGTTCTACAAAGTTAGCATCCTTTTCGGCTTCTTCTCCTCGAAATTGATGATTCAAATGAACAACGTAGAGTTTCAGATTATAGTTCTCACGAATCCTCCATAATAGATGGAGCAGCGCCACTGAGTCAGGCCCTCCCGATACCCCAATTACGATGCCCTGTCCCCATTGTAGTAAATAATTATTCTGAATGGTCTGTAAAAATTTTCCGAACATGCTTCTGCTCCTTTTCCTCCGTTGCTATACATATCTAATTCTGCTTATAACCTAAAACACCTTTATATTTGGGGAATTTTTTCCTTAAAAAATCCATAGTACATATAGAAAAATGACTACACTACTCACAAAAAAAAAGTTAATCCACTTGTCTCTATAGGAAACTTGTTTTGGCAATAGATAAAGCTTGTTTTTTTCATAAATTTTCTTTAACTGAATATAATATTCCTCGAAAGAAATATCTTTTTGCATTATTCCTTGCCGAATTAATTTTTGTAAAACCATAGGAATATTTGATTTTTTTAAATCTTCCATTAATTTACAGATGTCATATTGACAGGCCAGGGCATCTTCTCTTAAGAGCAGATAAATAAGAAGTAGATTTAAACTAAAAAGGTCGTATTCCTCATTCCCTGTTCGTAATCCCATATTCCAGCTGGCTCGATCATAAAAGGGTGTAAATTCTTTCACTGAGCTTCCTAGTTTTGTAGCACCTCCTAAGTCAATTATTTTAATCCTTTTACTATCTATCATTAGGTTCTCTAGCTTCAAATCTCCGAATATATAGCCTTTTCTATGAAAATTTTTAAAAGCATTCCCTATAATTAATATAATTCCTATGGCACATTTCCAAGATATCGGTCTATTTTGTATGTAGTCCTTCATGTTTTTTCCTTGTATATACTCCATTGAGAAATAATAATGTACTTTCCCCTGTATCTCACAATCATCAATTTCATTAACTTTAGGGGTAAATTTTAGTTCTTCAAAATATGCTAATTTTTCATATTCTTTTGTAATGCTTTGAATGTTGTCGCTAATTTTTAGGGCTGCCCTGTTCTTTGTATAGCGTTCTTCCACAAGATAGACTTGTCCAACGCCTCCCTGTCCAAGCTTGGATATTATTTTATATTGATTGCCATTCCATTTTCCTTTTAGAATCATACCAGGCTGTAAATAGTCTTTTTTCATGATTCTCCCCCCAAATCCTCCTCACTATTACCATCTAAAGAAAAAAACGGCACTATTCAGCCGTTTTTAGACTATGTTTTCTTTCAACAATGGTTCCTGAGCAGAAACAGGTTCTTCATCCTCAATATCTAGCTTTTCGAAGAAAATTTCTATGGCTTTGCTTAAGGCTGAAGCGGTAGGTGTTATCCCCCCTGCTTTAAGAGCAAGTATTTCCTGCTTAATAATATCTATATCTTCAGTAAAATGTTGAATTATTTTATAATGCTTTTCTCCATCACCAGGGTAGGCAATAACGGCAACTTTACTTTCCCCTTTTCTCCCCTTTAAAGAATTCATTAACTCAATGATGCTTTGTCGAGCTGTTCCGATCCTATGGGTCATACTACCGCTGCAATCCATTACTATACAGCATTTTATTGCTAATGATTCTTCTAAAGTATCCATGTAGTTGACAATTTTATTTCTAGAAGAAGGCGATATCCCATCCAGCTCTGTACCTAACATTTCCTTTAGCTGACTACCTACAATCGTTTCAATGGTTTTATTAATACTCTTTTGTGTTACCATATGCATGGTATGTCCCAGATTTTGTATATAAGAATATTCCGATATACCCTTTCCTGCCCGTGCGATTTCCTCCACTTCATTTACAAAGCTATCCTCCATTTCTTTTTGTTCCATGATTCCGACCACATTAATCGCTATACCTTGTTTTGCTCCCTGAGCTGCTACTGTAACCGGATTTCCACCTATATTGGATTTGCCATCGGTCACTAGTATAATTTGTTTCAATTCAGGCTTTTTCATGGGTTCCCCCCCTATACTTTTTATCCTGATTATTGTCTTGTTTTATCCTTTTTATACATCCTTTCTCCTCCGCTTGTCCAATACAGTATATGCAGCGTTCAAAGAAAAAATGACATAAAAAAAGGGTCTAAGGACGCTTTCCCTAGGAAACCCTAGGTTTCCTTCGACGACAGCAAAGCTGTCTGAGCACCTTCCTGAAGGCGGCAGGGGATTCCATCCCCTACAACCCCTTTTTTTAATATAATAGTATATTAAAAAAAGAGCCTATTGGCTCTTTTGGGATTCCCAAATCCTTGTAACGAGTATGGTCATATCATCTTCAATTCGTTCTCCATATTTTTCTATGGCCAAATCCAGCAAATGATCAGCAATGGCTTGAGGATTCTTGCTGTCTATTTTTTGAATGGCTTCCATAACCCAGTTTTCCTTATCTTCCATATCCTTATCTGCATCTACAACCCCATCAGACATCATTACTACGAGATCCCCACTATTTATCTTTTTCCCAAAGCTTTCAATATCAATATTATTCAGTATGCCTACAGGCAAGGAGGTGGATCGGATAACTTCCACATTGCCATTGACACGTTTAATAAAGCTAGGTGCTGCCCCAATTTTAATGCATTCTAACCTTCCTGTATACAAATTAATCAACGATAGATCAATAGTAGAAAAAATTTCCTCAGAAGACTTGGATACCAGTATGGAATTGATCGTTTTAATGGCTAACTCCCGATTAAATCCAGCCTCTAAAAGCTGTTCCAATAAATTGATCGTTGTAAGACTCTCTTTTGCAGCCTTTTCTCCAGAGCCCATACCATCACTTAAAGCCATCATGTAAAAACTATCTTTTAAATGCATATAGGAATAATTATCTCCACAAATATAGCCGCCATCCTTCGATATACGGGCTACTCCTGTAGAACCTCTATATCTTTCTGCTTCTACCAGCTTAAATAGACAAGTATTTGTATCTCTCAAGCTATTACAATGCAGATTATTTCGTATAACTTCCCTTCCAATTACTTTTGATACCAGAGGCGCTATACGTTGTTCACACTGTTTTCTATCATAGCAGGCTCTACGTTTGATATCTATTTCAAATTTACCACCGCTTCGTTCTAATACAGTAATGCTGTCAACAGAAATCCCTTCCTGATCGAAGGCTACATATAGATCATCTTCCATTCCTGTTTTAAATATCCATTCTTCATTTATTTCTTGAACCAATTCATCAAATATTTCAGATATTCCTCGGAATTGCTCTGCAATCAGTGTTCTATTCTCGAACAATTTTCGTTCCCACTGATACTGCACCCTATATAATTCAAAGGTATCTCTTATCCTCTGCAACAATGCATCCAATCGAATACATCTTCGCTTTAAACTCTGGGGTACTTTATCTGAAGAAATCCTTCCTGTAGATTCTAAGGAAGCAATTACCTCTACAATCCCATTATAGGTATCATAAAAGCCCATTTGCCAACAGCTTCTGCACATTCCGCATTCATTACAGATTTTATTGGCTACTTGATCTACCAAGCAGGCTAAATCCTGTTGATCAATCATTTTTTCTTTTACAGAAATCTGATTATAGGTACTTGCTAATTGAGAAAAAACTTCTGCATATTCTCGCATACGCTCATGATGGATCTCTTTGATCCTTTCGCTATAAGCTTTATCCCATGCCAGTATACCAATACTACCATTGGAAAACTTGTCCATGTATTGGATAATGGACTTAGGCATCAGTATGAACAATGTAATCGCTGTGAGAATTTCTCCAAATTGAAGGATAACCTCTGTAGAGCCATTGATGTAGAAGGTCAGAATTCCATTGCCTAGTATCATCCCAATGGCTGAGCCAAACTTGCCTAAATCCTTAAAAATTCCTGCTAACAGACCTGAAAAACCATATATGCCAATCACTGCAGGTGTTCCAATAGTAGACATGCTGGTAATTATTCCGATGGTAACGCCTACACTTGCTCCTACTCCTGATCCCCCAAGATATGCAAATATTAAAGTTAGTAAGATGCCAAATATATTTTTCAAAGAATATCCAGCTATTATAACATTAGTAAATCCTGTAATAGCAATTGCCATGGATATAGCTATGCATACCAATTCTTCATTGGAAAGTTTTTTTCGATTGGTTCGCTGCAGCACAACAGGTAAAGCGTAAGACAATATGTAGATAAATACAAATGTAACCACGGATTCAAAGGCTATCATAAAGATGTCATAGATATATAATCCTGTTATATAAGCATGTACACATCCAATAACAAATACTAATGCGCCACCAATAGTTGCCACCCCTAAAAAGGATAAGGGCTTCTTTTCTCTAAAGATACTAAATACTATCCACGCCCCTAGTAAGATTGTACCGTATTTTGTCCATCCGCCAACCTGTTGCCCTGTTAATATACCCAGCATCACAAAAAGAGGCATATAATTATATCGTCTTTCCTTTGAAATAACAGCAGCTACATAAGCAATCCCAAAGGGTGCCAATCCATCGAGGATACTGGCTCGTCCCAATAATACTGCCAACAAGGTCAATAAAATAGTATTCTTATTGACGTACATCCCCACGCTTTTCTTTTCATTCCAAAAAAGATCCTTTAGTTGTCCAAACTTCGCTTTCTTACTCAACGGTACTTGAAATCTCTCAATCATAAAAACACCACCTGTTGTTTTATTCTTATGGAGATTATATCAGCAGATGATTAAGAGATTTGTCAGCTTACTGCATAGGGAGCTATGAAGTTTTTGACAATGATTTTTAGAATTTTACAAATTTTAGTGATTTCTCTCTTCGATTGCATCCTAATAGCCCTTGTAAATAGTTTTCCATTAAAATATTCCTGTTACTTTGCCGATTCTTGAAAAACTATCTGAATTATTTTTGGAATCTTTTTAACTATCCAGCATAGAATATATAATTTCTCATTGATTGAAATATCTTTTTATAAAATAAAAATATCCCATAGTGATAGGCCTATCACTATGGGATATTTTTATTTTATTGGCGACCCAGAAGGGGCTCGAACCCTCGACCTCCAGCGTGACAGGCTGGCATTCTAACCAACTGAACTACCGGGCCATTTTGAATTGGTGGGCGCAATAGGGATCGAACCTATGACCCCCTGCTTGTAAGGCAGGTGCTCTCCCAGCTGAGCTATGCGCCCTAATAAAATGGTGACCCATCCGGGAATCGAACCCGGGTTACCGCCGTGAAAGGGCGGTGTCTTGACCGCTTGACCAATGGGCCTTTAAAAATAATGGTAGCGGCGAGTGGACTCGAACCACCGACCTTCCGGGTATGAACCGGACGCTCTAGCCAACTAAGCTACGCCGCCATTAAATCGTGACAAATTATATATTACAATAGAACTTACTCTTTGTCAACATAATATTTACTAGGTATTTTTTCCATTCTCTTTTTCAATTTGTTCAAATACTAGACCCTCTAAATTATCGTATTCACTAATTCTTACACTTTCTACTCCAAGCAGTGTAAGTATCCTGTCTAAAATACCAGTCCCTGCAATAATTACGTCAGCTCGTTTCGGATGCAAACCAGGCATTTCTTTGCGTTCTTCCAAGGTTTTATGCTGCAAGCTATTCCATAAAATTTTTAAGTCTGTAAGGCTTAAATCGAAATTATGGATTTGCTCTCGATCATAGATCAATAGTTCTTTATGCAAAGCTGCAGCTGTAGTAACCGTACCTCCAATACCGATCACCCGATCAAAGGGATATTGTTTTAGACTCTGTATCGTCTTTCCAATAATTGCGTCAATGCCTTTTTTCATGGCTTCTACTTCTCGGATATTGACAGGATCTTGGGAAATATATTTTTCTGTCATTCGAACTGAACCCACATTTAAGCTAATAAGATGCTGTATCCCTTCATGATTGCCCATAATAAACTCCGTACTGCCTCCACCGATGTCTACAACGATAACATTTTCTCTAGGGTTTTTGGAACCTTTTAACACGCCTAAAAAGCCTAAGTAGGCTTCCCGTTCTCCGCTAATCACTTCTATATTTACCTTGGCAGTTTCTTTTACTTTTCTTAAGAATACATTTCTATTTTCAGCATCTCGCACCGCACTGGTTGCTATTATCCCAATCTCCTGAACACCTCTTGCTTTGGCCTCATCCACAAAAGCTTTAATGGCACAAGTACTCCTCTCCATAGCAGCCTCAGAAAGTGCTCCCGTCTTATCTACATTTTCTCCTATTCTGGTAGTTTCCAAAGTTTTGTAGCTGCTTACAATCTGTCCCTTTTCCACTTCAGCAATCAGAAGGCGTATTGAATTTGTTCCAATATCAATGGCTCCATATTTTTTCATGGAAATCCTCCTTTACGGGATTGTAGAAAAATTATAAAACCGAGACAAAGTGCCTCGGTTAAAATCTTCTTCTTAGCGTATGCTTTCTTTTTTACCACTAGATCCATTGCCTTTTCTAGAATCTTTGGTATGCTTTTTCAGCTGCTGCTGCTTTTCATCACTATCCTTCAGAAATTTGGCTAATTTGTCTTCAAAGGACAACCCAAAATCTCCATTTTTCTTTTGCCAATCAACCTGCGCTGGCTGATTTGTTTTTACTACAGGCGGTTTCACCTGAGCCTGTCTAATTGAAAGGCTGATTTTCCCATTTCCATCGATAGAGATAACTTTTACATTTACTTTCTGCTGTTCCTTCAAATAATTATGAATATTTTTCACATAATCATCTGCTACTTCTGAGATATGACACAGACCGGTTTTTCCTTCGGGTAGTTGAATAAAAGCACCAAAATTCGTAATACCTGTTACAGTGCCCTCTATAACTTTTCCTATCTCAACGGGCATAAATATATTCTTCCTCCTTTTATCTATTCACAACCTTTACTATCCCTAATTATAAAGGATAAGCCTATGACTGTCAATATAATCCCTTTTTCTGTAGAAATTTTATTCGTTTTTAGCCTTTTCCATATCAATATAAATAATCTCATGAGGCTTAAGCATCTTCAACTGCTGCCGGGCTACCTTTTCTACAAAGGCGTCTGTATTTCCTTGTTTGATTTCTTCTTCTAAGCGAAGGATTTCTGCCTTTAAAGCTGCAACCTGGGTTTGCTTTTCCTGCTCTTGCTCTAAAAACTGATAAAGTTTTATTCGCTGCTGAGCAAAAACCGATACAACATAGACTGCTGCAGCAATAGCAACTAGATAAAAAAGACGATTTCCTTTTAAGATGGTTTTTTTCTTGCTTTTCCTCATAAAGTTATCCCTCTAAAAAGACTTTTGTATTACTATTCTATACTTGAGATTAAATTCCTGCTACTTTTTTTTAAGAAAGCTGCGTAAGTTTTTTTTGATTTTCTCTATTTTCTTTTTGGGAATTCGCCCTATCCCTCTGGCCTTTATATAAAGAGGACGAATCTTGAGATAAACCGCAGCTGTTATCAATCTAATTTTATTCCTCATACTATTCAACGGGTACAATAGCACGCGAATAACCCTGCTGCCCATCCTATACAGCAGCTTCGCCATTTTCATTGTAAAGTGGATAATAAAACTGCTAAAGCTCCAATGATATAGTAGAACTCCTAAAGCAAAACCTAGAAAGCTATAAAATCGCAACTGGCCTGATGCGCTAAAAATTAATACCCAAATTGCAACTACTGCTATGACCATCCAGAAAAAAATATCCTGTATCATCGTTGTGATCTTCTTTGGATGAAATAGATTTCTAAATATTCTATACAAATCATAGATAAAACCTATGATGATTCCTCCATAGGTTGTAGCCAAAAAAATATAAATTTGTTCTAAAATAAAGGGACTCATTCTTATCACCTTCTAGCTTAATAAATATCTTAAAAGTATTTATTAAATTTTCACCTTGCTCAATATTGAAAAAAATAACCGCCATGCGGTTATTTGAACATTCTTCCTAGAAAACTTCCTCCCTTATTGTTGCTGCTTTCTTTATCTGTATATTGCATGGATTGAACATGTCCATTAATCACAAGATTGCCATCCTCTAGATTCAGTCGAGCGATATCTAGATCCCTTCCCTTTATGATCAATCCACCCTCTATGGTCTCTAATAAAATGATATTTTCATTAAAACTTGTAACATGTTCCACTCCAGAAATACTAAGTCTTTCACGATTTTCTAGTATAATGCTTTGACTTTTATTCTTTATTGCCTTCCTCTCTTCCACCCAGATCCACCCTCTTTGCCTACAATTATTCTTATTTTAAGATATTCTTGTACCCTTATCTTTATGCTATGTTTTTAATCCCATAGCTTGACCGTATCTATATTTTTAAAATAATAGTGAATAATTTCTTCTGCCCCATATCCTTCCTTGGCTAGTTGCAAAGCTCCCCATTGAGACATGCCCACACCATGTCCAAAGCCTCTTCCAGAGATTAGAATTCCGCTTTTTTTTACTTCAATTTGATCAATTAATGTGGATCTCATTTTTTTACTGCCAATCTTTATTCGGAACTCTGCGGCCGTTACCTCTGCCTTCCCTATTCGTAAAAGAACAGCTCTTCCCGAAGGACCTCTTTTCACAACCTCTATATCATCAATGATTCCTGGGTCCTTGCCAAGTTGTCGGCAAGCTTCGCGAACTTCTTTTTTTGTAAAAGAAGCTCTCCATGCTCGATAGACCTCTGGTGCTTCCTCGGAATCCCTTGAATCAACAATTCGAATATGGTCTGGTTCTTCTCCCCTTGTTCCAAAGCCTTCCCTTGCAAAGGAAGTTTTGCCCCCACCATGGGAATGATACCAGGTCTTCGCATAGTTATTCTCGTGTACCACCACTTTCCCCCGTGTTTCTTCTACAGCACGAATAATATTCTTATTAATAGCTCTCTCATTCCAGGCTTGAGCCTCTCGAATGTCACTGGAAATATCAGCCCCTTCATATCGGGATTTTCTAGTCATTAAAAAATCCATTGTATAGGTCCTTGCTAAAATAGCTTGAGCTTTCAATGCCTCTAAGGGCCATTGGTTTGGCATTTCTCCTCCTAGCACCCCTTGGATATAAACTTCAAAGGGAAGGTGTAGAATTTTTTCCTCTTCTAAAATATACACGCGAATATAGGGTTCTTGTCCTTGACTATTTTCAAATATTTTGGGTAGAGGTAATTCTATTGATTCTTTTGGCAAATCATCCTCTACGTCAATTTGGTTGATGCTTTCAAAATTGATAAATACCATGATACACATACTCAAAATAAAAAGTATACCATAACGCTGGATGCTATAATGTTTCATTCTTCCACCACGCTTTAATTGCTTTCAATCTATCTATATAGTATACCTTTCTTCTTTCTTACTCTATGCGAAGTTTAATAAAAAACTCCTATAGATGTTTGAGACTATTTCATAGCTAGGCTCAAGCATCTATAGGAGTTTTCCTTTTAAAAGATTAAGTTAAAGCTTTTCTCCCCCTAAAGGGCTTCTTTTTGATAATTTTTCTTTTCTTCCCAGGGCAGAACATCTCCTGGTTCCTTTAAATGTTCATAAATCTGCGACACCCCTTCTCCCGTATAAGCACTTACCCTATATATGGTCTCACAACCCGCCAGTCGAAGCCATTCTTCCGCTAAGTCTGGGTTGGCATCTGGGTGATCTATCTGGGTGATAATGCCGATTACCTCTCGATTTACACAGGGTGTTATATTGGGCGGATATAGGGAATAATCCTCCGTGGCACTGATCAGCAAACCAATTACATCTGCCTCATAGGAATAAAGGGCTAGAGCCCTGGCCAGTACTTTTGTTTCTGCATATTCTCCCGGTGTGTCTATGATTACATCATGATGATTAATATACTGCGTTTTATGATAGGTTACGGTTTTTCCTTGCATATACTGTGTAAGCGTAGTCTTTCCCGCACCAGTCCTGCCTACTAACATTATCTTTTTCATTGGTCAACCACCTAAGCTCTCGTTATTTTACAAACGGCAAAGCCTAAGTTATGTCCTGAATAGTTCAACACTTCCTTTAGGGCGGCTTCAACATTAGACACAGAACCAGTCATAATAAGCGTACCACTAAATCGATCGACAAAACCAAGTTCTATGTCTGAAGCTTTTGTTGCAATATCAGCAGCAATAATCGCCATTTCAGCGGGAGACATAGTGAGTATCCCTATGGCAGCATTGGAGTAATCTACAGCGGGATTTAATCCTAGCTTTTTATAAAGTATCTTTTTAGGATTTGCAATAAGATGGGCTAGCGTAACTTGTCGACCAGGAACCGTCTCCTGTATGATTCTCATGAGCTTGTCTTCCATATGATTCTCTCCAATCCACTTGTCAATTATTTTGCCCTATAGAATATAAATTTTCTTTTATCAAAATCACAACAGCTCTCATTTTGTTTCTTTTACATGTATTTCTTTTTAATATATTTTATCACTCGAAATATTTTGGGTCAATGAAATGTCATCTTTTTACTCTTTATAGACAAATTCTTACTATAACCTTCTTCTCTCTAAATCCAAAGGCTATTCTATAACACGATACATTTCCTTTGATGTCTCTTTAGTAACATGCTCTGCCATATCTAATACTTCTATTTTGGTAACTCTTGGGCCAAATTCCAGTACAATAATATCACCAAGGGCTACCTCTGTTCCTGCTTTGGCTACCCTGTCATTCACCTTAATCTTCCCCTGGTCACAAGCTTCCTTTGCCAAAGTTCTACGTTTAATTAATCTAGAGTTTTTTAGAAATTTATCGATTCTCATTTTAGTCATCTCTCCAATTTAAAAAAAAGCAGCACGGCTGCTTTTTTCTGTTTTACATTATCTAATTAAGCATTTACCATATCTTTCAATGCTTTTCCTGCTTTGAACACAGGTGCTTTTGAAGCAGGAATATCAATTACTTGATCAGGATTTCTAGGATTTCTACCCTGTCTTGCTTTTCTTTCTCTTACATCAAAAGTACCGAATCCAACTAATTGAACTTTGTCATCTTTCGCAAGAGCCTCTTCAACACTTTTCATAAAAGCATTTAAAGCAAGTTCTGCATCTTTTTTTGTTAAACCTGATTTTTCTGCCATGCTAGCAACTAACTCAGCTTTATTCACTCTCATAACCTCCTTTTTAGCATTTAGAATACGTATAAGCATATTCTATCTTTTCTTCTAAATTCCTTCTTTTCAATAGTATTTTTTATCATTTTTTTTATTTTTATGTATTTTTGCCAAATTCCACATATCATCCATCTCTTGTAATGTCATAGCTTCTAGCCTTTTTCCATCCTTTTTAGCCATCTCCTCTATGAAAGCAAATCTTTCGATAAACTTCTCGGTAGTTCCTTTTAAAGCCAGCTCTGGATTGACTTTCATGAATCTAGCCACATTTACAACAGAAAAAATAAGATCTCCTAGTTCTTCTGTGATTTTAGTTTTCTCGACACCTTCATAGGCTTCCATTAATTCTTCTAACTCTTCTGAAACCTTTTTTACAGCTTCTTCTACATGTTCCCAATCAAAACCTACATTGGCAGCCTTTGATTGAACCTTATAGCTGCGCATTAAAGCAGGAAGTTGTTTGGGTATTCTTTTTAGCCCTTCTGTATGACTTTTTTCATCCTTTTCCTGCTTTTTCATCTCTTCCCAGCTTTCTAATGCAGCTGTATCTGTTTCTGCTCTTTGGGTTCCAAATACATGGGGATGTCTAAAAAGCAATTTGTTGCAAATTCTTGTCAACACATCTCTCATGGCAAAATTCCCTGCTTCTTCAGCTATCTGGGCATGAAATACGATTTGAAGAAGTAAATCTCCTAGCTCCTCTATGAATAATTCAGTATCTCCTTCTTCTATAGCCTCCAGCACTTCATAGGCTTCTTCAATTAAATATTCCTTCAAGCTCTCATGGGTTTGCTTCCGATCCCAAGGGCAGCCGTCCTTATCTCTTAATCTTGCCATAATTTGAATTAAATTATTCATAGTATAGTATTTTTGTTGATTTTCTTCAATCTTAGGAATATAAACGCTGGTTAAATAATCCAACCATTCTATTCTATCCAATTCATAAAGCTTGCATTCTTCTATTCGTTCCATTTCTGCAATGCCTGCACCTCGAATCACAATAATCGGTGTCTCATCAGGATAGTGGTTCATCAACTTTAGCTTAATATCAGAAGCCCGCAGTGGATTGTATACTTGAGTAATCAGTACATCAGAGTCTATATCTGGAATCTGGATATCTAACTGCAATCCATCTAGAATCTTTAACCCACCAATAGGATCCCTTCTCAATCTATGAAAGATTGCTTCTACAAAGCTCACTCCCGGAATAAATTGAATAGGAATACCCTCTTCTTCTCCTCGTTTTATGAGTTTTTGTACTGAGTTTTCTGCTACAAAGGGACTGCCCGGTACTGCGTAAATAACATCTTCCCTACGAACATTTTCTAATAGCCTGTCTACAATTTGATCATATACCTGTTCAAAGTCCTCTGACTGATTATAGACAGAATCAAAACTTTCCATAGGAATTCCCATGGCTTTTAATTCCTCTACAACGGGATGTTTCTGGGTCCTTAGTAGGATTTTTGTACCCTTTTTTAGATATTCAAGGGCAGTAACCGTTAGATAATCCATGCCCCCAGGACCTAACCCTAATACAGTTAGATTATATCCCATCCAATCACCCTCTTCACCAAAATTCTTATTTTTCTATTATTTCCATAGATTTGGGAAAATACCCAGCAGTTTTTTTAGTCGCTTGCCTCCTGGTATCCTATCAAAATCTTCCCTTGTGATACCACCAGTAATCAAAAGCATCAAGCCATATACGAAAGCCCCTATTCCCATGGCTATAACAGCAGTCATTCGATTGCCCATTATATTTACAAATCTACTATAAACCAATAATACAACTACACTCATGGAAGTAATGGCTACTAATGGTTTGACAACAAATTGATGCCCATTAAAGGGAGTACGGGTGAGTCGCTTGACTGCAAAGAAGTTTAATATGGCTGCTACAGCATAGGCAGCTACTGTTCCAATGGCAGCTCCCTTAATATTGATAGATGGTATTCCTGTTAAAGTATAGGTTAAGACCACCTTGACTACAGCTCCTATAAAAAGATTGACTACAGGTACCGTAGGTCTTCCTAATCCCTGTAATATCCCAGTAAAGGTTTGTACCAAGGTTAAAAACACTACCCCAAAGGCTAAGACCGCCAATGGTCCAGCTGCATTGATTGCACTTTCTGGTTTCAACGGATACAAGAGAAGCATAATTGGCTTTGATAAGGTTGCCAATCCTGCAGCAGCGGGCAGCCCAATCAAGAGAGCAGCCCGTGTTCCTGTTTGAATAGTACTTTGTATTTGTAGTTTATCTCTTCTTTGAGTAGCCTCTGAAATAGCAGGCACCAAGCTCATGGCCAAGGCTACCGTAAGGATCTGGGGTAAATTGATAATTGT
This sequence comes from Thermotaleaceae bacterium, assembly GCA_040797825.1. GTDB lineage: Bacteria > Bacillota > Clostridia > Peptostreptococcales > Thermotaleaceae > Geosporobacter. The sequence goes on along the minus strand of JBFNEZ010000033.1, from coordinate 3,008 downwards.
CATGGCCATACCTGTCAGCTGTCCATACATATCATTGGCTTCTTTATAAGTGAAGCCAATGGTTTGCAATCTTCTCACTACAATAGCCACATCAATCATATTCATGGTTGGTATAATGGCAGCGCCAATTGTAATCGGCACCGCAATAGCAAGCAATCGATAGATTATTCTATTCCATGAATCCTGTTTATGTGAAGGCTCGCCACGAAGTTCTTTTTGAATGCTGCCTCTTCTTCGGAAATAGATAAAAATAATTGTTACTGCCCCAGCAATACCCCCAGCAGCAGCGCCAAAGGATGCACCTGCTGCCGCCATCTCCAGCCCTCTATCCAATAACATAAGGGCAAGAGATAATCCTATCACTACTCTAGCCAACTGCTCCATAATCTGAGAGATAGCTGTTGGCGTCATATCCTGTCTGCCTTGAAAGAAACCTCTAAAGGCTGACATCACAGGCACAAAGAGCAATGCTGGCGCAATGGCTACCATGGAATAATAGGCCCCTGGACTTTTAATCAATTTTACGATAAGGGGCGCGCCAAAAAATAAGATCGATGCGGTAAGAATTCCAGTGATGAATAAAAGAATAAAGGACACTTTAAATACTCTGAAAGCACCATGTCTGTCTCCAACAGCATTTTTTTCTGATACAAGTTTGGATATGGCAGTAGGGATTCCTGCTGTAGATAGTGTGAGCAGTAACACATATATGGGATAGGCTGCTTGATAATATCCGAAGCCTGTATCGCCAATAATATTTCCCAGAGGGATTCGGAAAAAAGCACCCATAATCTTTACAATCATACCTGCTGCTCCTAATATCACTGCACCCTTTAAAAAAGATTTATTGCTCATTCCTTCCCCTCCACTTCAAAATCTACCTTACTATCTATTAACCAAATCTATTATACCAGAAATTTAGAGCTGTTGTTACATAGAAATATTATTCGTTCGTACAGACAATAAAAAGTAGTAGCAAAATGCTACTACATAATTATGTATTATTCCCTTATACAATTTACTGCTCCATCTGCTTCCCTAGGAAATTTGCAGCAGTTTCTGCAACCTTTAGCTCTAATTCTCCCATGGGTTTTGCTGTATCCTTTGATAGAAGCAGAACCACACCAATAGGATCTCCCTGGGTAATAATTGGTGCCACCACCTGAGAAGCGTATTTTTTTTCATCGCCTTCATCGGAAGCTACTGTATAAGTTTTATCTTTCTCTGTAATAATAATAGGCTTTTTATCCTCCATAACCTTTTCTAGTGATTTGCTCACTCTTTTTTCTAAATACTCCTTCTTAGAGCCTCCTGCTACGGCTATAATTGTATCTCTATCTGCTATAATAGCCGTATGGCCCAGAGCATCATTTAAGGATTCTGCATATTCTGTAGCAAATTCTGTTAATTCTCCAATAGGCGAGTATTTTTTTAAAATCACTTCACCTTCACGATCTGTAAATATTTCCAAAGGGTCCCCTTCTCTTATCCTTAGTGTACGTCTTATCTCTTTGGGAATTACAACTCTACCTAAATCGTCAATTCTTCTAACAATGCCTGTCGCTTTCACTAAACTTCCCTCCTAAGTATGCATAATATAGACTGTACCTTGTAGACTTATTATTTAACTGGTATACGTTTTTTATACATCTATGGAAATATTTCTGCTTTTCTACTATATTTATTTATAAATAAAAAAACAGAGAAACTGTTCTATTACAGTCCCTCTGCCTATTTTTTATCCCTTTATTCTGTCCATATATTTTTCTATTTTATAGCTTGCCATAATTCCAGCTATTTTACTATTTATTTCTTCTTCCGATAGTTTTTCTTTTATTTCTTCCTTCACATCTTCAAATTGATGTAATTCATTGATGTGATCTACTACCTTGATGATATGGTATCCATAATCGGTTTTAACGGGTTCACTGATTTCCCCTTCTTTTAGAGAAAACGCCATTTCATCAAAGGGAGCTACCATCATTCCCCTTTCGAAATATCCCAAATCTCCCCCTTGAGTAGCAGAACCTGGATCCTGAGAATATTCTTTGGCTAGTTCAGCGAAATCTTCCCCTGCACGAATTCTGCCCAAAAGATCTTTCGCTTCCTCTTCCTTCTCAACCAGTATATGACTGGCTTTTACACGAATATCTCGATATTCTTCGATATTCTCTTTATAGTATGCTTCCAGCTTTTCATCGGTTAAATCTAATTCTTTGATGGTTTCTTCCCTAAACCGTTTTGCCATCAATTCAATTCGAATCTGCTCTCGAATAAAGTTCTCATCAATCCCCTTCTCCTCTAGAAATTTTTGAGAATCGGGCTGATTTTTCATGTTTTCCATATAGCTTTGATATTGCTCCTCTACTAGAGCTTCATCTACTGTTATATTTTCCTCTCCCATATACTGTCTGATCGCTTCTTCGGTAACCAATTTTTCTAAAACAGTCTCCTGTACCGCTTGTAAAAAAGTTCTACCTCCTACATCCAAGCTCCACACTTTATCTCCATAAATATTTTCATAGTTTCTTTTAAAAATTTCTAAATTTTTGATATACAAATCAGAACTGATCGGCTTTTCATTTACAGTGGCTATGATATCTTGATCCTTTGCAGCTCCGCCTCCTTGTTGACAACCAGTTAGAAAGATAGCGAGTATCATCGTAGCCATCATCAGCAGCGCAATTTTCTTTCTTGTTAATTTCACATAATCCTCTCCCTTGTTTTTCAGATAAATGTTCTTATTTTCCATTATATAAAAATTTATTTTTTATTAAAACCACTAATTTTTTCTAATAACCCTTGAATTTCCTTAAGTCTTCGATTGTGATCCATGTATTTTAGCTGAATAGACGGGGTAACACCTGCATGTAAAAGAATTCTGTCCCCGAAAGCATCCAATACTTCCCCTATCCTTTCAGGCTTCATTCGCTGGGCCTCATCAAATTGCAGTTTGCAATGACTATTGGTCTCTGTAATCTGTGTAATGCCACATTTTTGCGCCATTG
>JBFNEZ010000032.1:0-27357 GCA_040797825.1 Thermotaleaceae bacterium | reverse complement strand
CCTGTATTCAATGAAGTGATAAGGTAATCTTTGTTTATTGATACGATCCCGTTACGAATGCTTTCAAAAATAGAACTGGAATAATTCTCGAGGATTACATACTTTTTTAATTGATTATCGATATTTAAAATTGCTTGATTCTTCTTTTCAACCAAAATACCAGTTATTATACCGATTGCAAAAAACAAAAGAATGTCCAACAACTCTATTATGGTACTTCCTTTAAAGCTAAAGGATAATAATTTTTGAGGAGAATATAGAATACTGATAAGAAGTGCTGTTATCGTTCCTCCTTTAAACCCAAATTGGAAAGAGGCAAATATCACGGGAATAAAATACAAAAGTTTAAAAAACTGATGTAAAGTTGTATTTGAAGGTCCATAATAGTGTAATCCAGCAATAAAAAGAATAAGAAGTAAGATTAGAAATTTGACCCCTATTTTATTTTTCATTCATCATGACTCTCCCCCACATCCCTAACAGTGTTATTTGCGAGTATTTCATTAAGAAGTATATAGAGCAGATATGTAGAATAGATGTAGATAAATAGAAATATTTTTGAAACGTATTGAAGTTGTTGAGAATTTTACACCGAAGTGTTGAAATTTCAACAGTTGACCCGTGTGCATTAGCAAAAAACGCTATCATAAATGATAGCGTTTTTTTAAGCGGTTATTGGGTTTTACTTAAGGTAACCTCACAATAAGGGCAATATTTCCAAGTTTGATCTACCATAGTGCCACAGTCGTGGCATTTCTTTCTTAAAGTTTCTTTACAAACGGGGCAGACATTAAAATCAGATTTCACTGGGTTACTACAATTTGGACATTTTTTTCCGAGGTTACCATTAATTATGGTCTTATATGCCTGTTTATTAATGAAAAAACAATAAACTATTATTGCGATTATAATTAAAAATAATAAAGTCACGATTTACTTCCTCCTTTTTCTTGCAAAGGGTGGCCACATATAGGGCATATCTTCCAGTCGTCACTTTCGATGTATAATCCGCATTTAATGCATTTTCTGTTATTTGAATAAAAAAACAGTTTTACAACAATGAAGAGTATCAAAAAAATGCTTAAGATAATAATTATATAAGGAATAAGGTTATAATAAACTATGGTATTGCTGCTTATTCCTTCTCCCCCATGCATCCCTCTTCCCATTCCCATTCCCATACCCATTTGTATCCCAGTTGAAGTATCTATTCTAAGGTATGGTACAAAGAAGTTATAAACTATAATTAGTAGAAAAATACTTAATAAAAAAACAATTAAACTTTTTTTCTGATTCATAAAAACACCCCTCTACCTGGATATAAGCAAAAATTAATAAATTTAATTAGGTGCTTCTATTATAAATATAAGCAAGAATCATACCAAGTTTACACATTATATACTGATCTAAAATCTATTTTACTATGGATACTTTATCAGTGTAAGAAGCAAAAAAATGATGGGGTTTCCCCATCATTTTTTTGGCTTATTCCTATTAAACTTGATTTTTTTACATATTACTCATTTGGGATGGATCCATAAAAACATACATCCAAAGTACATAAGCAATTACCGCTACTGCAACTACTCCTGCAGTTACATAAAGAGTCTTCATAGTCTTCTTTTCCATTTTTCCTTCCTCCTTTTAGTTGTTACATCCATATTACTTGCAATTTCCATGCCAAAATCATCACAGTTGAATTTTTATTTTATCTAGAAATCCATAAATTCTTCAAATTATTATCCTATTATGTACTTGAAATATAATACGAGGAGGTCTTGTAAATGAAATTAAAATCAATCCTATTATTATCCTTTGCTGCTCTTATCCTTTCTGGCTGTTCCTCAGAGCAGAGCGACTCAAACAAAATAAGTGGAAATGGGGATGATAAACAGATTAAAGAGTTAGCAACAAATGTTAAAACGTTGACCGGAAACGAATTTAATCTTGTAGCAAAAGAGGCATCTCTAAAGATAAATAAAGAGGTTACAGTTGGTGTATGGACATTTAATGGTTCTGTTCCAGGATCTCAAATACGTGTCACAGAAGGAGAAATGGTCAAAATAAATGTAAAAAACGAACTAACTGAACCCATCTCTCTCCATTGGCATGGAATTAATGTTCCAAATGAGATGGACGGGATACCTGGTGTCACGCAGAATGCCGTCCAGCCAGGTGAAAGTTTTACCTATGAATTCAGTGTTACAGTTCCTGGCACCTATATGTACCATACCCATCAAAATGCAGTAAACCAACTAGATATGGGACTCTATGGTTCCTTTATTGTGGAGCCAAAGGTAAAAACATATGACCGAGACTTCACTCTAATGTTAGATGAATGGATTAGTAAACCCCAAAAATCCAATATGACTATAAACGAAAATGGGAGCATGGATCATGGTAACATGAGCGGAATGGGACATGGTGATACCACTAGTAATCAGGAAAAACAAGAAACAGAAGAAACAGGTATGGGACATGACATGGCTATCTACGATATATTCACAATAAACGGAAAAAGCGGAGATTCAATTGAATCCTTAAAAGTAAAGGAAGGAGAAAAAATTCGCATCCGCTTAGCTAATATAGGATATTTATCTCACAACATTCACCTACACGGACATGACTTCAAAGTAGTAGCGATTGACGGACAAGAGTTAAATGCACCGCAGGAAATCAAAGATCAGTTAATTTCAATTGCACCTGGTGAACGTTACGATATTGAGTTTATTGCAAATAATCCTGGACAATGGTATTTAGAGGATCATGGAGATATGAAGGGTACAGAAGGAATGAAAACATTAATTCAATATGAAGGAAATAGTAATTCAAACGATCAGTCCAAACAAGGCGAAGAATTGCCTGCATTTACTTATTCAAATTATGGCGTTAAGGAAGATGGAGGATTTACTCTGGAACAGAAGTATGATATTGAGTACACCATGAATCTTAATGGCAACAATGAAAATAATGTCTGGACAATCAACGGAAATTCATTCCCTGATATAGAAGGACTTACTATAAAAGAAGGCGACTTGGTAAAGGTTAAATTGGTTAATAAGTCGCCAAATGGTGTTGATCACCCAATGCACCTACACGGACACTCTTTCCAGGTCTTGAGTAAAAATGGAAAACCAATAGAAGGTTCCACCATTATAAAGGATACAATTAATTTAAATTCTGGTGATGAATATATTGTTGCCTTTAAAGCAGATAATTCTGGTAACTGGCTCTTCCATTGTCATGATTTACACCATGCTACCGGAGGAATGGTTGATATTATTAAATATCAAGGATTCGAACCAAACTTTACCTCAGACCCTAATGCCAACAATAAACCTGAGTAAGTCAATTGTTGATTTATTATATTTAAAAAAGGAGATACTGAGCTTACAAGCTAGTATCTCCCTTTTGGTAATTAGTGTTTATGTTGGCAACACTGGCCATGATGATGTTTATGTCCATTTTGACAATGAGCATGATGATGTTCATGGTGACTATCGAAATGGTCTGAAGTTTGCTTTTCTCTGCAACAGTGTCTTGGTTCTGATATATATGCTTGTGGATCAGATGTAAATTTCACTAGACACTGTCCGGAACAAAAATAATAGTCATTCCCCTTATAATGGTTTCGAAGAGTCAAATCATTTACTTCTATCACCATTCCACAAACAAGATCTTTTAATTCTGGCATAGACTTTCCCTCCTTTTTACCTTCTAATACGAACTTTTAGGTTCCTTAAGTTCTACTTTAGTGTACTTTTGGGTTATGGAGAAATTATGTAAAATGCTTTACAACTTTTTGAATAATAAACCTATTTCCTAAAAAAACTCCTTATAGAGATTATAAGGAGTTAGAAAATTATTTTGATTGCTGGCTATATTTATTCTGGATTATTAAAAGTATTAGCAGGATCCAGTGTATAGTTAGATTTAAATCCTATATATTTTATTTCCTGCATCATCCCGCCAGCAGCGTGATGAAGTTCATGACAATGCTGGACCCAATTACCAGGATTATCGGCTTCAAAGGCAATCGTATAGCTTTCATTTGGTTTAATTAAAAGTGTATCTTTGGATAGCGTTGCTCCCTTGACAGGTTTACCATCTTTGGCTATTACCTGAAAGAAGTGACCATGCAGATGCATGGGATGGTCTACGTTGCTTTTATTGGTATACGTTACCTGCACAAGGTTATTGTTTTTTAAGATTAATGGAGGAAGCTCATTAAATATTTGACCATTTATCGTATATTGTAATGTTCCATCGTTTAATTGTATCCCTAAATCAATCTCATAAATATCATTATAATCCTGCTCTAAAGTAAAGCTATCTTCAGAAGGTATACCGTAATCTGATAAATCAAGCAACTCTAGATTTACCATTCCATCCTTAATATATTCTTGTTGATTTCCATCTACTAAAACGGGTATTTTTATTTGATCGTTGAATAAATTACTGTCGTGAAAATCAATATAAAAGCTTTGATTGTTTTCTACAGTAAACTCAATATCATACCTCTCACCAGGGGATATACTGACTAACTTATCTTTAACTATTTGAGCACCATTGATTTCCTGTCCATCAGTACTTACCACCTTAATATTAGTACCAGGAATGTGGACTGTATGGGTTCGATATCCCGCATTAATAAATCGGAGTCTTACTACATCACCTTGTTTAACTTCTAGAGGGGTGATACTATCACCTGATTTGCCATTTACGGTATATATATTATACATTTCCCTCATACCCTCTTCTTCGGCTAAACTCGCCTCCTCAGCTGTAGCAAAACTTTCGTTCGCTCCTCCCATATCCATACCTTCCATTGACTCCATATCATCATTGCTCTCTGTCCACTCATCCAAAATCAAAGTAAAATCTTTATCAGGTTTACTACTGGACTTCGGTTCAACAATTAATGCCCCATACAGCCCTTTATCTACCTGCTTGGAGCCCTGTTGATGGGAATGATACCAATACGTACCGGGAACATCTGCTGAAAACTTATAGGTAAAGCTTTCTCCGGTTCTAATAGCATCCTGGTTGACTCCTGGTACGCCATCCATCGCTGAATTCAATGGGTAACCATGCCAATGAATGGTTACTGGCTCAGGTAAAATATTTTTTAACGTTACTTCTACAAAATCGCCTTCCGTTACCCTTATTTCTTGTCCAGGAACTTTGCCATTGTAGCCCCAGATTGGTTTAAATTCACCTTTTCTTATTTCATTGGTGCCTTCCAATGCAATAAGGTTAAACTTTTTGATAGGCTGACCAGGTTTGGGATTAACTATATTTTCGGCATAACTATGTTTACTTAAAGGTAAAACCTTATTACTAGAATTTTGTTTTGCATTATTTCCCATGCTCTCCATATTCATAGAGGATGTATTTTGTAAATACACTACAATGGAAAGGCTTGTTACAATTAATGCTAATATAAACAACAAAGTAATTGCTTTTTTACTCATTTTAATTCACCCCCACTAAATGTTTAATTAACCATTTTGGTTTACATTAAAAGAAGTAAACCTAGAGGTTTACTTCTTTTAATAAAACATGATTACATCATGCTCATTCCGCCGCCACTCATGCTGCCACTGTTGGAATTCTGCATTTGTTGTTGCATTTGTTGTTGCATTTGATTTAACTGCATTTGCATTTGATTTAGTTGGTTTTGGATGTTCATGTCATTTGAAGGACTCATTGTTTGTCCATTCATATTCATGCTATTCGCACCGCCCATGTTCATACCGTTCATACTAGTACCACTCATGTTCATGCCGTTCATGCTGGTACCACCCATGTTCATGCCATTCATACTGGTACCACTCATGTTCATGCCATTCATACTGGTACCACTCATGTTCATGCCATTCATGTTCATATTGTTCATATTGTTCATATTATTAAAGTTGTTGGTCGAGATAAATCCTAAGATTAAAAAACTGATAATTAATCCTACAAGTGAAAACGCTCCTAATTTTAACCAGCTATTACTCATGTAAACTCCTCCAAGATATTGATTTTTTTGTTATTAATCCAAAATGGTCGTTATACTTGTTTTCTAGAAACTATCTTTTTCCCTCCCTTCGGCTCTTCTTCCGCTATAAAAATAAATTTAAAGACAGCCCATGTTCCTAAACCAAATCCTAGAAAAAGAAGTACTAATAAGAGGAACATATATAGTTGTCCAATTGCACCCAGTATTCCCATTTTGATCACCTATTTTATCCAAATAATTGCTAATATGATTGATCCGCCAACTATTAAAGGGAGTAGCAGGAATACAATCCCTGTAGTTAAAATTCCCATATTGTATGCTGGCGAATTATTATGGTGGTTTGCATTTTCATTGGTTTGCTGTTGCTGCTGTGCCTCAGGGTTACCAAGTAATCCGTAAATGGTAGGATTCGTCATGTGCATACTCTTCATCATATTCCCCATACTTCCATCCATCATTGCAGGTGGGGATTTAAAGGGTGAACCCCATAAGAGCAGTAATATAACAGCTGTAACTCCTATATAAAATACAGCTAACCTCCAGAAATTTATTTTTTTCTTATGAAACATTCTTACCACTCCCACGCATAAACCTAATGGTAAAACCTATTACTATGCTGACAGCTATAATAGGAGTGAGCATAAAATATGATAAAGATAGAATCATTCTTATTGTGCCATTGTCTTCTGCCCCCATTGTAACACCCATAATGGAGGTTTCCATGGCACCCATCATTCCAGACATGAATCTCATTACATCCATTTCTGAAGCTCCAGGTTTGAATATCGATAGGATCACGCCGCTAGCCATAAAAAAGAAGAAGGTAGTTAAAAACCAGAGAAAGACTTTAAACCATGGCTTATTTACCATTCAATACCTCCTACTTGCCAACATTCTTATCACGGGCTTTTTTAGGCCATAATAGGATGTGACATTTCTTGAATATATGCCAGATAATACTTGCCAGGACAAGATAGGAAAGGTATTCATGAATCAGGAGAGGAAAACTGATAAATGACATATCAAATTCCATACAAAACCAGATGATGGCTCCGGTAATGATTAATAGTAAAGTTGTTATAAAGATAAACAACTGATAACCTTTTTTCCCTATGATGAACCAAGCTAATTTTTTCTCGTCATTCTTTATCCCTCTAATTACCTCATTTATGATTGAAATAAGGGTAAGGATGATAAATATAGCTGCGGATACACGGTGTACATAGTCGGCAGAGGCTATATTAAAGTTAAGCAACCAACCAAAGTCCGCTCCGGTCATTGCGAAGCCGCTAATTGCGAGTAATGCCCAAACAATTGCATACAGCCAGTGCATTACCAGGTCAAATTTAATTTTCATGTTAGTTTTTTCCGAGTTCTTCAGATGTTATTTCTACTGGTTTACTATTGCTTCTTTCAGCTCCGCAGTTTGGACAACACTTCCAATTTGTTTTAAGTACATTCCCACATGACAGGCAATGCTCAATTACCGGTGTAGTTCCTTGCAAATTATTAAAATAGCGATTTTTAAAATACATAACTAATCCGGTAATCAATCCCATAAATGAAACAACTGCTACAAAACGTAATAGTATTATCAGAATACCTGTCATTCCAAAACCAGTGTTATTACTAGTCATTGTTGATGTGGTATGCTGCATTTCATTAACGGGACTAGTTGGTGTTAACAAATTAACTGAGATGAGAAGCAGAATTACTCCACCAATACCTATTAATATCATCATATAAGGTTTATTTTTTAACCATTCAATACCCTTTACTGGTTCATTACCTATTACATGCTTCTTAATAAACTTAATTGCTGTAATAATGATAGCTATTAGTAAAATAATAATTAATAATTTAGCCAAGAGAATAATCATATTCCCCATGCCTGTTGCTGCACTATAACCTGTCGCACCAGCTGCATGTTCCATTCCAGACTGCCCGCTTCCAAACATGATACTAAAAGCAAAAGCAAAGGCAAATATACCGACGATAAATATTGATATTGTTTTTAAAATTGGGTCATTTTTAATAAGATCCCACATAGTTACACTCCCCGTTTTGTTTTAACTTTTTTATGAAGTGGGTTTCCTCTACCTAACTTGCTTTTTTGGATGATTTAAGTAATTTACTCATGTAGCCAAAAATTGAAACAATGAAAATTACAATAAAGACAATTACTAGAAAGTTAAATACAGTGGTCATATTAATATTACTGAAGAAACCTCCCATGTTCATGTTCATATTCATACCAGACATAGATGTGGAATTTTGAGCAAGATTTGTAATTTCAATTGTTTGTCTAGAAAAATTATCATTAATTTTGTTTAGTTCTATTACAGAAACGGCAAACTTATCTATGCTGTCATGTATTTGATTCATTTTATCCTGGTTATATACTAATCCATTTTGAGATACGTATGGATTAATATTTACTAAAGAACTAGCCTCATTAATATAGGTTAATGCCTCATTTAATTTATTTTTATTTTGAACTGTATATAAATATTGGTTATTCAAATATTGTGAAGGATTGGTAATTTTTGTACTTGCTTGCTCTAATTGAGTGGATAGATTACCTTTAAGCTGCTCTAACAATTGAAGACCTACAGTTGCTTTGTATATACCAGTATGAAGTTGTTCCATTTTAGTTGCATCATAGGTTGCCCCCATGCTTCCCATTAAAGATGATGGGGTAGTTCCCTGAGGAAATACATTGACTACAGTATTACCCTGATTTTCTGTTGTATCAGATTGTGTTCCCTGTTCTTCCGTAACAGATGCAGTTGAACTATTGTTTACAGTTTCTTCTTCAAATGGATCTTGTGTCATTAATTTTATTGATTCTTTTAACCTAACCAGTGTTTTTTCAAGATCGTCTTTATTTTGTAGTACAGCCGTTATTACCGGAGTAGAATATTGTGTATTTGTTTCAGAAGACTCTCCCATATTCATACTCTCATCTGACTGGTTTTCATTCATTACCATTTGATCTTGATTGCTACTATTATTCGATGAACTTTCATTCATACTCATTTGGTCCTGCATTGAGTTATCCGCTTTACTGGTTGTTTCTGAACTACTATTGCCGTCCAATTTAGTATCTGAACTACTATTCGCCATATCCATTTCCATACCACCCATTGAACCAGACAGCAGGTTGTAGCCTAAAAACCCAACTCCGCCAATAATGATCAGAATGAGGAAAAAAGCTAAAAATTTGCCAAAAAATGTACTCTTTGATGCCATCATTTTACCTCCTTATTAATTACAAAAATTTGATTTTTTCTTTTATGATTTATCTTTAGTTCCTAACAGTAGTTTAAAAAAGAAATATGTAGAATAAATGTAGAAAAGGTATACATATGTGAACGTTTGATGAATAAGGTTTTAGAACAAAAAAAACCAGAGCATAGAACTCTGGATTTACATTCCCATCCTGCCAGCCTGCATTTTCATCATATCTTCGTTCATCATCATTCTATCTTGCATGTGCATCATCTCATCCATGTCATGTTTCATCATGCCACCTTGCATATATCCCTGCATATTCATGCTTGGCATATTTCCCATATTTCCCTGAAGTTGCCACCCACCTCGCATATTCATACCATTTTGATTCATTCCGTTCCATTGAGTTCCATTCATATTATTGTAGTACTGGTATCTGTTAAACTGTTGAGTTCCCCATAATAAGACGAAGATTAATAATATCCCTATCAATGAAACACCAGCTAGCTTAAACCACGCATTCGTTTTCATTTTTTATCCTCCTTAATTTTAAGAATTTAAATTAGGTGTTCACTTTCTGTTGATTTATTCTTATTGCTTTTAAAAGTAGCTTTGAACGATTTAATATCATCAGGAGTAAATACATAATTTTTGGCAGCTACAATTAACCCTACAATTAACCCTACAATAAATAATACAAAGAAGAATTTTATTAGAAATGTTAATAATAGAGTTAAAGATGCTCCTAATCCAAAACCAGTACTCATAAATGTCACCCCCTCGTATTTATCTGGTAATAAACTATCTAAATCAAAAAACTAGAGTAATAGTTTATTTCCATTACTTAATGTTGGAATCTAGACTGACTATTTCCTTTCCGCAATGTGGACAAACTTTCCACTCTTGATTTAACTCTTTACCGCATTGAACGCAAGAACTGTTATCTTGAATTAAGTTCTCAGGAACTGATTCCTTTGTAGTAACTATTTCTTCTGGTCTAACCACAAAGTTTTTTACAAGGATCACAACACCAATAATTAGTGAAATGATTATCACGACCAACAACATTTGTATAATCAAGGATGTAAAACTAAATCCATAGTTACTATTGTAGCTATGTTCCATGCCGTTTCTAAAATATCCTGGTGTGTTATAACTTAGGGACATTCCATAACCTGTTGGTAGAAAAGTAGATTTGATAAGCCATAGTACAATTAAACCTACACCAGAAAAAACAATAATCTTCATTGCTGTGTCATTAATTTTCATTTAAACTCACCTCCTCTTCACTAATATATAATGCAATTTTCGTGCCAAGAGTTGAGTTTTATTTGATCTCTTTATTTCAATATTGCCTAACACTTTCACTTAATCTAAATATCTGGCTGTTCACATTTTTACAAAACTCTGTGAAATTTTAACAATTAAAAACCGCTACCCTTCAGATAGCGATTTTTCTTTCATTTCAAAAACTATTTCATCAAAATATATCCGGGATTATTCATATAGCCTTGCATATTGGTATTTCCGCCCATGTTCATATTGGCGGGCATATTGGCATTTCCACCCATGTTCATATTACCTTGTATATATGGAGTACCACTCATATTCATGCCCGGCATATTTCCTTGATAATTCCATTCTCCTTGCATGTTCATACTATTTTGATATATAGGCATGTTTCCATAACCATTTATCTGATATCCATTCATTTGGTATCCATTCATTTGCATTTGATTCATATAATTATTATATTGATACTGGTTATACTGTTGGAATCCCCAAAGAATTAAAAAGCTTATAATCATTCCTACTAGAGAAACAGCAGCTAACTTAAATCCTACATTGGTCTTCATACCAATACCTCCAATTTAAATAGTTACACCGATCACTTGGCAAAGGAACCATTAATTTTTTATAAATTTTTTATATTTTAATCACCTCTTTTTCTTTTCATTACTAAGAGTTGCAATAATCATGCCAATTGTATTTTTTCAACTATTCCCTATTTTTAGTTTATTATTAATCGATAATGTACAAAATTTTACATTTCCCTGTAGAATTATGAACAGTAAGCAAAAATATTATTGATTTGAAAATAAATAAAGCTGACTCGAAAGGTTATGATTAACCTAACAAATCAGCTTATATTAATAATAAGTCTATTATTATTTTGTTACCGGCTTAAACCCTTTTAATCTAACTGCATTTAATAGAACAGAGACAGAGCTTAAGCTCATTGCCGCGGCAGCAATGATTGGATTTAATAATGGTCCACCAAAGATATATAAAATTCCCATTGCTACTGGAATACCTAAAGTATTGTACCCAAAAGCCCAGAATAAGTTTTGCTTTATATTTCTAATTGTTTTCTTGCTTAGTTGAATCGCAGTTGGTACGTCCATTAAATCACTTCTCATCAGAACTACATCTGCAGATTCCATCGCAACATCTGTACCCGAACCAATTGCAATACCAATATCAGCCTGTGCTAAGGCAGGGGCATCATTAATACCATCTCCAACCATAGCCACCTTTTTCCCTTGTTCCTGCAATTTTTTGACCTCATTAGCCTTATCCTGAGGTAAAACTTCAGCCAATACAACATCTATTCCAACTTGTTTTGCGATTGCTTCGGCGGTTTTACGATTATCTCCTGTAATCATCGCTACTTCAATTCCCATTTTATGCAGAGCATCTATTGCTTTTTTGCTGCTCGCTTTTACTGTATCCGCCACCGCAATAATTCCACTAATTGATTGATTTATGGCAATATACATTGGTGTTTTCCCTTCAGAAGCAAGTTTCCCTGACGTTTCTTCTAGTTTACTAATATCTACACTACTTTCCACCATTAACTTCCTATTACCAAGTAAAATGGTATCTCCTTCAATGGCAACCTCAATCCCATGCCCAGGAATAGCCTTAAATTTCTCAATTTTTTTGAATTCTAATTTCTTTTCTTCAGCCTCTCTGACAATCGCCTCACCAAGTGGATGTTCTGATCCTTTTTCTGCAGTTGCAGCAATCTGAAGCAAATGATCTTTATTAATTCCATTTACTGTAACAATATCAGTTACCTTAGGTTTGCCTTCCGTAATCGTACCTGTTTTATCGAATACGATTGTTTTAATTTTATGAGCAGTTTCGAGCGCGACACCACTTTTTATAAGTACTCCATGTTCAGCTCCTTTACCAGTACCAACCATGATAGCAGTAGGAGTTGCAAGGCCAAGTGCACATGGGCAGGCAATGACTAGAACAGAAATAAAGATAGTCAGGGCAAAAATGCCAGGTTCTCCACCAAAGAAATACCAAGCTAATCCAGCTCCTAAAGCTAATACCATGACTACTGGAACAAAGTATCCAGAAATAATATCAGCCATTTTAGCAATAGGTGCCTTGGACCCTTGAGCATCCTCAACCAACTTAATGATTTGGGAAAGTGCTGTATCCTTACCAACTCTAGTAGCCTTATATTTGATATATCCACTTTTATTAATACTTGCTCCAATTACCTTACTACCAGGTGATTTTTCCACTGGAATGCTTTCTCCAGTTAACATGGATTCATCAATAGCTGTATTACCCTCTACTACTTCACCGTCAACTGGAAGTTTCTCACCTGGTTTAACAACAATAATATCACCAACCTCAACCTCATCGATTGGAATGACAATCTCCTTACCATCCCTTACAATGGTTGCTGTTTTAGGAGCCAATCCCATTAGTTTCTTAATAGCTTCGGATGTTTTTCCTTTAGTAACAGATTCCAGATATTTACCTAATGTGATGAGGGTAAGGATCACAGCTGCAGATTCAAAGTATAATTCATATGCATACTCTTTATTTCCAGTGAAAATCTGATAGATTGCAAAAAGTCCATATAAATAGGCAGCTGATGTTCCTAAGGCAATGAGTGAATCCATGTTAGGACTTCTCCGAAATAACGCAGTAAAACCAGCCTCAAAAAATTTAATTCCGAATAATAATACTACTGATGATAACACCAGTTGTAAGATTGCGAAGTTTTCAGGGTTTGCCATTGGATCTAGCGGCTCAGGAAGCATATATCCCAACATATGTCCCATTGAAACAACCAGTAATGGTATCGTAAAAATCATAGAGACAATAAATCTTCGCCACAATGATTTTATTTCTTCTTCTTTTCTCGCTTTATCTGTATCAACATTGACTTCTTCCTCTATCGCCTTGTACCCTGCCTTTTCTACTGCCTTTTTAATGTCAGATACAGTAACCTTAGAAGTGTCGAAGGTGACATTGAGTTTTTCAGTTGCAAAATTAACATTTGCCTCCATGATACCATCAAGTTTTTTTACTGCTCTTTCACTGGCCTTTGCACATGCAGCACAGGTCATTCCTTCTATTTTCATTACCTTACTGGCAGATTCGAGAAGAGCACTATAACCTGCCTTCGACACAGCATTTTGAATATCTGATAATGTCACCTGACTTTCATCAAAATTTACGTTTAGTTTTTCGGTAGCAAAGTTTACACTTGCCTCTATAATGCCGGGCAATTTTTTTGCTGCTCTTTCTACAGCCTTTGCACAGGCTGCACAAGTCATCCCTTGAATTTTTAAAACTTTTGTGGCCATATATACAACTCCTTTATGCTCTTACATATATGCTCTTATTCATTGTTTCTACAAATACACTCTATTAAATTTGTGTGTAATTCGTATGAAGAAACCTTTGTTTCAAGACGAATTCATTTTATTGCCATAATTAGCGCTCTGGAATTGGCTATTAATAGAAAAAGGCATTCTAGCTTTGGGGTGCTAGAATGCCTTAACCTTCTTTAATAAGAGTATTTTTTGGATAATATAGCTGGAAATTATTTTTTCCTAATCTTTTTCCCGAATACATAGCCATATCTGCTTGTTTTATTAATGTTTCAGCTGTAGTATCGTTTTTATCTGCATAAATAGTAATACCTATACTTACAGTTAATTTTACCTTGTTATTTTGGATTTCAAATGGTAATTGCGTGACCTGAAGAATCCTTTCCGCAACCTTAACGTGTCCTGATTGAGTAGATTCAGGCAATAAAATAATAAATTCATCCCCTGCTAGCCTTGCTAACATATCAGCTTCGTTAATACATGTTTTAAATCTTTTAACTACTTCAATTAATACCATGTCTCCTGCATCATGACCGAATTCATCATTTACTTGTTTAAAACCATCTAAATCTAAAAACAACAAAGAACATTGTTTGCCATTCTGCCTATGACTTAATAATTCATTCTCTAAGTATTTCTTAAACATACACCGATTCGCCAGACCTGTTAATGGATCAAAATAAGCCATCTTTTCTATACTTTTGTACGCTTTTTCTAGCTCAAGATTTTTGTGTTTCAAATTTCTGGCCATGAAGCCAACAGTGTAAGAAACTGTAATACTTAGAATCAATTGTATTAACATAGATAAAATTACATCTAATGAAAAAATATCTTTATGGATATAATACTCAAAAATAAAATGAATTGTTTGTAATATAATACTCGAAGAGATTGCCCCTTTAATATCGTAATAGTAGGCGATAGCAATAGGCGGAATAATATAAATACACCAAACCATATCAACAATATTATGACTAATATGTGATTGAAGTGGAAAATAATATAAAAAGTAAAAAGAAAAGGGAAAAAGAAATAAGACTAAAATAAATACCCATATACTAAAAGGAATTTTTTTAAATTTAATATTCATCTAATAACTCAGCACAAGCTCCTCATTAATTTCCTTCATCTTATAATACTCCATTTTATGGCCTTTTCCTATACAACACACTAAAAAAGAAAATGGGTATTTTAAACAAAGGCATATTATTTAATATCGTTATTTACTTGTCATTTTTATTAATCAGGAAAAAAAAAGTTCCTGATGAGGTTTCAGGAACTGAATATATAATGATTAACGATAATAAGATATATTTTAACTTTACTCCTCGTTTATTTCATCATGAACACTGCTTGTATCATCTTGTTCTGTTTGCTCCTCCCCATGGGATACCGGTTCGGTAACAGAAGAATACACATAATAACCGCCGACTATAACAAGCAAGTATAGAATTGCTGATAAAGCCCATTTTTTCATGACATTAACTCCTTTATAATTTGACTCTTTGTAAACGTAGTGCATTCAACACAACAGAAACAGAACTGAAGGCCATAGCTGCACCAGCGAGCCAAGGTGCTAAAAATCCTACTGCAGCAATCGGTATACCTAAGGTGTTATAAGCAAAAGCCCAAAACAGGTTTTGCCTAATATTCCGTATTGTCTTCTTACTCATAAAGATTGCATCGGCAATACTGTTTAGGTCTCCTCGGATAAGCGTAATGTCTGCTGCTTCCATCGCAACATCTGTTCCTGTACCAATTGCCATACCGATATCTGCAATTGCAAGTGCAGGTGCATCATTAATTCCATCTCCGACCATTGCAACTTTCTTACCTTGCTGTTGTAACTTTTTTACTTCCTCCGCCTTTCCTTCAGGTAATACTTCTGCAATAATTTGATCAATTCCAGCTTGCTTCGCAATTGAGTGAGCAGTCTGCTCGTTGTCCCCTGTAATCATAATAACTTCAAGACCTAGTTCCTTTAATCGTTTAACTGCCTGTGTAGAAGTTTCTTTAATTGTATCTGCGACAGCCACCATACCAGCATACGTACCATTAATTGCAGCCATCATCGCTGTTTTCCCTTGTTTTTCAAGATCTTCCATCTTAATTAATTTTTCGCCTATTTCAACATTGAATTTTTTCATAAGTCTACGAGTACCGATCAGGATTTCTTTATTGTTTACAACAGCCCTAATTCCATAGCCAGGGATGCTTTCAAATTCACTAGCATCTTGCATTATTATTTTCTTTTCCTTTATTCCCTCCACAATTGCCTCTGCTAACGGGTGCTCTGACTGCTTTTCAGCAGATCCTACTAGAGATAAGAATTCAGCCTCGTTCAAATCCGTAATCACATCTGTTAACACTGGTGCCCCTTTTGTAATCGTACCCGTTTTATCCAGGATAATGGTGTTGATACGGTGAGTCATTTCCAAATGCTCTCCACCCTTAAATAGAATTCCGTATTCTGCTGATCTACCGGAACCAGCCATAATAGAGGTCGGTGTTGCTAATCCTAATGCACATGGGCAGGCTATCACAAGAACAGCAATCAATTTTTCTAATGCTTCGGCGAAATTGCCTGGCTCTATCCAAACAATCCATACGAAAAATGTTACCACGGCAATCCCTACTACTATCGGAACAAAAATACCGGAAATTGAATCGGCTAATCGCTGAATTGGAGCCTTCGAACCTTGAGCTTCTTCGACCACTTTAATAATTTGTGCAAGAGCAGTCTCCTTTCCGACCTTTGTTGCTTTTAGTTTGATAAAACCATTTTTATTGATTGTTGACCCAATTACAGCATCACCAACGCTCTTATCCACCGGAACACTTTCCCCAGTAATCATCGATTCATCAATTGCGGTTCTTCCTTCAAGGATTTCGCCATCAACAGGGATTTTCTCACCAGGTTTGACCAAAACTGTATCACCTGCAACCACATCTTCAAGGAGTATCTCCTTCTCAATACCTTCACGAATGACACTTGCCGTTTTAGCCTGTAATCCCATTAGTTTCTTAATCGCTTCTGATGATCGCCCTTTTGCCTTTGCTTCGAATAACTTTCCAAGGATTATCAACGTAATCAGAATCGCACTCGTTTCAAAGTACAAACCTTCAATATGATTATCACTGCCCAGTGTTAATATTGAAAGATAGACACTGTAAAAATAAGCTGCTGAAGTTCCAAGTGCCACTAGAACATCCATATTAGCACTTTTATTACGTAAAGCTTTATATGCACCAACATAGAACTGTTTACCAATATAAAATTGCACTGGTGTTGCTAGTAATAACTGCACCCATGGATTCATAAAAGCCTCTGGAACATATAAGAAACTTGTAAATTCAAAATGTCCTACCATCGCCCATAAGAGAGGAATTGAAAGGATTAAGGAAAAGATAAATTTCCCTTGTTGTATATCAATTTCCTTTAATCGATGATCAACCATTTCCTGCTCATTACCTTCTTTTTTTTCAATTGCCCCGTATCCAAGCTTTTCAATTTTTTGTATCATATCCTTTGGTGATAATACGAATGGATTATACTCCACCGTTGCTTTTTCAAGTGCAAGGTTAACCGAAGCGTTTATTACACCTTCCATTTTATTTAGGCCTTTTTCAATTCGAGTTGAACAAGCAGCACATGTCATTCCGGTTACATCCAATTCCGTTTTGCTCGTTACGATATCATAACCAAGATCCTGAACCTTTTTTTGTATTTCTGCAGGACCCATTATGGAAGAGTCGTATTTTATAGTTGCTTTTTCTAGCGCAAGATTTACGTTAGCATCTTGTACGCCTTCCATTTTCTTTAAACCTTTCTCAATCCGGAGCGCACAAGCCGCGCATGACATTCCTGTCACCTGAAATTGATTTTCTAACATCTTTTCACTCATTAGGTTTCACCTCATACCTATATAGGGTATATTTTTCTTAAAAAGAGAGCGTGCAGGATATCCAGCACGTTTCACTATTTACTCTAGACAACATCATATCCTTGGTCATCAATGGTATCTTTTATCGTCGCAAGTGATATTTCATCTTGGTTATATTGAACATCCACTTTACCTGTCTCTAAATGTACTTTAACAATTGAAACACCTTTTAAATCACCAACACTTCCTTCGATAGCTTTCACACAATGCCCACAGCTCATTCCTTGAACGTTTAATGTTACTTTTTCCATTTTATCTTCCTCCTAATGTTACTTTTTCATTAATCTTTGAACAGTTACAAGAACCTCGTCAAGAACTTCCAAATCACCATCCTTAATCCTATCAACAACACAGCTTTTTAAATGACCTTCTAAAAGTATTTTTGCAACACTATTTAAGGCTGATTGGCAGGCAGAAATTTGCGTAATGACATCATCACAATAGGTGTCTTTTTCTATTAACCCTTTAATTCCGCGAATTTGTCCTTCAATTCGATTCAATCGGTTGATTAAATTTTGTTTGGTTTTATCGGAATGGTGACTTTTTCTTTCGTCTGAATTGCTACAGTAGTCATCCTCGATTGAATGATTCTTAAATTCGAGTACCATTGGATCGCCTCCTTGATTAGAATATACCATACCCCCACATGGTATGTAAATCCTTATTTTAACTTTTTTCCAATTTTAATTTCACACGCTAATAAATGTGTTCAAGGATGGTTTGATGTCCAATCCTATTAACAAACTTATGAAAAGACTCACGTTTCTTCCCTTGTTCACTATATAAATGGATCAATTTATCGACTATGGAATAAAGCTCCTCCGGACGTAAATTTTCACAGAGGAGTTGTCCTGCTTCTGCATCCTGCCCCTTGGTTTTCCCTCCAACATATAAATTATAGGTATCTTTCACCTTCATTACACCGATGTCATTTACCATTGGTTCCCCACAGCCAACAGAGCAGCCCGTATAAGATGGTTTTAATGTAAAAGGAACAGGAATACCAGCGATTCTTTTATTTAATTCAATCGCCACCGGCATTCCTTCTTCCTCTGCTCCTTTACAGAAATTACATGTCCGTAAACTTTTTACAAAATTTCCGACTGGATAACAATGTAATCCTGCTTGTTCAAAATCAGAGATTATTTCTTGCCTTTTATCGGCTGGGATCTCGAGATATAACTGCTGGAACGTGGTTAATTCAAGTTCATCATCGTCCCCTAAGTAGCAATCACCAGGAGCTGTTTTGCTGAAAGTTTTGAACCAAAATTAATCCCACCATTTACTGCTATCTTTATTTTTTTTACATGTTCCATACTTATCCTCTTTTCTAAGATTTTTTATCCAAAATATCCTCATGACAATGGCAAGCCGCTCTTTGCCTTCATATGTTTTTTAAAAATTTTCGGAATTGCTTGTCTAATAAAAACATATTATGTAGCAGATAAAGGAGGTGAAAACATAGTGAGTCATTATCAACTATTTGTGTTAGCTACATTGTTGATTGTTATACTGTCATCGGTTATTTTAACCTTTTATTTTAGAAGAAGTCTACCGATCATGGCGGGAATGATACTAGCAATGGTAACAGGTATGAATGTGGGTATCACAGCTGGAGTTTTTTTTGGTTTCCTTTTTCAGGGAAATCTATATAATTCTACTGTTATCTCCATGGTTATTGGGATCATTGCCGGAGCAGCTAGTGGATTAGCAATAGGAATTCTTCCTTCACTTGAAGGTTTTATGGCAGGTCTTATGGGAGGAATGATGGGGGCAATGCTTGGCGAAATGCTTACACAAAACCAAGCAGAGACAATGATTAATATCCTGCTAACTTTGACAGTTAGTTCTTTATTATTATTTCTAATCCTGCCTAAACCACAAGTTCAAGGTAAGAATACTTTAAATAAAAAATGGATACTAAAACCACTCATGACATTTGTTATACTAGGGAGTTATTTGATTATAGGTAATCAGCTAGATAAAAAAATCGTTTTTTCTAAAGCAAATACTTTTACTAAAACCCATGGAAACCATATATCTACCAAAGATGGTAGCTTGAAAGAATTAACCATAAATGTACATCCCTCTCAATACTCTTATGATCCAGAACAAATAACACTAAAGAAGAATCAACCTGTTTCTATAATTTTTAAAAACCATGATTCAATAGATCATGACATTGAAATTAGAGAAATTCTATTAAAAAATCTAGAGCAAAGTAACGACCATGAGGATAATCCGAAAATGGCTGATTTCCATTTACATTCATCAGCAAATGAGCAAACTAAAATAATGATTACACCACTTCAAGAAGGAACCTATTCCTTTTATTGTACAATTCCGGGCCATAAAGAAAATGGAATGGAGGGAATATTAATTATAAATTAATGTACTGGAATAACCAGGATTACCTCTAAAAAAATAATTGGTGAAAATTTAATCAAGGAAAAACTAAACAATAAGGCACCTGAATAATAAAATTCAGATGCCTTTTTCTAATTTCTAAATTGCCCCGAAGTACATTTATATATTAAATAAGAATTTGACTTGTAGAAGCATCTTCCAACAAAATTAGTATTAGATAAAGAAATTCATTAATATAAACTTCTTTTTTCCATTTGACAATATTGTTCAAGCAAATTATCTTTTTCCTACAGATCTATAGTTAGCCAATCCTTTGTTTCTATTTAACCATATAAGAAATATCGCGGTTCCTAGAAGAATAATTGAAATCAGTTGGGCAATTCTTAAAGTATCAAAAAATCTTCCAATGGAGTACCAAATCAAGTATGAGAGAAATAACTCACCCCTCCGTAGAAATGATCTTCTCCTAATAATTAGCAAAATAATAAAACCCATTAAATTCCACATTGATTCGTACAGAAATGTAGGATGATAATATGAACCTTCTATATACATCTGATTAATAATGTATTCAGGAAGATATAGTGCTTCTAAAAATGATCTTGATACCTCAGAACCATATGCTTCTTGATTCATAAAATTCCCCCATCTTCCGATGGATTGTCCTAATATTAAGCTTGGCGCGATGATATCTGCTAATTTCCAAAATGATATACCTTTCTTTTTAGAAAAGATAATCGCCGTTAGGGCACCTCCTATTATTGCGCCGTGAATGGCAATCCCTCCATTCCAAATAGCAATAATTTCTTCTGGACTTTGCTTATAGTAGTCCCACTTAAAAACAACATAGTAAATTCGGGCACTGATTATTGATATCGGTATAGCCCATATGAGTAAATCAGATAAAATATCTTGACTTAACCCCAATTTTTTTGATTCTTTAGATGCTAAAATCCATCCCAGTAATATGCCTGTAGCGATAATTATTCCGTACCAATAAACTGTAATCGGTCCTATTTCAAATGCAACTCTATTTAGCTGCTGAACATTTTCCATATTCCTTCTCCTTTTCCTATGAAACTAGATTAATTTAAATCATAGTTAAGATTATTTAATACTCAATTTTGGTAATCTAACTATCAAAATATATAATAATCTGTACATATCAAGAAATAATGGAGAAATGGACAATTTACTAATATTTTTATTTAATTTTCATTATGTAATATAATTGATTTTAAGGTATCAGAAAAAGTCTGCCCCTAAAAATAAGGGAACAGACTTTTCGTTCGAGTTCATTTGATTTTTTTATTAAATATATAAGTATATTGGTTCAAATACCGTTTAATTTGGAATTGGAGTAGGTGTTGGGGTACCATAATCCTCATATTTTTTTGTGATTAATCTATTTATATCTTTTAACTCTTTTCCATCTTCATACATTTCAGTCGCCTCACGGGCGATGTCAATACAGATGTCTCAAGCTACCCCCATCGAATCCCATCCCGTAACCTCTCTGTCTGAGCCAAAGCTATCAACAAAGCAATCAAGATTACTTTCATGCCCTTCTGTTCCACAACCACAATAGCAAGGTACAGCCGCCAATGGTTCAGGATTTTGTGCTGCCATTACATACGTTTCTTGTACTATTTCAGGGGCGCTAAGCACATAGTCTGGTAGTGCCATATGTTTCGAGTCTAATGATATTTCTTCTTTTGAACCACAACCTGTAAGCAAACCTATAAATAGTGCACTACTTAATATAATACCTGTATATTTCACCAAGTCATTCACCTCAAATCTGTTAATCCTATCTAGACGACTCTATTTTAACATGTAAACTTTATTAATAACTTTGTTAAATTTTAAAGAACAATGAAAAATACTTAAAAAGTAACTCAATTTAAAACTAATCTAGTATTTTGTCTATACTATTTATGATGATTTATTAGGATTGACAACTAGGTCTCGCATAATAGATCCCATCAACCGCATTTCTGTTTCAAGAAGGAGGCCAGATGATTCAATATTATTTATGGTTGTTCTATTTATATTGGCTCCCCATAACCTAACTGTTAATGGATTTAATAAATCCATCATTAATCCTAAAAACTTGTCTTCACTTCTCATGTGCTCTAGCATATAAATTTTACCAGAGGGCTTACATACCCTCCTTAACTCTTTCAGCCCCATTACTGGATCGGGCACAGAACAGAACACACAAGACGAGACAATTGAGTCAAAAGTGTTATCAGCAAAAGGTAGCTTTTGAATATCTGCTTCGATTAGTTGGATAGAAAATAGAAATGAGTTTTTTTCAATTTTTTCATTCGCAAATCTCAACATTCCCTTACTGAAATCCACACCAGTTAATGAGGTAATATCTGATGGATAAAAAGATAAATTTGCTCCAGTTCCAATTCCTACTTCAAGCACTTTTCCAGATACTTGTGATAACAGGTTTCTCCTCCACTCATCTCTCACCATACGATCCATAGACTTATACAATCCCGAGATACGGTTAAAACGCCTTATAGTCTTTTCACTAATTTCTTTTTGCATCGGGATTATCATCCTTTCCAATTAGCCATGATACTTTCTTTATACATGTATGTCTATAGAGTAGTATAAAAATTTCAAGAAACTATGAAGAAAATGCTAAAATTTCATCTTCGTACTAATATTCCTACTTACAAGAAACTCCCCTAAAATAACCGATAAGAATGTAACCCAACGGTTTTATCCTTATAGTTTTTTATTTCATAATACTAATGCCATTAGGAACTTCTCCAACACTAACTATATCAACAACTTTCTTTGTTGTTAGATCAATTACACTAACAGTATTTTCAAACATATTCGTAACATAGGCGAATTTATTATCGCTGCTTGTTACAACTCCATGTGCTCCTTTACCTGTTTCAATCGTATCTGTTACTGTTTTAGATTTGATATCTACAATTGTAATTGAAGTAGACGGAGCATCCTTTGTTCCTTGATTGGCAACGTAAGCAAACTGATCACTTGCATCAATGTAAACCTGTGCAGGTCCAATTCCTACTTCTACTTTAGTTACCTCATTGCTTTCTAAATCCACAATCGCTAATGCATTTTCAGCATTCAACGTTGCCACCAGAGTTTTGCCATTTGATGTAATTCCAGTTGTTACTGGAGTTGTGCCCACTTTAATTTGTTGATCTTCACTCATATTTTCTAAATTTATGACACTTACCGTATCTTCAGCCATATTAGCAATATATGCGAATTTATTGTCTTGAGAAATCCTAAACCCGTGAGGGCCTTTCCCAGTTGTTATGGTGTTAATGACAGAATAACTATTCATATCAATAATAGACACTGTGTTATCCTCATTATTTGTTGTTAAGGCATATTTGCCATTTTCCGTGAATACAATATGTGCTGGATGATTTCCAATTTCTACGGTATTAAGAAGTTCATTTGTTTCAGTGTCATAGAAAAGGACTTTCCCAGGCATTTCCATCCCTGATGAATGTCCTGTTTCCATATTAGGAACCAATGTTGCTCCTAAAATTTTACCATCAGGTGAAACCTGTACATTGTGCACTGCTCCATCAACTTCAATTGTTGCAACCACACTATTATCAGCGGCATTTACCTTACTAATTGTACCGCCCTCATCCGCAGTAAAGTAGTACTTATTAACCTTTTGAACTTCATTCTCTTCCACCTTTGATTGACTAACCTTTTTTTCATTACTAGTTGCTGTATTATTTTGTTTTGGTTCAGAAGCACATCCTGCAAGTAATATACCTGTAATCAATAACAAACCGATTAATATAAATTTCAGTTTCTTCATTTTCTCTTTCCTCCTTATAATTTATACCCATATAATAGAAGCAATAGTAATAAACATAAGTGAGGTACATCACAAAAGATAAAATCTAAGATTAGATATTTACAATCTAGTGAAATGCATAATTTCTCCATACTTAAAGTTTAGAATACAATGTTTACAGATCCTTTTAGAATAGGAAAGTAGCTTAAGCCTGCGCCTTAAAAAAAATCATCTCCCTAACTCCACTCCTCAATTTACTTGTTAGTAATAAACATCAATCATGCACAAAAAAACGTCAGTATCATCTGACGTTTTTTTGAGTTTATTAATTATTTTGTGATTCTCTTTGCTGACTTCCCCAATAAATAAGTATAAAAATTCCAATTAAGGCAGCTAACCAATATTGACCAAACTCAATCTTCATTATTCCAACAATTAATGCAGTTGGGGCAAGGAATGTGTGTGCTAATGCTAATAATAAATATAAAAGCTTTGTTACGCCGTCGTGCTCAATTCTTGAATTATAATAACTGAACCCAGTTACCATCATTATACCAACAGTCAAAATAGTTAATAAGAACTCGTCATATTTAGATATAATATCCGTTACATTAAGAACATCAATTTCTAGAAGATTATGGGTAACTTTAAGTGTAATAAATGCCAAAATTAACGAAGAAACAGTGCCTAGTGTTTGAAGTATTGACTTTGCTTGCATACTCTCCCCCCTATATATTTTGTCCCCCAATAAATATATATTCTATACTTATACAATTAGGACAATATTCATAGGTAAGAGGAATTTATATTCAGGCACCCCTATCTGTGGTATGCGAAAGGCCTTACCATACTTCAATATTGATTATATAACTAATTAGCCTATTGCTAGTTGTTCCTTTATTTGTATTCATAATTAATAAATGCTATAAATGGACCTGGAGGTGGAATAATAAATGGTTTTTGAGCTAATTCCCATGTAAGCCAACTTGTGCAGATGTCGCATTCTTTACAAACGCTTGTTCCCTGAAATATGTATACGGAAAAATATTATGGACAAACAAAAAAGACACCCATATAATGAATGCCCTGCTAAATTTTAATTAGAGTGATTGCCACCAATCTTCAACATTTTCTTTCTTTTTCTTATCCTCTAGTTGTCTTATTTCTTCATTTTTAAGTTGTACCTGTCCTATGAATTCCATATATTGATTATAAACAATTAGTAATTCCTTTGAATAATCAATACTATAAGGAAACCTTAAATTAGTTTTTTCATATCCCGTGTAAGTCCAGCTGCTAAAATAAGGTTAGTGTGCCACCAAAGGTGTTTCTCGTCCATATATTGTTTAACCAATTCTGGTGTTCTTTCTGTAAGCTCTTTAATTTTACCTTTTAATTCTCTTGCCTTGTCTTCACCTAGTTCAATAACTTTTTCTGCATTTTCTTTTATAGCAGATAAGGTATGTTTTTCAAACCAACTAATAGTAAAATTCGCAAGTTCATCTAGGAATGCTTCTTTTTTGATTTCCATTTGGTCAATAATTTTTTGTTTTTGTTGTTGTAACATATCAATTTGTTGATCGTAACTCACAATTATCACTCTCCCTTAGGACTAGCGTACCACAAACACACGTTCCTTGGAAGATTCATACATTGAAATATTTTTAAAGAAATTAATAATAACCCTCGAAAGGATGTTTAGATCGATTGCCATTATTATTTATGACTGCTGATAGAGCCTAAGAGTCGAAAGTATAATTCCGCTAACAATAATTAATATTTGAGTGTTATGATTTTCTTTTCCCTTATTTCTTGTAATGCTTCTTTCCTTATCTTGCTGTATTCCTCTTTAATAAAAAAATTGTCCCTAGGAAAGATTATCCTTAATTATCTCAGCATGCATAATATTTGAAATTTCAAATCTCTTCATGTTGCTTGCTTCTAAAAAATGTCATATAAACGATTACTTGATTTATCAAAAGAATCGAATACTTTACTTGTTAAATTTGGAATTAAGAAATTTTATCAATAATCAAAGATGTAAATGATTTGGAGTAACTGATTAAATTTGTTAACTTTCCCTGATTATAGATGTTATCATTTAATCTGCTATTAATTCTTTCCATTCTCTCAATTACTTCATAATCCAAATTTAACAATTCTTGCTCATTATTATTTACCCCACCCTTTCTCAAATATAACTAATATAATTCAAGTTACAGGTAAAGATATCTTTTAATCGATGAAAACAAATTAGTAAAGAAAAAGCAACCTTTAATAGTCAGCTCAGTACTTAGTAGTTCCTGTACTTTTTGAAACTTTCTCCATGTTTTAAGGCTATAGTTACTTTTTCTTCTGTCCCTATCACCCTAAATGTGTATAGAATAGGTGGAGAATTGTCAGAGTTAATACTCGTTTTCTGTTTCCAATTTTCATCAGACAAAGTATTTTTTTACTCCTCTACCTCACTAGTTATTTCTTTATCTTTATCTTTATCTTTCTTTTGTCTTAAAGCTACTTTACTACATAATTCATGAACTTTCTCTTTTGCCTAACCAACGCTTGCTGTTGAGGTGAAGTGGTTAGTATCTTCCAGATAGAAATTTTTGTTGTTCTTCTTTAAATAACCCCTGTACAGCCGTTGTATCCCAATTAAACTTCTCAAAGAGTTGATTTAATGATTCAATTGCTAAATCATTGCTACTAGATATTAATTCTTTAATGCCCACATTTATTTCTGTATGTGAAGCATCTTCTATAGTCGAAATATAATCACGGAAAAGTGGTCTAGCAGCCTCATAAAAGAAGAGTTTCCGTCCCATAATATCGAAACAGTCTATACTTACGGTGATTTCTTCGCCCAATTTTTTTTGTTGTGCAAGTCTAGAAGCAAATTCAAATATCTCCGTGTGAAAATAAAGAGCACTCATTACTTCTAGCCCTTTACCATTTACTCTCCTCTGAAACTGGTCTTCCATATATTCTTCATACATTGATTTGTAGTAAACAAATTGACCACTCTTATAGAATCTTAACAATTCTTTATGTTGACCAAAGTTTTCAGTTGCTTGAAGATATCGATTTCCACTTTCAATCTCTCTTAAATGAGGAAAATCCCACCCCCTCAAACTGAGTTTGTTTTCCCGTAATAAATTTTTACATTCTACCAATGTATTTATTCTATTTTCTTCATAGTGAGTAGGCTTTATTGTGATTTTCCAGTAACCCTTTTCTTTAATTAGGTTAATTAGCTCACTATTTTCAATACCTTCTAACTCATTATTATATATTTCGTTTGACGTATCATTAACTGCTAATTTTAGCACTGAGTATCTTAATCTC
>JBFNEZ010000031.1:0-27722 GCA_040797825.1 Thermotaleaceae bacterium | reverse complement strand
TGAGTCTCAAAGAACTTTCAAGTCTTTTTTTTATTTCGTAATATTAAAATTAGTTTGAAACTTTATTATAATTTATGATATTTCAAAGAAATTATACATTTTTCTTTCATTCACACAATTTTTAGAACTAGCTAGAGAATAGATAGGAATCCCTATCTATTCTCATTTATTCATACTACAACATTGTCTATAGAATGATGCAAATCAAGCCACCCGATCCTTCATTAATGACCTTTTGGAGAGTTTTTTGAAGTTTGCTTCGAGCATCTTCAGGCATCATAAATAGTTTGTTTTGCAACTGTTCCTTGACCATATCATGCAATGATTTTCCAAACATATTGGTCTGCCAGATTTTTGTTGGATCGGACTCAAACTCATTAAGTAAATATTTTACCAATTCTTCACTTTGTTTTTCTGTCCCTACAACAGGAGATACTTCTGTCGCTATATCTGCCCGTATAAGATGTAGGGAAGGAGCATTTGCTCTTAGTTTTACCCCGAAGCGGTTGCCCTGTTTGAAAATTTCAGGTTCTTCTAGCTCTAGTTCCTCAAGCTTGGGCGGAACTAGTCCATATCCCGTTTCTTTTACATCTTTTAATGCTTGCTCGACTCTATCATATTCTCGTTTAGCCCTTGAAAACTCACGAATTAGTCCCAGTAATTGATGATCTCCTTCAATCTTATAACCGGTTACTTCTTCTAATACACTATAAAACAATCCATCCTTTGTCTTCATCTTGATTTGAGCGATTCCATCACCTAATTGAATATCACTTAAAATCGCATCAGAAATCACGTCAATTTCCATAAATTTTCCAGCAGCTTCTCGCACGTCGTTAATTTTTTCAACGTCCTTTGCCCACTGTTTTACAGATTGAACAATTTTGCTCTTTAACCAATGGGTATTTTCAAGGCCTTCTACCCATCCTGGCAACATAATATTAATTTCCTTAATAGGGAATTCAAATAGTACATTTTCCAATATATCATTAATATGCTCTATACTCATCTTAGCACAATCAGCAGCTAATACAGGTACACTGTATTTTTCTTCTAATTGAGTTCTTAGAGCCAGTGTTTCTTCATCGTAGGGCCTTGTGGAGTTTAATAAAACAACAAAAGGTTTTTTTAATTCCTTTAGTTCTTTTACCACCCTTTCTTCTGCCTCTACATAATTTTCCCTTGCAATCTCAGTAATACTTCCATCGGTAGTAACTACTAATCCAATTGTCGAATGATCATTAATTACCTTCTTAGTTCCAATTTCCGCTGCCTCTTCAAAAGGTATTTCCTTTTCATACCAAGGTGTTGTCACCATTCTAGGCTTACCGTTTTCTTGATGTCCGATGGCACCTTCAACCAAATAGCCCACACAATCTACCAATCTCACTTTGAATTTAGCATTATCCTTTAAAGTAAGCTCAATGGCCTCATTAGGAACAAATTTAGGCTCTGTAGTCATAATCGTTTTGCCCCCACCGCTTTGTGGCAACTCATCCTTTGTTCTTTCTTTTCTATATGAGTTTTCGATATTCGGCAAAACCAATAAGTCCATAAACCGCTTTATAAAGGTTGACTTTCCGGTTCTTACAGGACCCACAACTCCAATATAGATATCTCCTTGGGTTCTTTCTGCAATATCCTTGTATATATCAAACTTTTCCAAAACTTTTCCCTCCCTTATGAATAAGATTTAAATCATTATATTTAATATTTATGTCCTTTCTATCAATAAAATGCTTTACTGAAAGGGGTAATTTTTAACAATATATATATATGACAAGGTCTCATCAAATATGTCAAAGTCAAAAAAAGATATCTATTGGAATCCAATAGATATCTTTTTACTAAGCCTTACCATTCAATTTGTTGGGCTGCCACTATTTCTTCTAATTCATGAGTTCGGCTTCTCAACATAAGATTTATAACTGCCTCTCTCACATTACTATCTTGATATATTATTTTGTATATTTCTTCTGTAATAGGCATTTGAATATTATGCTGTTGAGCCAATTTGTAGGCAACCTCTGTTGTTACTACACCTTCTACAACCATTCCAATAGTTGCAATAGCTTCTTTCGCTTTCTTTCCCTGTCCTATCTGTATACCACATCTTCTGTTTCTACTATGCATACTTGTACAAGTAACAATCAAATCGCCTATTCCCGTAAGACCTCCAAATGTATTGATATTGGCACCCATAGCCATACCAAGTCTAGATATTTCCAATATACCCCTTGTCATTAACGCAGCCTTAGCATTATCACCAAATCCTAATCCGTCACAGATACCCGCTCCAAGAGCAATAACATTTTTGAGAGCCCCTCCTAATTCGATACCTATCACATCAGGATTTGTATATATTCTTAGCTTTGGTGTAATAAACAAGTCCTGAACATATTCTGCAATAGATTTTTTATCTGCACCAACTACTAAAGTCGTTGGTAAGTCACGACAAACCTCTTCTGCATGAGATGGCCCTGATAAAACTGCGAAATCATTTTGGGGCAGCTCTTCTTTAACTACCTGGGATATTCTTAATAAGCTGTCATTTTCTAAACCCTTTGCTGCATTGACAATAATTTGATTGGGTCTGATGATTTTCTTAAAACTTTGAATGACACTTCGAACCCCTTGAGAAGAAACTGTCAATAGGATTACATCTGCATCCCTAACTCCTTTTTCTATGTCCTCATGTAATTCTATATTATCAGGCAGAAGTACCCCCGGCAAATACCTAATATTTTCTCTAGATATTATCATTTGCTCCAACTGTTTAGTATTTCTCATCCATAGGTTTACAGCATGTCCCTTTTTAGACAATGAAATGGAAAGGGCAGTTCCCCAGCTTCCTGCCCCAACAACACAAACACGCTTCTTCATTTTTTCCACCCCGTCTATCGCGTTCTAGATTTCTGACCCATCTTTGACTCAGTGCCATTTAAAAGCCTTTGGATATTTTGTCTATGCCTAAAAATTGCCATTGCCGCTAATATCAATCCAAATATAAAGTACTTAAATCCTATAAACAGTAGTAATATAGGCAATAAACTCACCGCTGTAATAGAGCCTAAAGATACATACTTTGTTCTTATTACAATAATAATACCAATTACAGTGCATATAAAGGCAATCAATGGATGAATACTAAATCCAACGCCTATAGTGGTAGCAATTCCTTTGCCCCCTCTAAAGCCTAAGAATATAGGCCAATTATGACCTATTACTACAGCTATACCACAATAGAGAGCTGCATTTTCTGTCCCTATTCTACTACCTAGCCAAACTGCAAAACTCCCTTTTAGAGCATCTCCAATAAATGTAACTAAGGCAGGTTTAAACCCTAATGTCCTTAAAACATTGGTTGATCCTGCATTTCCACTGCCAAATTTTCTTATGTCAATATTCGCCCATAGCCTGGAAACCAACATGGAGGTCGAAAAGTTTCCTATTAGATAACTGATTATCACTGCTATGCTATTTGCAAACATCATTCATCCCCACCCTTTTCTCTATATTCAATCAAAATCGGTGTTCCTTCAAAACCGAAGGCATCACGAATTTTATTTTCCAAATATCGGGTATAAGAAAAATGGGTCAATTCTCTATCATTGATGAAAAAAATAAATTTAGGTGGTCTAACAGCCACTTGAGTAGCATAAAATATTTTTAATCGCTTTCCTTTGTCAGATGGAGGCTGGTTCAAGAGTACAGCTTCTCCCACGATATCATTCAGTACTCCTGTTTGTACCCTTAATGCATGTTGGTTTGAAACGAACTTAATGTTCTCTAATATCTGAGGAATCCTTTGTTTTGTTTTTGCAGAAACAAATAGAATTGGTGCATAGGGCATGAAGGAAAGTTCATTTCTTATGTCTTTTGTAAAAGCATTCATGGTATTGGTTTCCTTCTCAATAGTATCCCATTTATTTACTACAATAATAGTTGCTTTCCCTTCCTCATGGGCATAACCCGCAACCTTTTTATCCTGTTCTGTGACTCCTTCGGAAGCATCGATAACCATCAAGCAAACTTCTGCTCTCTCAATAGCTGTGAGAGATCTTATAACACTATATTTTTCGATATTTTCATTTATTCTACTTTTTCTTCGGATTCCTGCTGTATCAATAAATACATATTTATCTTCTCCTTGTGTAAAAGGCGTATCAATAGCATCCCGTGTAGTACCTGCAATATCACTAACAATAACACGTTCTTCACCCAAAATTGTATTAATAATAGAGGATTTCCCCACGTTTGGCTTGCCAATAACAGCTACTTTTATCCTATCTTCTTCGTAATCTTCTCCCAAATCTTCAGGAAATCGTGCCACAATTTCATCTAACAAATCACCTAGTCCTAAACCATTTACAGAAGAAATCGCTATAGGATCCCCTAATCCCAGCTGGTAGAAATCATAAATATTTCCCATAAAGTGCTGTGCATCAATCTTATTCACAACCAGTATCACTGGTTTACTGGCTTTTCTAAGCATATTGGCCACATCTCTATCGGAAGCTGTTAGCCCTTCTTTTCCATCTGCCAAAAATACAATTACGTCGGCAGTTTCTATAGCAATCTGTGCTTGTCGCTTCATCTGAGATAAAATGATATCATCAGATTTGGGTTCAATACCACCGGTATCAATTAATGTAAAAGGGGTATTCAGCCACTCTGCCTCTGTGTATATTCTGTCTCTGGTTACTCCAGGCTTATCTTCTACAATGGAAATCCTTTTTCCTGCAATCTTATTGAAGAATGTTGATTTTCCTACATTAGGCCTGCCTACTACGGCTACTACTGGTTTAGCCATTTTTTACACCTCCATGCTATTGGTATTGCTTAATATTTTTTCCACAAAATCTTTTCCATCTATTTGAGCAATTTCTATATCTATCTTCAATTTTCGAGTTACCTCCTCAAGGGTATAATCATCTAAAAAAATCCTTTCTCCTGCTTTAAACATGCTCACAGGCAAAATCAGTTTCTGTCCCAATTCTTTATTTTTCAATTGATTAACTATATCCCTACCTGTAATCAATCCGGAAACAGTAATGCTTTCACCAAAAAAAGTATTTTTAATAGGATAAACATGAATGCGGAGATCGGTAAAATGACTTTCTATTTCTTTGCATATTTGCTCTAAGAAACCTGCTGCTGATACACCAGTGACTACACTTACCTCATGTTTGGTCATAGGTTTATCTCGTAAATTCTGGAGGCTAACATCAATTTCTTTTTTTAGTTTGGCCACCAATCCTACTCCATTTTCCAATTGTGGAAAGCCTTCATAGCTTTCATAATTTGGGATTTCTTCATTAGCCTGAATATAAAATTCATCAGATAAAAAAACAAATCGAGTTCCTATTTTTGTAATAAGCAGTTCCTGCCACTTTGTAACTTGCTTAATAACTTTTTTTGCTGTATCTGTATGATAGCCTTCTAATTGATATAAGCCTTCCCTAAATTTAGTAAGTCCTACAGGTACAACAGCAATACTCGTCATATAAGGATAAAGTGCTGACAAATCCCCTATTGTTTTATCTAAATAAAAACCATCATTTACT
Source organism: Thermotaleaceae bacterium (assembly GCA_040797825.1). Taxonomy (GTDB): domain Bacteria; phylum Bacillota; class Clostridia; order Peptostreptococcales; family Thermotaleaceae; genus Geosporobacter. The sequence goes on along the minus strand of JBFNEZ010000031.1, from coordinate 22,155 downwards.
TTAGGGCATAATACAATTTGCCCTTGCATACAGATCTCAGCTTGCGATAGTTTTTTCAATCTTACCATTATATCTCCAGCATTTTTATTATGCAGCATTTTTTTTCTTAGTTCAGGATCTGTTGTATGTATAGAAATATTTATTGGACTGATACGATAACGAATGATCTTGTCAATATCTCGCTCTGACATATTTGTTAAAGTGATAAAATTTCCCTGAAGAAAAGATAGTCTTGAATCATCATCCTTAAAATATAATGTCTCTCTCATACCTGGTGGCAGTTGATCTATAAAACAAAACATACATTTATTTCGACAACTTTTTGCCTCATCAATGATAGGATTTTCAAAATTTATTCCCAAATCCTCATCATAATCCTTACAGATATGATAATGTATATGTCTACCATCTTTTTTTTCAACTTCTATCTCAATCTCTTCTTCAGCTATAAGAAACATATATTCAATAATATCCTCAATCAATTCTTCATTGATGCTTAAAAGTCTATCTCCTTTTTCAATCCCTGCCTTTGCAGCCTTACTATTAGGAACTACCTCACTAATTATGTTGCGACTCTCTTTTACTGCCATATACACACCTACTTGACATCTAGTTTTAGTACCTGGTACTATCAATTATAACATATATCTGATTTCTTTTCATCTGTTTCGTTATATTATCATCTCATAACTGTCTCCGTCAAGTCAATTCTATCCCAATTAGTGTTTCACGATGACAAAACAGCCATTTCCCAAGTCATGTACCATTCCCATTGTTACTTTGGATAACAAAAATGCAACTTTCTCTTGCTGTTGTTCTGTGTCTGTAATAAAAACAGGAGCTGTTGCAGATGCTACTTTGCTGCTGTCCTGAGTAATAATCGCAACGATATTGTTCGTAATTGCAAAATCCATGGTTCTGCTCCTCTCTACCGCTGTGCAGCTTTATAACCGACTTTTGAATCAATTGGTTTTCTTTTAGATGTCTCTAATACTGGTGTTCTTTTTACTGCCTCTATCAATAAATCCATATCTTTTTCCATAGGTACAATAGACATTACAATATTACCATTATCTAGATTCCGCCTAGCCATAGGCGTAAAGTCTGGCTCTCCTATATCAATTCTGATACCCAACAAGGCGCATACATTATGAATAATCGCTTGCCTTTGTCCTATATTGGCTAAAGTCGCTTTGGCATTGTCATCCTTAGGAATAATTTCTATACCAATTCCCTTTTCTATATAAATTTGCTGAGATTGCTTTAAACCAACATTCATTAATACTATCTCATTTACACGTAACAAAGGACCGTCAAAATCAATTTTTCCTGGTATTATTTCTGCAATTTCCATCACGCTTTGCCTTGCTAAAAGTTTTTTTAGTAATACTAAGGTAATGAATCCTATCAAAACGCCCCCACCGTAAGCAATATACAAAGGCCATTTTGTAGAACGAATACTATGAATTGTAAGGCTAGTAGTTAAGGCAGTAATAATGGTCATATAATTCCTAGCTTCAAAGGCTTTTGCGATGTCCTCTATGTAGGCAGTTCCTCTAGGCACAATCTCTGTAGGTTCTATATTATCCAGGCTTTGTCTCTCCATATTTCGTACATCACGAAATTGTTGTGCTGCTAAGGCTAAAAAAGTTACAGCTGCATACTCTTTTTCCATCAATGCAGGGATGGCCACAGAACCTAGGGAAGCAGCTATTACGCCTAATGTGATGTGTGAGATAAGACCTTGAGGATAGCTTGGGTATTGCCGATAGTCGATTTGCATCATGTAAATTCTAGCACTAATTCCCATGATTAAAGGAATTAAAAGAGTTACTGTATCTGTTTTCATAGGGTCCCTCCAAGTATTCTAAGAATTATATTCTTATTATTTGCTTTGATAATTACTTTTTAAACAATAAAAAAAAGTTTCTGAACAATAAAGCCATTTGTTCAGAAACTTTTTTATTATTTCATCAGGTATTCTCCCGTTTGAATGTAAACCACTTTTTCACAAACATTTTTTGCATAATCAGCTATTCTCTCAATGTGGGCACATATGAATAAAAAATAGGTAGATTGTGTTATTTTTTTAGGATCCTCTATCATATAGGTTAGCAACTCTCGATATACCTGCTTGTACATTTGATCAATTTCTTCATCTAAAGCCCAAGTATCTTTGGCTAACTCAATATCCTTTTTTACAAAGGCATCTAAGGATTTCTTCACCATATTGGTAGCTAAATCAGCCATTCTCGGTATATCAATCAAAGCTTTCATATATTTTTCTCCAGCTAACTTAATGGTTGTTTTGGCGATATCTACTGAATGATCTGCCATTCTCTCCAGGTCAACGATCAATCGTAAAATAGAACAAATCTCTCGCAAATCAATTGCCATAGGCTGTTGAGTTGCAATCAGCTTGATACATTTATCCTCAATTTCTTCTTCAATATGGTTAATATAACGATCTTGCTGGATAATTTTATTGGCTAAAGTAACATCTTGATCCTTTAAAGATTTTATTGAATCAAGAATAACTTCTTCAACCATACTTCCCATTTTTAATAAATCATTATGGAGCTTCTCCAGTTCATTTGATAGATGTAATCTCGGCATGAAAAACATCCTCCCCCTTATCCTAACCAAATCTTCCTGTTATATAATCTTCTGTTCTCTTATCTCTAGGCTTAGAAAAAATATTGTCAGTTAAATCCGTCTCTATGATCTCTCCATTTAAAAAGAAGGAGGTATAATCTGAAACTCTTCCAGCTTGCTGCATGTTGTGAGTAACAATAACAATAGTATATTCCTTCTTTAAATCTTCAAGTAAATCTTCAATCTTTAGCGTTGAAATGGGATCCAAAGCGGATGTCGGTTCATCCATTAGCAATACATCTGGTTCAACAGCTAAACATCTAGCTATGCACAACCTTTGTTGCTGCCCTCCTGATAATCCCAAGGCTGGTCTATCCAGTCGATCCTTAACTTCTTCCCAAAGGGCAGCACCCCTTAGGCTCTTTTCCACAATTTCATCTAGAAGTTGTTTTTCTTTAATCCCATGTATTTTAGGTCCGTATGCTACATTTTCATATACAGTTTTTGGAAAAGGATTTGGTTTCTGAAATACCATTCCTACATTTTTTCTCAATTGGATCAAGTCACATCTATCGCTATATATATTCGCCCCATCTAATAGTATTTCTCCCTCAATACGTACATTATCAATTAAATCATTCATTCGATTGAGTGTTCGTATAAAAGTTGATTTTCCACAACCAGATGGTCCGATCAAAGCTGTTACTTTATTTTTTTCTATGTGGATATTAATATCCATAAGTGCCTGAAAATCTCCATAGAATAAATTCAAGTGATTTACTTCAATTTTTGTCATCAAAAAGCTCCTCTCCACCCATTCAATAGATTCTTTAGTCTATCAAAAAATAACCCAGCCCATTTCTATCTTCTTTGTCTTCATTTTATTTCATTTTTTTTATATTCAGATTAAAACCGTGTTAAATCCATGTTAAATATCATTCCTTATTAATTATTTTGAAATAAATAATTTTTTTAAAAAAAAACAAAAAACGGTCATCGCCGTCTTTTGTTTTGAAGAGGATGGGAGGAATCTGCTGCCTACAGCTCAATTCTAGATATTCTATTATAAAATTTGCATAAGAGTTATTATCTATTAACAAGTATACTTTTTCATTGTTAATAGATAATAAACTAGATGTTAATTATGCGTTAAATCCTATAACGTTATATCTATAAAGGTATTCTTATTATAAATTCCGAGCCCTTTCCTAATTCGCTATTTACCTTTATCTCTCCATTAAAGGATAATACGATATGTTTTACAATGGCTAACCCTAATCCAGTACCTCCAGCCTTTTTAGAACGGGCCTTATCTACTCTATAAAAACGTTCAAATAATCTAGGGATATCTTCCTTCGGAATTCCTATGCCTGTATCTTTTACAACAATAAAGACATTTTCATATCGTTTGTAGGCTAATACCTTAACCGCCCCTCCCTCTAAGGTATACTTAATAGCATTATCCATTAAATTTATCATCATTTGTTTAAACCAATCTAAATTTCCATAAATAACAGGCAGAGCACCTTCTAGCTCCACGATCATTTTAATGTTTTTCTGATTTGCCAACCCTTCAACAATATCAGCCACTTCTTTAATACTCTCATTGATAGAAATAGGCTCTTTAGAAAAATTAAGTTTATTATGTTCTATAGCAGACAGACTTAACAAATCATCAATCAACCTTGATAATCTTTCTGTTTCAATTTCAATAATATCTAAAAACCGGTCCCTTACCTTTTCATTTTCAATTGCACCATTTTTTAAGGTTTCTATAAATCCAGTGATAGATGTTAAGGGTGTTTTCAATTCATGGGAAACATTCGTTACAAAATCTGATCGCATTTTTTCTAACTTTCTCATTTCTGTTACATCTTGAATCAGTGCCATCACCCCAATAATCCGATTTGGGTCCATATCTAGGCGAATAAAATTGGTATATATTTTTAAAATCTTTTGCTCTGGATAATCTATCGATATTTCAGTCTCTCCAATAGTATTATAATTAAGTATGTCTTTTAAGATATCATGGAGCTTATTGTTTCGGATCACCTCAAGAATATGCTTCCCCAATACTTGTTCTTCTTCTATTTTAAAAAGAGTTCTGGCCACAGGATTCATTAACATAATCTTATAGGACTTATCTACTGCAAATAAGGCCTCGTTCATACTGGTCAACGTTGACTGTAGTTTCGTATTTTTGTCTCTAAGCTCCGATATGGTATCATTTAGCTTTTCTGTCATAAAGTTAAAGGTATCTGCCAATATTCTAATCTCATCACTGGTTTTTACATATACACGATTTTGAAAGGAACCATTAGCAATAGCTTGAGCAGTTTTAGTAATTTCTTCAATAGGTTTCGTTACATTGTTTACGTACCGATAACCCAGTATTGTAGCTACAACAAGACCACATAGTACAGAAATCAATATATTCTCAAAAAAGATAAAATTGATACGGTTTATTTCTGTAAGAGGAAAAGCCAAACGGGTTATACCATAAACTTTATTATCAATCAACAAAGGAATAGCAATGTATAGGTAGTTAAAGTCTACGGTTGTACTAAAACGCTTGCTCTTTCCAATATTACCTGAAAGAGCTTCTTGAACTTCCGGTCTATATAGATGATTTTCAATACTAGACATATCTTCTCTTTTGATTTCCGAATCTCCTATAACGGATCCGTCAAGGCTGATAAAGGTTATACGCGTATGGATTTCTCTGCTATATTCATGGGCAAGTTTAGAAAAATCTACTTCTTCTAATCTTCCTTCATCCATTCTCTCCTTTATAAAATGGTTTATAAGGTTCCCATTAGCAATTAGCTTGTTCTCTGTATTCTCTAAATAACTTTTGCGCATAAATCCCAGGGAAAGAAGGCCAGTTATGATAATACCGACTAAAAACAGGGCTGTATAGGTTAGAAAAATTTTTCTCTGCATCGCTTGCTCCTATTTCATCTTATAGCCAATGCCGCGAATTGTCTCAATATATACAGGATGTCTATCATTATCCTCTATTTTTTTTCTCAAATGACGAATGTGCACATCTACGGTCCTTGTTTCCCCAAAATAGTCATAACCCCATACCTCATCAAGTAGAAAATTCCTTGATAAAACCTTGCCCCTGTTTTCTGCCAATATCTTTAATAGTTCAAATTCCTTTAAAGTTAGTTCCAACACTTTATCATTTTTCTTAACTTCATGCCTTTCCATATCAATCAAGATATCATGACAACGAATTATTTTACCATTCTCTTTTGGAACTTCTTCAAATCTTCTTAAAACAGCTTTAATTCTTGCTGTCAATTCTCGCACACTAAAAGGCTTTGTTAAGTAATCATCTGCTCCTAATTCTAACCCTAATACCTTATCCGTCTCTTCGCCCTTTGCAGTTAGCATAATTATAGGGATTTTACTGGTTTTATGATCAAGCCTTATTTTTTTGCATGCTTCAAATCCATCTATTCCAGGCAGCATTAAATCCAACAATATCACGTCTGGGAGTTCTTCTTGAGCAATGGCTATAGCCTCTTCTCCATTATCACTAGTCAGTACATCAAATCCATTGCTTTCTAAGTTAAACTGGATTAATTCAACAATATGTTGTTCATCATCTACCACTAACACTTTTTTTCTAGCCATATAATCTCTCCTTCCAATGTCATGCCACCCTATATTAATTGTAGTACTGCAACCATTCTTCCTGTTATACCTCGATCTGCCCGATAGGAAAAAAGAATATGGTTATTGCATTTGGTACATAAATTACTTATAGTGATATTTCTTTCTAAAACTCCTATTTCCTCTAAGCTACTTTTATTTGTTTCCCATAAATTTAGTGCATATTTGTTGATATCCTTGTAAAATACAAACTTATCAGGGTTTGTAAAGTTTTCGTTAAATCTGTCAACAACAGTTTTATCCACCTCATAACAACATGCTCCAATAGATGGACCAATGGCAGCCAAACAGTTCTCTGGTTTTGTACCAAAATTTTCTCCCATTTTTGTCAAGGTTTTTACAGCAATTTTTTTTACAGTTCCTCTCCACCCTGCATGTGCTAATCCAATTACCTTATTGACTGGATCTAGTAGATATATGGGAACACAATCTGCATATAGTGTTAAGAGTGCTACATTTTTTCTATTGGTGATGAGTGCATCTGTTTCTTTAATATCACTGTCCTTTAAGATCCCTTTTCCCCTATCTGCTTCTGTCACAATATGGATGCGATCCCCATGTACTTGATCGGATAGTACACAATTTTCAATAGGGATTTGAATGGCTTTGCAGAGAAGTTGATAGTTATTGAGTACATTTTCTTTTTTATCTCCAGTATTAAAACCCAAGTTTAGAGTATTATATGGAGCAGGACTTATTCCACCTACTCGACTAGTAAAGCGATTGAACACCAAATTCGTTTCATCAAAAGCAGCAATAGAAAAGCTTGTTATTCCAAAGGATTTATGAGTTATTAAGGGACTATTCATCATATTTCTCCTTTTCATGTCTATAGACTAATAGCAAGTTGAACAACAACTTGCTATTAGTCTATGCATATAAAGATATATCTATTGATATGAGGCTTTAATCATATTATATCATTACTTTTCATTTAATAGCTTCTTTAGCTCTTCCATAAAAGTATTGATGTCTTTAAATTGTCTATATACTGATGCAAATCTTACATAAGCAACCTCATCCAGTTCTCTAATACTGTTCATAACCAACTCACCAATTAGAATGCTTGTAATCTCTTTATCCATGGTGTTATGAAGATTCTTCTCTACCTCATCTACGGTACGCTCAATATCTTTCATTGTCACTGGACGCTTTTCACAAGCTCTGATGATGCCATTTAGTATTTTATTTCTATTATACGCCTCTCTTGTTCCATCTTTTTTAATAACAATCAGTGGAATTTCCTCTATCTTCTCATAAGTTGTAAATCTTTTTCTACATTTAGCACATTCTCTCCTTCTTCGAATAGCTTGTCCTTCCTCTGTCGGTCTAGAGTCTACTACTTTTGTTTCAAAATACTCACAGTATGGACAGTTCATCACCTTTCCTCCTGGACCTCTGGTTATTTTTTTCCAATCTACTATTAATCAAATTATAATATGGGGAACTTGGAATGTCCACTACCATTTTTCTTTGCTATCTATTATCAAATTATTGTTTGCCAAAAAATTCTAAGAGGATTTTTTTATCTCACTCCTGCTCTTCCACTGGTACAGCGGGCATAATTACATCTTTTAACTCCACTAAAATAACATCAACACCTATCTTTTTTATTTCATGCCAGGTAATGATAAAATCATTATCTTTCCCAAAAATACCTAAAAATTTACCAGGCCCAGGAACAATAAGAGCTTCTAACCTTCCTTTTTCTAGATTGACCTCAATATCTGTTACAAATCCTAATCTTCTTCCATCAGTAATATTTACAATTTCTTTTTCTCGTAAATCAGATGTGCTGATCATCAAATCACCTTCTCTTAAATAGTCTTTAAAAGTTCTATTGACTGTTGTCAATTTTCTTTATATCTATGTATATAGAGATCAGGGACAATATATGATTCCTTCCAAATAAAAAACAAAAGCAATTTTTTTGCTTTTGTTTAAATATGCTTCCTCATATGTTTCAAAGCCGTTTTTTCTAATCTAGAAACCTGCGCTTGTGAAATTCCAATCTCTTCTGCAACCTCCATTTGTGTTCTTCCTTCAAAAAACCTTAGAGTAAGTATTAGCTTTTCTCTATCGCTTAATTTTCTCAGGGCTTCTCTAAGTGCAATTCCTTCAAGCCAAGTTTCATCTTCACTTTTTTCGTCGCTTACTTGATCCATAACAAAAATTGCATCTCCACTATCATGATAGATAGGTTCAAATAGTGAAATAGGGTCTTGTATCGCATCTAAGGCAAAAACAACCTCTTCTCGAGGTATATTTAGTTCCTTTGCAATTTCAGAAATTGTAGGCTCTTTTGAGTTTTTATTAATAAGCTGATCACGAATTTGCAGAGCCTTGTAAGCCGTATCCCTCAAGGATCGACTAACTCGAATTGAATTATTATCCCGTAAGTACCTTCGAATTTCTCCAATAATCATAGGTACTGCATAGGTGGAAAATTTCACATTCTGAGACAAATCAAAATTATCAATTGCCTTAATTAAACCAATACATCCTACTTGGAACAAATCATCAACATGTTCCCCTCTATTGTTAAACCGCTGAATCACACTTAATACAAGCCGCAGATTTCCTTGGATGAATTCTTCTCGTGCCGATAGATCTCCTTCATGAATCCTGGCGAAAAGTTGCCTCATTTTTTCATTTGTTAATACAGGGAGTTTCGATGTGTTTACGCCACATATTTCTACTTTATTGATGTGCATGACAATTCCTCCATTCGATGGATTATTGCCCCCTTACATCAGAATTATTGCCTTTTTAAATTTCCTTTATACAATTTCTTGAAAAGTAAAAAGCAGCTTATCATAGCTGCTTAGGTCATTCGATTAATTTCTTTTCTCAATCTTGTAATGATTCTTTTTTCTAGTCTAGATATATAGGATTGGGATATACCCAACATATCTGCAACTTCTTTTTGGGTTTTCTCTTCTCCGTTATTTAATCCAAACCTCAACTCCATTATTTTCTTTTCCCTTTTGGATAACTTTTTAAGTGCAATTTCTAGTAATTCCCTATCTACTTCTTCTTCAAGAAATTTGTAGATTAGGTCATTGTCTGTACCTAAAATATCTGAAAGTAACAATTCATTGCCATCCCAATCAATATTTAAGGGTTCATCAAAGGAAATTTCTGCCTTTGCTTTACTATTTCTTCTTAAATACATTAAGATCTCATTTTCAATGCACCTAGATGCATAGGTAGCCAGTTTTATTTTTTTCTCGGGATCAAATGTATTGACTGCCTTAATTAGTCCAATAGTTCCTATAGATATCAAATCTTCTACTCCAATTCCTGTATTTTCAAATTTTCTAGCTATGTACACAACTAGCCTGAGATTTCTCTCAATCAAAATTGTTTTTATTGCACCATCGTCTTCACGGAGCTGATCGATAAGAAACAATTCTTCTTCTGGACTCAAGGGAGGTGGTAAAGCTTCGCTTCCTCCTATGTAAAAAATACTATCTTCATTTAGAATTTTCAGTTTTCTTGCAATCTTGATCAGATAGATTCTATAATAAAGCCTTAGCTTCTTTATAAAGGCCAGCACTTTAACGCCCCCTATTTGATGATAAATTTTAAGTCAGAATATCTGGATGCAGCAAAGCTCGATAATCACCATTTACCGAAAGCTCTTTGGTATAGATGCCAACAATGATATTCGTGATGCTCTTTATACCGTTATTTTCCTCTAGTAGCACATGATCTGGTTTAAAACCAATCAGCATACCGTTTTCTTTTCCTAATGATTTATAGGGAATTACACGAAAACGACTAATCCAATCAGTTGCTTGTAAAGATTTTGAAACTAAGTCTAGATTAATTTCCTGTGACTGACTAAGTAATTCCTGGAGACATGGTGGTAACAACTCTTTAATTGCAGTATATTCTACTATAATCACAGGATACTTAGAAAGTGGGTCTTGCAAAGAGTTCCCCGTGTCAATTAGCGCACACAGCCTGCTCTTTTGATTTCCAACTTCTATAGAAATTGGTATGTAGACTTTATTCCGCGATATCTTAACTTGAATATATTCCCAACAAAACTTAAGCAATATGTAAGATATAATACCGGAATAAATCAATAATCTTACTGGAAAATTCTCAATATAAAATACTCCATTACTTACTAACCCATTAAAATCTGTAAAATAAAATAATGCAAAGGCAGCACCACCAAACATAAAGGATATTAGATAAAAAATAGCCAGTAGTTTAATAAAATCTTTAAACTGATATGGCATAAAGGCTACCACAATGATAAACATAGATGCGATTATTTTCATTACCGTTGAATATAGAAAGCTTAAAGAAGGAAAAAAAACCACAAAAGCATACAAAGCTCCTACAATTGCCCCAATCCATATTCGAAGTTTAGGTACTTTAAATTTGGCAAAATAGGAAGTCAAGTATAAAATTAGCCAGTTCATCAATAAATTTTCTATAAACAAATACTCTCCATAAACTTCAAACATAATCATTCCTCCATCATGGAGATAATTCTACTTGGTATACACTATTCAATTGTCCCATGATTTATGTCTATTATATAAGAATTCCTATTCATTTTTTGTCATTGTATGAAGTCGAAAACAATTTATTCTATAAAAAAACTTCCTATGATATGACAAAAGACCGCACTATTTTCTATGCGGTCTTCATAACTAACGTTTTTTTCTTAAAAAGGTGGGAATATCTAAATCATCTTGTATAATTTGTGGTTCAGCTTCTTTAGACTTATCATGAATAGACTCTTTATCCAAAGAGTGTTTTTTTACAGAAGTTTGTTTTTGACTATCAAAACCTGTTGCAATAACTGTAATTCGAATTTCATCTTTTAATTCTTCGTCAATTACAGCCCCAAATATAATATTAGCATCTGGATCTGCTGCTTGCGCCACCAACTCTGCTGCTTCGTTCACTTCAAATAAGCCAAGATTAGCTCCACCTGTAATATTTAGCAGTACACCCTTTGCTCCTTGTATAGATGTCTCTAATAAAGGACTATGTATTGCCTGTTTTGCTGCTTCTGTAGCTCTGTTTTCTCCACTGGCTCTGCCGATTCCCATATGAGCAAGACCTTGCTCAAACATAATTGTCTTTACATCGGCAAAGTCCAGATTTACAAGTCCTGGAACAGCAATTAGATCAGAAATACCTTGTACACCCTGTCTTAATACATCATCAGCCATTTTGAAAGCATCCATGATAGATGTCTTTTTCTCAACTACTTGAAGCAGTCTATCATTTGGTATGGTAACTAAAGTATCTACCTTTCCCTTGAGATCTTCGATCCCTTGTTCAGCATGTTGCATTCTTCTTTTTCCTTCAAAAGTAAAGGGTTTGGTGACAACACCAACAGTAAGAATCCCCATTTCCTTTGCAATCTGTGCAACAATGGGTGCAGCTCCTGTACCAGTTCCTCCACCCATTCCAGAAGTAACAAAAACCATATCTGCTCCTTGCAGTGCCTGATGGATATCTTCTCTACTTTCTTCAGCAGCTTTTCTTCCAATCTCAGGATTTGCACCTGCTCCTAAACCCTTTGTAAGTTTATCTCCTATTTGTATTCGGTATTCAGCCTTTGAAGTAAAAAGTGCTTGTTTATCTGTATTAACAGCTATGAATTGAACTCCCTTTAATTGTGACTCGATCATCCTATTCACAGCGTTATTGCCACCGCCTCCAACACCAATTACTTTTATCTGAGCAAATTGCTCCATTTCTACATCGAATTCTAACACAAAATTACCCCCTTTATTGAGCTAGGAAAATATTCTAGTTGGATAAGGCTTATAATTCAATCGTCAAGATAAAAATATATCTATTGCCTAGCTTCAGATTGCATGAATTTCTCTTTATATCACATCAATCTGAAAGAAACAATATAATTTTCAATAATACTATAACTAATTTCAACGCGCTCTTAAAATATCCTTTTTTTTTACCTTAAAAATTTATTTTTTGCTTACCTTCTCAATGAGGTAACGCCTTATGATCGCAAAGTTTTGGAATAACCTTCCTCCAAATGCAAATATTGCTGCATAGTATAGCGGAACCCCCAAACGGTCCCCAATATAGGCTAAAAAAGCAGCTAGAACAGCATTCCCAAAAAAACCAGATACAAATATGGCTGAATTAAATCTATTCTCCATGTGAGATCGAATTGCACCGAATACCGAATCTAAAGCAGCTAAAATTGCCACAGACATATATAGAGAATAGGATGAGGGATAAGTGATTGGTAAATAAACACCCAATAGCACCCCAATTAATAATCCTAATATTGCAATAATCAAATTTATTCACCCTCTCCTGCTACTTGTAAGTAACGATAATTTATATCTTCTTGATATCTTGGTATCTTTACATTCACTACAGGCTTTACATCCACATAAAGTCCTATAAACTCTTTTAAATATTGGCCATATTGACCAGGAGCATTGATTGCGGCTTCAAGTGTTTTTTGTTCTCCTATGGCCTTAATAATAAAAGGCTGAGCAAAAACTTGGTTGTTTATTCGTATGGTATGCCCCGCACAATTTATTTCAGATGTTGATATTATCCTTTGTCCATTAATGGATAAAGCTTCAGCTCCAGCTATTTTTAAATCATTAATTAGATTTAAAATATCACCATCATGTACTAAAATATTATTAGGATTTTCTCCAGAATATAATTCTCTCGTTCCATCATCAACTGTTAGCACAATCCCTGGACCTTCAACATTTACAAACCCACTAACTAGTTTTTGATTTTCCAGTTCTTGAGTCAAGGCATCTTTAAAAAGGCCTCCCTCCATTTTCAGCTTTTCATAGTTGGCTATAAAACTGCTGCGCTCATTGATTAGACTGAGTAAATTTTCAATTTCCTTTTTCTCACTTTCAATTGAGAGTTTGTATTCATAGATTACCTTTAATGGAACATAAAGATAGTCTCCTGTTACACTTTTAACTTGTAAAGATATTAAAAAACCCAAAAGAATGCAAAGTGCTAAAATATTCAATTTCCATATATCTAATTTCACTAAAATCACCCCAATACTTACTCCTTATCCTCTACGGGTTTTGCATATCTAAATTTAATTACTTCATTGTATCTTGGAATCGATACTTCCTCCTGTTTCTTAATAGAAACCTGCAAACCATATCTCTCCCTCATCTCCCATGCAATTCCAAATCGTATATTTAAAGTAGCTTCCATGGTATCTGGACTCCCAATAGCCTTTACGATAAATGGTGGGGCCGTTGGAACCGAGTTAATATTTACATTGTTTCCTGCTAAACTGATCTCTGTACGGGATACAATCCTTTGATCATTAACAGAAATGGCTTCAGCTCCAGCATCATTTAATTTATTAATGAGATTTAATAACAGATCATAATTTACCATAATCACACTATAATCCCCCATAAAATCAGGATCCATTGGTGGATCGTCAATTGTAATAATCACCCCGGGTCCTTTAACGCTTCTTAATCCCCCAATGATTTTGTATTTCTCCAAGTCGGCACTCATGCTTTTTATCAAAGCATCTTCCTTAGATTCAGATTCTTGAATTTCTTTAATTCTTGCTTCTAGTGAATTTACTTCATTTAAAAGCTGTTGCTTCTCTTCCCTTAATTTTTTAAGTTCAGTCGCCATTTCCTGTGCTTTCTGAGCTGGTGCAATTCCCTCTGGATAAATGCTCTGAACGCTTTTAAACTGAAGTGCTAAAACCAAGCCTAAAACAGCACATACGATGCCTACCGCCAGTTGTCCTTTAATGCTTTTCATCCCCACATCCTCCTTAATCTACAGGTCTATAGGTCGGATTCCCCTCATAATTGATATCAATAACCCCTCTTGTAATATCCCTACTCGCCAAATCTATTAAAATTTTATCTAAAAGCTTCAGTCTATAGTCCATATTGGTTCCATCTCCTATCCTACAGATCATATTTTCTGTCAATCTTATAACCATATTATTTCTATTAGTAACATCTAGGCCGCTTATAGAAATGCCTCTTTTATCAATTCCCTTAATTATTTCTAGTGCCTTTTTTAAGGTTTCTGATTCCTCTACATCTAAAATCTCACCCTCCATAAAATGATCAAATTGCAATCCTACAATACTTTTTAAATGTTGGGACTCTTTTTCAGATTTTAATACCATTCCTTCTTCATCAATCACTAAAAATACATCCATAAATGGAACTAGGGCAACTTCTTGTCTTTCAGCGATATTAATTATTATTCTATTAGGAAGTCTTCTTTTGATATGTGCTTCTTTGATATAAGGATTCTGAAGCAATACACCTCTAATCTCACTGGTTTTCTCTTTGAAAATTTGATTTCCAATATTTATTCCAGACATATGGACTACCTCTTCTTCAGTAAGTACTGTATTCCCATTTACAGTAACTTTTTCAATAGAAAAAATGTCTGTCTTGAATATAATGATAAATGAAATAATACAACATAACAATAGAATAAATACCATGATTTGTTTTCTTCTTCTATGAAGTTTCCTATTGAAAGCAGTTTTATTTATGTACATATTCTCCCACCTTAACAGTTTGTCCGCCTTTCTTTTCAAATTTAAGAGCAGCATAAGCTGTCTCTTAATTTATTCGATATATTTGCGCACCTAACTGTTCCAACATTTTATCAAATCTATCATATCCACGTTCAATATGAATAATTTGATCAACGACGGTCGTTCCTTCTGCAACTAAACCTGCTAGAACTAAGGCCGCTCCACCCCGCAGATCCTTGGCACTAATTTTAGCCCCGGTCAACCGTTTTACCCCTTTTACAACAGCAACACGTCCGTCAATCTTAATATTTGCACCCATTCGCGTTAATTCATCTACATGCTTATATCGATTTTCAAATATGTTTTCTGTAAAAATACTAGTTCCCTTTGCAATAGTCATCAAAGCCATAAATTGCGCTTGCATATCCGTAGGAAAACCTGGATAGGGCAAAGTTTTTATCATTTCCACCGCCCGAATGGGATTGGGAGTTTTTAACTTGATTTGATTCTCTTTTTCTAAAATCAAGCAGCCAGCTTCTTTTAGTTTTGAAAGAACAGGTTGTATATGCTCAGGCACTACATTATCCACAGTAATCTCACTACCTGTGATAGCCCCAGCTGCTAGTATCGTCCCTGCAACAATCCTATCAGGCATAATGATATGCTCTCCATCATGAAGATCAGTTACCCCTTCTACAATAATTTCACTGGTTCCTGCTCCATATACCTTAGCGCCGATTGTATTTAAATATTTTTCAAGATCGATGATTTCAGGCTCCTTGGCTGCATTTCTTATTTTAGTTGTACCCTTGGCTAAAACCGCAGCAAGCATAGCATTTTCGGTGGCTCCTACGCTTGGATAATCCAATTGAATCTCACAGCCCCTTAAATCGGAAACCTCGCACTCTAAAAATCCATGTGCTTCTTGAATACTTACACCCAAATCACGTAGGGCCTTTAAATGTAAATCAATAGGCCTTGGCCCAATTTCACAACCACCAGGGTAACTTATCTTAATTTTACCACACCTAGCCAACATTGGCCCCATTAAAATAATGGAAGATCGCATTTCACGCACTAAATGTTCAGGAATTTCATAACTTGATATATTACTTGAATCTACTCTTAGAACGCCATTTTCAAAAGAAATCTTGCAACCCACAGATATGAGGATTTCAATCATGGTATCTACATCCTTTAAAGCTGGACAATCATATAAAAGGCTTTCCTTTCCATTTAAAAGTGTAGCAGCTAGAACTGGTAATACTGCATTCTTTGCTCCTCCAATTCTAATTTGACCACTTAACTTATTCCCACCGTGTATTACAAATTTACTCACATATTCCACCTCCGCGATGTCTGCAGATAATATATCCATGTGCATTAAAAGTTAATGTAATATATAACCATCATATGCAGATATTCAAAAGATGTTCCTTATGAGAAAAAGTGAATTACGTTCTTTAAAATAATTTAGTAATATTTGAGAAAATCAGTTCCGTAGCATCTATCTTGGATAGCGCTTTACTCCTTAGTCCCATTTGCTTTAATCGTTCTCTCTCCCTTATAAAAAGATTTAATAAATCTACTATATTCTTATCATCTAATTCTTTTTCAAGCAATACGACTGCAGCACCGTTTTTTTCAAGAACTCTTGCATTATGTTCCTGATGATTGTTGGTTACATAGGGTGATGGAATCAAAATTGAGGGTAGACCCATAGCAGTTAACTCAGCTAAAGTAATGGCACCTGCCCTGCAAATAACTAAATCACAAGCACCCATTAGCTCTGCCATATTATGGGTATAGGGTCGAATCGTGATATTCTTCCCTATGATTGTATTCTCTCTTTCCAATTCTTTCATAAAAGAGGCATAGTGGTCGTTTCCAGTAATGTGAATCAATTGGATTTCTTTTCTCCCACTAAAATGAACAGCCACTTCTTTTATGGTTGCATTTATTTTTTCTGCGCCCCGACTTCCACCAAAAGACATTACAACCAGCTCATGGTCCTTAGCACCTAAACTTTTTCTACATAAATATCTATCGAAGTTTATAAATTCTTTACGAATAGGATTTCCTGTTATCACCGTTTTGCTGCCATTGAAGTATTTTTCTGATTCTTCAAAGCTCAATAAAATTTTATCAACAAATCTTCCAAGAATTTTATTAGTGATTCCCGGAATAACATTTTGTTCATGAATAACGGTTTTTATATTCAGCATAGCTGCTACCCACAGAATAGGCCCACAGACATATCCTCCTGTTCCAATAACGATATCTGGTTTGTAGTCCTTGATGATACCATGGGCATCTCCTAGTCCTGAAAATAGATTTTTTACTGATTTCAATGTATCTACACCCAATCGTCTTCTAAATCCCTTCACCCTTATAAATTGGATTCGATAACCTGCTTCTGGAATAAGCTTAGATTCTAGACCCTGTTTCGTTCCTGCAAACAGTATCTCACAATCTTTCCACTCTTCTTTTATTTTATTTGCAATGGCAATAGCCGGATATATATGCCCTCCTGTCCCCCCACCAGCAATAAGTATTTTCATTTTTCTCAACCCCTATCTAGATTTGAATACCTTGAGATGTTTAACATTACGCCCATGGCAGACATAAAAATGGCTAAAGAATTTCCTCCCCAGCTGATAAAGGGCAGCGGAATACCCGTAACTGGCATAGAGGAGGTTGCAACAGCAATATTAATAATAACCTGCACACCAACCATGGCTGTAATTCCTGTAGCCAATAAGCATCCAAATAGGTCAGGCGCATTGATTGCAATTCGAATGCCTCGCCATATGAGCAGGAGAAACAAAATAATAACAGTGATACATCCTATGAACCCTAATTCCTCTCCGATAATGGCGAAAATAAAATCATTTTGTGGCTCTGGTATATAAAGATATTTTTGCACACTCTTCCCTAACCCCACACCGAAAACACCGCCAGACCCTAAGGCTAATAGAGACTGAATTACCTGATATCCACTTCCTCTAGGATCTGCAAAGGGATCCAAAAAACCTGTAATTCTTCTCATTCGATAGGGTTCTAATAAAATCATAACAACCAATAGCCCCGCTCCTAAAACACCCATGGTTGTAATATGCATCCATCGCATCCCTGCCACAAACATCATAGATACAATAATAAAGGTAATTGTCATAGCTGTACTTAGGTTTGGCTGAAGAATAATCAACCCAAAATATATAGCAATAATCATTAGGTTTGGCAGAACACCCTTAGTAAAGCTTTGCATACTATCAGGCCGTTTTGAAAGACGCAAAGCAACAAAGAGAATTCCAAATATCTTTGCCAATTCTCCCGGCATGATGGTGAAACCTCCAACGCCCAACCAACGTCTTGCTCCGTTAAACTCTGTTCCCAAAGGGGTCAGAACCAGTACAAGTAAGATTAGACTCACAATGTATCCATAAGGGGCAATCTTTTTATATCTCCAATAGTCAAAGTTCATTGCTACAATCATTCCTATAAGTCCTAAAGCGGCCCACATAATTTCCCTCTTCAAAAAATGATATCCATCATTCATCTTAAAGTACGCATAGGCATAGCTTGAGCTAAATACCATAATGATGCCAATAGCAACAAGTATGAATACGGTCAACATAAGTGTGAAATCACTGGATTTCTTTTTGATCATTACAGGGGCCTCCTTAATCTTCCAATGCATTCTTTGAAGTGAGCACCGCGATGTTCAAAACTCTTGTACATATCCCAGCTGGCACAGGCTGGAGATAGTAAAATCGTATCTCCTTCTTCCGCCAAATTGTAGGCTGCTTTTACCGCATCCTCCATATCCTTCGCAAGGATACAGTTTTCAAAGCCCATTCGGTTTGCCGTCTCTTTCATTTTATTTGCAGTTTCACCAATTAAGACCAAATACTTGACCTTGTTGTGAAAAGAGGTGATAAATCCTTCAAAGCTACCTCCCTTATCCATTCCTCCAGCAATAAGAATAATAGGTGCCTTTACAGTTTCAATAGCCTTGATGGAAGAGTCGGGATTAGTTCCCTTAGAATCATTAATAAACCTTACGCCCTTATATTCATCAACAAATTCAATCCGATGTTCAACTCCCATAAAGCTTTTAAGTGTTTCTTTTATAGTTTTTACCTCAATACCACCCCAATAGGCAATAGCCACAGCCGCTAAAGCATTCTCCAGATTATGCTCCCCTGGTATTTTTAAATCTTTGGTTGAGCAGACAATTTGACCATGCGTATCTTCTTTTTTCACTACAATATTGCCATTTTCTACATATGCTCCCTTCTTTAATATATGTTTCCTACTAAATGGAACAATTTCTGAAGAAGCCCATTCTTTTAGTTTAAATACCTCTTCATCATCCATATTTAATATAAGTATGTCATCACTAGTTTGATTTTTAAAAATATTCCCTTTTGCAGCTATATAATTTTCCATGGTTTTATGTCTATTCAAATGATCTGGAGTTATGTTCAGTATTGCAGCAATATGGGGTTTAAAAGCCGCAACACTTTCCAATTGAAAACTGCTGACCTCCGTGATCATTACTGCCTTTGGTCCTACCTCCAAACTTTTTGATATGGCTGCCACACCTATATTGCCGACCACATAAGCCTCTCTAGCGGCATTCTTATAAATTTCTCCTGTTAAGGCAGTTGTAGTTGTTTTTCCATTGGTCCCTGTTATAGCGATAAAGGTAGCTTTGGAGAGCTGATAGGCTAGCTCTAATTCTCCAATGATAGCAACACCTGCTTCCCTTGCTTCTAATAGAAAGGGTAAATCAGTAGGAACTCCTGGACTTAATACAATTAAGTCAAATTTCATTACGTTCTCTGGAAGTTGTCCTAAAATGAATTGAACCCTATCTCTATCTATATAATTTAAAACATCTTGAAGCTCCTCTTCTTTTTTTGCATCATGAACAGTTACATTACAGCCAAGTTGTAATAATACATTTACTGTTGAAGCTCCTGATATAGCCATTCCAACCACTAAAATATTCTTATCTTTTATTTTCAATAGAAGCACCTGCTTTCTCCAA
This sequence comes from Thermotaleaceae bacterium, assembly GCA_040797825.1. Classification (GTDB taxonomy): domain Bacteria; phylum Bacillota; class Clostridia; order Peptostreptococcales; family Thermotaleaceae; genus Geosporobacter. The sequence goes on along the minus strand of JBFNEZ010000031.1, from coordinate 2,293 downwards.
ATAATTTCCGCCTATTGACTCACAGCAAATAATCCAATAATACATAAGAGCAGGGTTACGGACCAAAACACAGCCACAACCTTTGTTTCTTTCCATCCTTTGAGTTCATAGTGATGATGCAGCGGACTCATTCGAAAGATCCTTTTCCCTGTTAGCTTAAAGTATATAACTTGAATAATAACAGAAAGGGACTCTGCTAAATATATTCCTCCTACAATAGGTATCAACAATGTTAAATTCATCAGGATAGCTATGGTTGCCACTGCTCCGCCTAATGCCATAGAGCCCGTATCTCCCATAAAAACTCTAGCTGGATGAGCATTAAACCGCAAAAAACCTAGACAAGTTCCCGTCAAGGCTCCACAAAATATGGCAATACTTGTCTGTCCCCAATTCATGGCTACTAAGCTAAAGAAAGAAGCAACAATTAAAGTTACTCCAGCCGCCAATCCATCAAGTCCATCAGTTAGGTTAACCCCATTGGCTGTGGCCACTACTACAAATACAATAAAGGGTACATACAAATATCCTAAGTCTAAATATCGATTCATAAATGGAATCAGTATATTTGTCCCTGTGATAGATACTCTCGACTGGTAAATAGCAATAATTACCGCCACAATAATCTGTCCGATCAGTTTTTGATTGGCTTTTAGTCCAAGATTTCTTTTCAAAACTACCTTGATAAAATCATCTATAAATCCAATAAGTCCAAAAGATATCGTAGCAAGTAAAATAACAATTAAATCCCTATTGACCCTTCCTGAAGTCATGGTTGTAATCACAAGGGCTACAATCATTATTAGCCCCCCCATAGTGGGGGTGCCTGACTTCGTCATATGTGACTTTGGTCCTTCATTGCGAATACTTTGTCCAACCTTAAGTCTGTGCAAAATAGGAATTCCAATGGGCCCTAACACTAATGTAATAAAAAATGAAACGATAATCGTTATGATTAACTGTTGATATTCTATCATCCAATTATCTCCTCTCTTGTAAGAAAATTACAATTTCTTCCATCTTCATACTTCTTGATCCCTTTACCAGTACCATATCTTGAGGCATCAGAACCTTATCCAAGTATTCTATTGCTTCTTGATTGTTCTTAAATGAACTAACTTTTCCTTGCTCAAAGCCTTTTTCAACTGCTCCTTCAGCAATAAAACGGGACATATTTCCAACTACGATTAATAAATCGATGGGTTCCTTAGAAATTTCGTATCCCACTGTCTTGTGTCCCATTTTTGAAAAGCTTCCCATCTCTGCCATATCTCCCAATACTGCAATTTTTCTTTGAGCAGCGCTTTTGCTAAGAACAGAAATTGCAGCCTTCATAGAGTCTGGACTGGCATTATAGGCATCGTTGATGACCTTTATCTCCTCTGAAGTCATGAAAATATTCAATCGCATTTCACTTCCCAAATAAGCTTCAATGCCTTTTTGAATCTCCATCATATTCATTTCTAGAGCTACTCCCACAGCAATAGCGGAAAGTGCATTGTGTATATTATGAACTCCAGGAACCTTTAACTGAAAAGAATGATTTACTCCTCTCCAAAATATATCGAAACTACTTCCTAGTTCGCCAAAATCTTGTATATTTGTTGGCCTTAAATCATTATTGCTTTCTAACCCTACCAAATATTTCTTAAATGAATCTTTTTGCTCTTTGATAGTTTTTAAGTAGACATCATCTCCATTAAGAATTAACAGATCCTCTTTTTGTAGATAGTTGGTTATCTCCATCTTTGCTTTTAAGATATTCTCCTGAGAACCTAAATGCTCTATATGAGATAATCCAATATTGGTAATGACCGATATGTTTGGTCGTGCAATCTCTGCCAAAGTATCTATTTCACCTAGACTGCTCATTCCCATTTCAAAGATCGCAACCTCATGTTCTTTTTTTAAATTAAAAATTGATAAGGGCAACCCTATATGATTATTGAAATTTCCTTCACTTTTCATAACACAATACCGTTGCATTAAAACAGAGTAAATCATATCCTTTGTAGAAGTTTTTCCTGTACTGCCAGTCACGGCGACAATGGGTATCTTAAAAAAGCCCTTATAATATTTGGCTAAATCCTGTAGGGCCTTTAGTGTATCTTCAACCAGAATAATACTAGTATCTTTAAACATACTTATATTTTCACAGGGCATCTTTTGTATCAAAACTGCTTCTACTCCTTGACTTACAGCTTCTAAAACAAAATCATGGCCGTCAAATCGTTCTCCAATAAGAGGAATAAATAGTTCTCTTCCTTGTATTTTTCTAGAATCTGTTGTAATC
>JBFNEZ010000030.1:0-28313 GCA_040797825.1 Thermotaleaceae bacterium | reverse complement strand
ATTATTCCCAAAGTTTTTCATTTGATGCTCTGCAACCATTTAATTCTTTTTCTTCTTGATACTGAAAAGAGTCAAAAGGAAATGACCCTTTTGACTCTTTCTTATCTAAATCCATGTGAAGCTTAATATCAAATAAATAAAGTAAATAAGGAAAAGTAAACCACCTTCTTTTTTTGTAATTTCTCTATCTTCTCCTTTTGAGAACAATCGGAAAGCACCAAGGATAATCAGCATGGTTGGAATCTGAAGCTTATAGAAGTTTGCTGGAACCGCTAAGCCTCCTGGTGTTACAGCGGCAGCGCTCCCCACTACGAAAAGTACATTTAAAATATCTGCTCCAACGATATTCCCAATAGCAAGTTCACCATGTCCTTTTCTTACAGCAGTAATAGCAGTTACTAACTCTGGTAAACTGGTTCCGAAAGCAATCAAGGTGGCAGCAATTATACTTTGAGGAATTCCCACACGAACTGCCGAGATTTCCACTGCTGGTATTAAAATTTTCGATGCACCTATTATCAGCATTATTCCCATAAATAACTCTAACACCTGGATGCCTAAAGAACCTTTTTCTTCCCTCAGTATTGACTTGCTGCAGGGACTTTGTTCTTCTGTAAAAGCTATTTCTCCCTCTACTGCCGATCTATCCAGTATAGGATCTTTAGACCATTTAATTGATGTATAAATATAGGCTACTAATAGACCTAAAAATAACCATCCAGCTTCTCTACTGATACTTCCACTGCCTCCTGAAAGGAAAGGAAGGCTAACCACAGCAAGTAAGATACCTGCCCATATTTGAACCTTTCCCTGGCGGTTTACAACAACTTCATCTACTGGCAATCGCCCCATAAGAGCAGCTAATCCAAGAATAAGACCAGTATCCGCAATAATAGAACCAATAGCATTTCCTAGTGCGAGATCTGGGTTGCCATTGACTGCTGCCAGTACAGAAACTGTAGCTTCAGGAAGAGTAGTACCTAGAGAGACAATGGTGGCTCCAATAACCATTTTGGGAACACCCCAGTGCAGGGAAAGGTTGACAGCCTTATCTACCAACATGTCTGCTCCTTTGCTTAAGATATATAGCATGGCAGAAATAATAAGAACCAAAACAACTGTTGGAAATGAAGCTAAATAACTGTGAATAAGTGCTTCCATTAAAAATACTCCTCCTTTTAATATTAGAATCATTTGCTCAAGATATAACCTTAGAAAGTTCTAAGCAAAAAACAAAAGACTCTACAAAGAATGTAAGCCAATTTGAATTAGCCTATATTCTTTATAGAGTCTCACTAGACATATTGCCATTAAAGCCGGGAAAAATATTATTTCCGACATGACGACTTTAATCCCTTTTAAATAAAGGTCAGTTACTCCCTCTAACTATTTGATATCATTATAGTCCATAATCATGATTTTGTCAATTCCTTTTGAGATAATTCGATTGTACTATAACTCTATATCATACTTTTTAATTTTACTATACAATGTATTTCTCCTTATGCCTAAAGCTTGGGCAGATTGTGTTATATTTCCATTAAATTTTTTCAGTACCTTTACCATATGTTCTTTTTCTACATAACTCATATTGAAACATTGGCAATTATCATTTATAGGGATAGTTCCAGCATCTACTTCTTTGTCAAAATATCCCGATGGCACAGATTCTGTGTTGATAATAAGCTCAACAACATTTTCTAGTTCTCTGATATTTCCTGGCCAATTAAAATTCATCATTATTTTTAAATATTCGTCTGGTAATTGTATCTCTTTCTTATTGAGATTTTCAGATATGTTTTTCATAAAATATTTTATAAGAAGTACTATATCCCCTTTTCTTTCCCTTAATGGCGGCAAATACAAGGGCAGCACATTAAGTCTATAAAACAAGTCTTTTCTAAATCTCCCCAATTCTACTTCTTTCTTCAGGTCTTTGTTCGTTGCTGCAATAATCCTTACATCTACAGGAATGGTTTTTTGACTTCCAATTCTTGTGATAACCCCTTCTTGAAGTACTCTCAAAAGCTTAGTCTGCATATCAAGAGGCATTTCTCCGATTTCATCCAGCATGATTGTTCCACCATTGGCCAATTCAAATTTACCTATATTTCCTCCTTTTTTGGCTCCTGTATAGGCCCCCTCTTCATATCCAAAAAGTTCAGACTCTATCAATTGGTTAGGTATTGCACCACAATTCAAAGCAATAAAAGGCCCATCTATTCTCTTACTAAAATTGTGAATGGATTGAGCAAAGACCTCTTTTCCCGTACCACTTTCTCCTAATATCAATATAGTAGATTTACTATTTGAGATTTTTTTTGCATATTGTACGACTTTCAGGAAATTTTCGTCCTTTCCTATTATTTTGTCAAAAGTATAATAGGCCTGGTACTCATTTTTCTTTTTTCTAGTTTTTTTAACTTCTTCAAATACATACACAATCTCAATACTATCATCCTGTGGATTATAAATAGGATTTGCTGTTAAATGACATAGAAATTTGTTTCTTAATGCCATTATATTTATTTCTTGAGAAACATTTTCGCCTGCATATATAGCCCCTTTTATATAAGGCCACTCCTCTACAATTTCTTCCATCTCTTTAGCTTTTAAATAATTATCTTTATTCCCTAATAATTCTAAGGCTTTTTTATTATGAATTTTAACTTTCCCGTCTATATCAGAGGTGACAATAGCTACTGGCATAGAATTAAATATTGTTTTGATATGCTTATTATTCATATTTTGAAGTCGATTGAACTCTTTTACCTTAATCATCTCTTCTATAGCATTGGAAGCAGCAATGACCATACCTAGTGTGTGGGGATGCACCAAATCTGTATATCCAGTGAGATCTAAAACGCCTATGAGATTTCCGTGAACATCCTTTATTGGCGCTCCAGAGCAGGTCCAACGATGATAGGCTTTTATAAAATGCTCTTTTCCTGATAATTGTACAGGTTTCCCTGTTTTTATAACGACAGCCATAGAATTGGTTCCGATATTTTCTTCATTCATATAAGCTCCCGGAATCATCTTTAGATCAAAGGCTTCCGACAATATTTTTTCATCCCCCATGGCATTTAGTATACATCCCTCTCCGTCAGTAAGCAGTGCAAAGAAGTTATGCCCTTTAACAATATTGATTAATTGTTCCATATATGGAGAAGCCGTTAAAATCATATCTCTATTTTCAGCAAACTTTTGTTGTAGTTCCGTTTGACCTATAATTTTACTGCTGAAAACTTGTTCTTCTTTGAGACCTAGTTTCCCACACCTTTCATGAGAAAGCTCTATGACTGATTTATAATCCGTATTCATTCCATCACTCCCTTCATCCCACTGTTTTACACTGCCATTTTTGATAAAGGCTATCCCAAAAAAGTTCATTCACACAACCATAAGGCTGACTTATATTCATTATCTCTTGTAAGGAGAATCCTAAAAGTTTACTTAGTATAACCCTGTTAACACCAGCATGGGCAACAATTAAAATATTTCCTTGGGTAATTTTTATGAGTTCTTCAAAAACTGGAATCACTCTTTTGTAAAGTTGATAAAAACTTTCTCCGCCTGGAACCTTGAAGGTATCAATATGTTTTCCTCTATTTTCATATTGATCTGGAAAACGTTTTTTTATGTATTCAAAGGATTTCTCCTCCCAGTCTCCCATATTTATTTCTTTCAGCTCTTCTACCAGAAGGCTTTTTATGTTTCTATTCCCTATAATAATTTCTGAAGTCTGTACACATCGGATTAAGGGACTCGTGTATACTTTTTCTATGGTTATATTAGAAAAATAATCATGCAGCTTTTTTCCTTGATTGATTCCCTCAGCATTTAATGGCAAGTCTGTAATTCCTATATAACGCTTTTCTCTCCCCATTTGAATTTTTCCATGTCTTATAAGATAAATTCGTCTATCCATATTTAAAGCCTTCCCCAGATATTTTTTCAAGCTTCCTCATAATTTTTTGAGCAGCATCATATCTTTGTTTTATTTTTTTTAATGCCTCAGCATTATTGCAATATGCCATCAATTGCTGCTGAAATCGTTCTTCAAGCAACATACATTGCTCTTCTTTTACGAGTTTATCTGCTAGATACAATATTTCATTTTCTGTAATTTTTTCATCTTCATATACAACAATATCTGTATGGGTAACTATGATATCACCCACATGTTCGTATCCAATCTCCTTTAATATCATAGCTCCCTCTTGTGCATGATTTTTTTTTGGCTTTGCTATATCGTGTAGTAAAGCAGCAGCTTCTAATACATCCTCATTAAGGACATATCCTGCATATTTAAATTTGCTTAGGATATTCATAGATACCTTAGCCACTTTTATACAATGTCTAACAACAGGTTCGGGAACATTGCATAAGTTTAAAATTGCATAGCATTCCTTTCTACTGGGGGCATCTCTGTGATAATATTTTAATAATTTTTCATAGTTTTCTTTTCTATCCATATCCATCAAAATCATTTCATCAAATACAGGGACCCACAAAGCATCATGGGAAAACTCTTCAAGAATTCTTTTTAATCCCCCATCTCCGGCACTACTTATGATTGTATTTTTATATTTGCAATCAATCAGAGGAGGGTGTCCCTGCTCTCCATGAAAAGTGGGATAAATAATATTTTTATCACATTCCTGGTATTTATTTTTCAACAGTTTTAGGGTATGTTTTTTAATTAGAGGAATATCCACAGGATTTAGAAAAAATGCCTGAATATCATCACTTAGTGCTTTCACACCTTTTACCACGGAAGAATACATCCCGTTGGGATAGTTTTCATTTAAGATGCATGCTGCTTCCGAATCATTCATCGCATCTATTATTTTATCACCCTGATGTCCCACAACAAGAATAATGTCTTCAATTCCAGCGTCCCTATAAGTATTGGTGAGAATCTCTATTGCTGTATATTTTCCAAATTTCAACAACGGCTTAAAGCTGCCCATCCTTGAAGAATATCCTGCAGCAATAATAATAGCAGCAGTTCTACAATCTCTCATTTGTAGGTCCTCTTTTTACCTTGATCAATTCTGCAGCAATGCTTACTGCTATCTCTTCTGGTGTATCTGCATAAATTTCAAGTCCAATTGGACAACAAACCCTTTCCAAATCCTTGTAGGAGAAACCCTCCTTCAGAAGGCTATCATACACATGGTTTCTTTTATTTTTACTTCCTATCATACCAATGTATTTTGCATTGGTTTTGAGCATCTGGGCAAGAACATCCTTATCAAACACATGGCCTCTTGTTACAATGATTACATAACTATTATAATTTATTTTAACATAATCTTCCAAACTATCAAAAGATGGAATCACCTTTATTTCGTCAGCTCTATCAAATCTTTCTTGATTTGCAAATTCCTCTCTATCATCAATAACAATAACATAAAATCCTAACTCTTTTACAATACTGGTAATTTTTTGTGCCACATGTCCAGCACCAAAAATGCAAATATTTTCATAGGTAAAAAAAGGTTCTATCAAATATCTCTTTTTTTCTATCGTTATAACTTGTAATTTGATATGATGATAATTTTCTCTGATTTCTTTTACTATTTTTTGCACACTTTCATTCTCAACTCCATAAAATCCTGTTTCTGTGGAAATCCATTTCTTCCTTCCTCCTATTTTTTTGCCTTCCGTTATTTCTGTTATCCAAACAAAGTCTATACAGCTTTGCTTAAGCTCTGCAGCCTTTCTATAAAGAATCGTTGTTTCTTCATCTTCACAGTCCACATACTCCATTAATACACTCACATTTCCACCACAAACCATGCCTAGGGTCTCAGCATCCTTATTCGACAAGGCAACATCTTCTACGATACATACTTGTGTACGAAAAACTACTGCGGATAATTTAATAATCATTGCTTCCATCAATCCACCGCCAATGGTTCCTTCAATAGAAAAATCTTTTTTTATTATCATCTTTGCCCCTTCTTCCCTCGGAGCAGAACCGGTTTTATTCAAAATAGTAGCCAACACGAAATTTTCTTTTTTATTTAATGATTTGTCCATACATCCAAATAAATCTTTCATCCTTCATCACCCTTTTCTATAATCATGAATTTTTCTCTTTATCATGCTATTGGGTATTGAGGTCAGTTGCTTTTCTGAATTAAATATAATTTTCATCTCCAGCCTAGATCCAAGCTTGTGGTGCAGTATATCTTCTACCTTATTCGCTGTTTCATCTTTTATTTGGTAGAAGATTTCTTCATTTTTTGTAGTAATTTCCAAAAGGAATTTACCTTTAACATCTATACTGGCTTTATAATCCAATATATCCTCAAAACCCCAAATGATTTCATCCAGTTCACGTAAACAGAGAAACTGGTTTTTTCCTAATTCAACCCTATTTTCCATTCTTCCCTGAGCTCTTTTCATGGTGTTCAGAAAAGTACCGCAAGGGCAATTAATCGATGAAAATGCAGCCATATCTCCTGTTCTATATCTAATCAAAGGCATTGCCTGTCTTGTCAGGGTAGTAAACACGACTTCGCCGTATTGTCCCTTTTCAACAGCCTTACCTGTATCAGGGTTAATAATTTCAAAATACAAATCCCCCTCTCTCATGTGATAACCCTTTAAGGCTTCACATTCCACACCTCCCCCATACCCCATTTCCGTCATCCCGTAGTGGGTGAAGGTGCTGCACCCATGCTTATGTGTTAATTCATCAATCAATACTTCGGGCACATAATCCGTACTCAATAATACCTTTTTAATTCTTCTATTAAATACCTCACTTTTCACTCGGCTTAAATAGAGAACCTGCATAGGAACTCCTACTATACAGGTTATGTCTTCTTCTTCTATACATCGTGCGACTTCTTCTGGATCTGCAAGAAGGCCGTGTACAATACACCCTATGTGCCACATCTCCAATGCCTTCCTCAACAAATTCCCTATACTGCCATAGGCACTGCCGGGAAGTAATATAAGTACACGATCCCTATGGTCCACCAAAGAACTCATGCCATATTTAAAAAAATCAATGGTACAATCAAGATCTTCTTTAGTAAAAAATATTCTCTTTTCTTCTCCACTTGTACCAGAAGTGTTCAAGGTTACAATCCTTTTCACTTCACGCTGTGGTACGCATAAAAATCCGTGGGATTTTTTTCTTACGTCTTGGGATGAGGTGAAAGGCAGCTTCTGTAGATCTTCTAGAGACTGAAGGTCTGCGATTACAATATCTTTTAGCAATTCTCTATAAAACCCGCTATTTTCCTTTGCATAGCCTACAGTCTCCCTTACTTTCTTTAACTGATATGCTTCTAATGCCCTTTTGCTCCTCTCATTTATTTTAGTCTTATTTACTATCCAGCTTTCAAGGGGCGTCCTCCTCATCCAAATCCCTCATTTCCTAACGAGACAGCGGGGACGGTTCTTCTGTCTCATTTCTTTTTCTATATAAATACCGACCTTCCATATCCGTCAAGTTGTACATACAGAAGGGAATCAGCCTACCATCTGAACTTACCACATGAATACAGCAATCCTTCACCCTTTCCAAGTCAATGTTCCATACATCTTGAAAAGCCATGGCTGATATACTAAAGGAATGTTTATAAATACGATGGAGTATTTCCTCCCATTCTCCCAGTTCACTTGTATTGCCACGTTCCTTTAACTGATCTATTTTTCTGTAGGACCAGTTTCGAGAAACATAAGCCTTTGTTTTTTCTGCACCTTTCTCTGCCTTTTCTTTTTCGCAGCTGCACTTGGAACGGTTTGTTATATTCATCAGTTTATTCTTTCCCTCCAATAGATAGCTGCCATGGAAGGAACATAAGGCATTTTCACATCCTGGAGGTTTTAGGCTATCTTTTTTGATTTTCCCTGCTGTTTGATCTTCTATGGCTTCCATGATCTCAGGAAGGGTCACCCTATCTTTATCCATGGGAACACTAGGTATTCTTCCAAAATAACTGACAGGCTGAAAATGTACACCTCTCACTGTTGGTGCATATTCCAATGCAAAATCAATAATGCTGCCTATGTTATTCAGATTTATCTCTGGAACCAGAGTAGGAACCAACACAACACCTATATCGTATTTCTTACAATTCTCTATGGCTTTTATTTTAACTTCCAATAGTTCCCTCCCTCGCAACTTTATATTAATTGCATCATCAGTGCCATCAAACTGTAAAAAAATCGAACTAAGCCCAGCTTCCTTAAGTTCTTTTACATAGCTTTCATCTTCTCCCATACGTAACCCATTGGTATTCACCTGTATGAAAGAAAAACCCAATTCAGTACCCATCTTTATAATAACTGGCAAATCATTTCTTACGGTAGGCTCTCCACCAGATAATTGTATATTGCATTTGCCTGAGACTTTTAACACGCTTTTATATTGCAACTCGATTTCTTCTAAATCGGGTTCTTTTTCCTTACATCCATTGGAATCTGCAAAACAGAAGCTGCAGTACAGGTTACAATTTTGAGTAACTTCGATTAATGCGGTACAGGTATGCTGTCTGTGTTCACTGCATAATCCACAATCAAAAGGACATCCTTTTTCTATTGCTGTACTAGGATTCTTTATGTATGCCCTTTCTTTTTTTCGAACCCATTTGTCTATGGAAATACTGCCCTTCCATATAGCAGTCTTAAAAATGCCATGCTCCGGGCAACATTTGACCATATAGGTCTTACTGCCTTGGGTCTGAATCTGTGCACCAATCTTTTTTAGACACCTCGGACATAGACTTTCTGTTTTCGAAATGATTTTTATACGCTCCATACTCATTCACGACTCCCGAATTCATAATCATGCTCCAGCAATATCTCTTGAATCCTTTCATAACTTCGCAGTAGAATATCGCCGCATTTTATATTGTAGTCCATATTCCTGCTATCATCGGCAAAGCTATACACACCGATAATATCTATGCATTCCGTACTCTTAAACTGGTTTTCAAACCAGTCCATATATTCTTCAACCATACTTCCATAATTCTCTTTACTATATTCCATTTCATTTCCTTTACCTGCATAGAGTCCTAGAATTCCAATCCCACCAGTAAGAACTCCACATGTTTTTTGCCTGCCTCCTATTCCTTTACATAACCCACTTACAGCTCGAATCAAATCTTCATTTTCTTTTTCTTCAGCCTCTAATGCCAGCTTTATCATGACTTGTGTACAGCAAAATCCTGTGGATACCCTTTTCAGTATTTTAAAAGTTGTTTCATCCATAGCTTCTTCCCCCTTTCCTTGCTACTAGCATAAAATAGCCAGGCTTACAAGCCTTCAGTATTTTCTCAAATCTATCCCCCTCTACACAACCCTCCGTGGTCTTATTCCAGAAATCTCCCATAGTTCCATGGGAAAACACAATTTTTACCAATAATTCCTTTAATAAATTACTGCAGTCTTCTAACAGCATGATCTCAAATCCCATATTTTCCACATTTTCTTTTAACAAGTTTAAGTCATGTAATCCCCGCATGCAGCTGTTAAATGGAAACCCCTTCATTTCTTGAATAGAGGATGGATTTCTTGCATATACATCGGTTACAACAAACCATCCGCCCTTTTTCAATACTCTGTATACTTCCTTCATCACACTTCTTATATGATCTATAAGGGACAAGGTACATTCTGCAAATACACCTTCAAAACATCCATCTTCAAAGGGCATACACTCCCCTGATCCTTGAATGAACTCTCCAAAAGGATACTGGGTTTTTGCAATATCCAGTAACTTTTTTGAGGGATCGATTCCTACCGCCTTGATATGATATTTTTCAAAGAGATAGCCTACAGTGGCGCCCCGACCACAACCCAAATCAAGCACAGCATCTTCCAAAGAAAACTTGCAAAACTCTACTGCTTTTTCTGTTAAACCAAAGCCTCCAGGCCTTAAGGTTTCTCCCATCACATCATACATGTTGTTATTTTCATAGGCATTGCAGCACTTCATCTTATTTGTCCTCCAATCCCTTCTCTACTTCTAGCATCTTACCAAGGGCCAGTTCCTCATCAATGAATACGATACGGCAGGTGGGGCATTTCATCAGTTCCACTTCAAAGTTGCCTTCCAGATAGCGTACCTTTACCTTATGAAGTTCCAACTTCTTTTGACATTTGTCGCATATCCATGATGTATTTTGCTCTTTACCTTTATTCATGCTCATTCCTCCACCACTTCCATTCTGTGGCTGTAAACGCTGGTTACCACAACATCTTTCTCTTTTTCTTCATACTTTACCCAGTAGGTAACATTGTCCAGCCTCAACCTAGCTAGATAGTTTGAATCCTCAGGGTTGAAGAAGCGTTCTTTATTCTTTTTGGCATTGTCAATGACCCTTTCGATATCCTCTACTAGAATATACCGTTCTTCCATAGTCTTCATAACATCTTCCAGTATAATAAGATTGAAATCATAATTCCTTATCAAATCCATATCCCGTGTCTCACCCCATATTTCCTTTAAAAGATTGCGCTTCAATCTCGTCCTATTTTCATGTCTTTCCGATAAGGTGGGAACTTTCTTAAGGGCAAACGCCTCCATATCAACACCAAATATCAAGTCCAAGATGTGATAGGTTTTTTTTCCACCTCCAAGGAATAAGTCCTTGCACATAGCACAGTAAACCAGTATATCCTCCGTGCTTTCATTCGTTCTATCCTTTACAAATTCTTTCGCCTGTTCCCGATTGGCATAATATACTAACCCACCGTATCCACAGCATTTTGTTTTCTCTTTAGTGTACGGAAGCTCTTGTATCTTGTAGCCCAATAAAGCTGCAATGTTTCGAATACTATTATGAATTTTCCCGTTATATCTTGTGGCGCATGCATCATGAACATGTAAAACACGTCTTCCCGGTAAGATATTTCTTTCAGGCAATCCATACTTTTCAAATACTTCCCACAAGGATACAACCTCAACTTCTGGCAAATATTTTTCAAAAATAGCAATACAACTGGAACAAGCCAGAATAAAAACAGGTTTATCCATTTCCTCCCACACCTGTTTTATTTTCAAGACATTTTCTTGCATAAGATCCTGTCTTCCCGCCCAATCAGCAGGAGCACCACAGCATCCCAGATAAAGTCCAACGTCTCTATCAGCATCATTTTCTTTGATTGTACCGACTAAATGCTTATAAATGTCACCAATGTATTCAGTATGTGTGGCACTGAGTTGACATCCGGGATAGAATAAATAGCCTGTCTTGCCTGAACCTTTATATAAGCCCCTTACATATTGAGAAAAGGCAAGAACCGGATAATAAAATAATCCTTTTGACTGTTCCTTACTTGGCTGTTTTCTAACTAAAGAAAAGTGGTCACTATTACTAAACTTCATATCCTTTAATGCAAAATCATGGGCAGACACCGGCATTTTACCTTTATTAACCATACTTTCTCTTGTTTCATGAATGATGTCCTTCATACCAATATCTACGGGACATACCTTTTTGCATAATCCGCATTCTGTACAAGCATTAATCATTTCATTTGCAAAATGCGTTCCAAGTATAATACGTTCGTTGTGATTGATCCTTCTAATATAATCATCTGGTGTTATATTAAACTTTTGCATATGACTACAAGCGTGAATACATTCTATACATTGGCATTTCAAGCATCTTTTTGCTTCCTGAATGGCTTCTTCCGCAGAATAAATTTTCATTTTTTTCGGTATCCGTTCTACCGATGGAACATTACCCACTTTATAGTCTAATAAAGTTTCAAAGATACCTTCTCGATCTCTAGAAGCAAGCATAGAAGTCTTACTGATAAATCTATCAATAGAAAGGGCTGCTCTTCTACCCGAGCTTACGGAAAAAATAATCGAATCATTTTTATAATATATTTTCCCACCTATAAATAAGGGCAGCCCACTTACTTGAAATGTACTTGGGTCTATCTCATAGTCTTTTTCCCAATAGCTTGTGCCCAAATATACAGCATCAAATTGACCCATATGTGCCTGTAGATCCTCTTGAGAAACTTCAGTATTGCACTGGATATGCATGCCTTTTTTTTCGATGATTTGAAGTTCTTCTTCTATAATAGCTTTATCAAGACCTTTGCCTTCAAATTCCCAAAGCCTTCCTCCTAAGCGATTAGATTTTTCAAAAATGGTGATCTGATAACCTTTTTTGTCAAGCTCCACAGCGGTAACAATTCCACTTACCCCACCACCAATCACTGCAACATTGCCTTTTTTCTTTGGGACAGAAAGGTTTTTTTTAGATGATGTATATCCTAAATCTATAACAGCTTTTTCTAGTTCACTGATATTGATACTGCCCCCCACATCCTTTCTAACACATGTGTGTTCACAAGGATGATCACAAATCTTTCCAATAAGTCTGGCAAAAGGAATTTTATTTTCCATTAATTTATATGCTTTTTTAAAATCACCCTTTTCAATTTCAGTCATGAATGCAATGACATCCATATGAATCGGACAAGATGCTGCACATACTGGTGGTTCATTATGAATACACTTATTGCCGATTTCCAATAACTTATCTAAATTCATTGATTGCATCCTCCTATAGAATAGTTAAGGATTCCTTTTTTGGGATAGCCAAATAGGAATTGGGAATATGCTAATAACTATTAAGCCGAAAGCTTCATATCCCAATTCCTTATTGTAACTTTATGATTTATGAAAATTTATTCTATTTTTTTAAACCTTTAAGAACCTTTTCAGGGCGTGCTGGTAAATGGGTTACTCTGACACCACAAGCATTGTAGATAGCATTTATAATAGCGGCATGTGGAGCAGCAAGAGGCATTTCACCTGCACCTGAAGCACCATAGAAGTTATTGGGTCTTGGCGTTTCAGTATAAATCAAGTCAATTGTATCTGGAACATCTTTGATTTTGGGAATACCGCAGCCTGTTAATGTAGTATGTTTCTTCAAATCTTCAAAGTCTTCCGTTAAGGCAAGACCAATCCCTTGAACAAGTCCACCATACAGTTGTCCATCAGCCGCCAGCTTATTAATAATCGTACCGATATCGGCAGCCAAAGTCATTTTTTCCACTTGAGTCTTACCGGTATTTAAGTCGACTTCAACTTCAGCTATACAAACCCCATACATATATCCTGCAAATGGATTGCCTTGACCACCATCTGGAGGTGTATCTGTACATGGAGCTGTCCATTTACCATTGTATTTTAGTTCTAAGCCCTCGGCTACCATCTCATCATAGGTTCTGTAAGTACCGTCTTCTTTTTTCATTGCTTCAAGCAAATTTCTACAAGCAACAGTAATTGCATTACCTGTTACAAGGTTTTGACGACTGCCACCCGATGGTCCACTGTTAGGTGTTTTAGTCATATCATTCATAACCAAATCAATTTGCTCTGGTTTAAAATTTAATGGTTTTAAAGTTTCATATGCATAGGTTAATGTACCGATATCAGCACCTTGACCATGATCTTCCCATGAAGTTCCAACAGCAGCACCGTTAGGGGTAAGTTCTACCCAAGCTTCGGAAGTATCCGGGCCGTCTAAACCACAACCATAGATATTAACGGAAACACCAACACCGTATTTCTTGTCTTGACTATTCCCATTCTTTTCTGATGCGGTCTTTTTAGCTAATTCATACACAGGACGTGCTTTGTCAAATAATCCTTCTAAACAATATACGTCTGGTTGACAACCTGTTGGTGTCGTTGCACCTTCTCTATAGACATTTTTATATCTAAAATCAAAGGGATCCATGCCCACTTTTTCTGCTAACTCATCCACCAATACTTCTGACGGAAACATAATTTCTGGTGCACCATAACCACGGAAGGCTGAACCCCACCCATGATTTGTACAAACCGTACGTCCATTCCCACGAATATTGGGTATATCATATCCTGCTCCACCAAACTGGAAACCTCTTTGTGTTAATAAATCACCAAATTCTGAATAAGGACCATGGTCAACACTCCAGTCAGATTCAAAGGCCAAAATTTTACCATCATTATCTGCAGCCATTTTCATTGTTGTCCAGAATGGTGATCTCTTTCCTGTATATGTAATTTGTTGATACATATTAAACTCAAGATATACAGGCCTTCCCGTTGCAAGTGTTGCTACTCCTAATAAACCTTCCATGGTTGGACTAAATTTATAGCCAAATGTACCACCTGTATTATTTTGTACAATAAATACATCTTCAGCTTTCATTCCAACGCCTTCTGCAATCATCAATGCATGGAAGTGAATAGCAATACTCTTAGAATGAATAATTAATTTTCCTTCATCGTTTACATAAGCGAAGCCAACATCGGGCTCAATTGGTAAGTGAGGTTGTCTTTGCGTATAGAAATTATCTTCAACAACATATGGAGCACCATCCATGATTGGACCTGTCTCTTCCCCTTTGGCTATGTAGTTTTCGAAGTAAACGTTGGGCGTACCCGGATGAATTTCAATTGCATCTTCTGCCATTGCTTCCGGTGCACTCATGTAAGCCGGTAAAACCTCTAATTCAACTTTAACTTTATCCACACCTGTATGAGCTGCTTTTTCATTTTCAGCTAGTACAATAGCAATTGCATCACCATACTGGAATACTTTTTTATCACATAAAATGGGTCTGTCCAAGCCGTCCCCTTTATTAGAAGGGAATGCCAAACCGTTAATTCTATTTGTTCCCTTGACATCTTTATAGGTTAATACAGCAATTACGCCAGGAACCTTTTCAGCTTCAGAAGTATCAATTGAAAGTATGTTTGCATGTGATACTTGTGCTTGAACCAATTTAGCATGAAGGGTATTTGGAGGAAGTTTTAATCCTAAGTCTGCTCCAAAATCCCATGTGCCTGTTACTTTTGCTATAGCAGAAGGACGTACAAACGAGGAACCCACTAATGAAGCACCTTCGGGCAGTAGCTTCCAAAGTTCTTTAACTTCAATTTCACCTCTCATTAACCTTGCCGCATCCATAACAGCGTCAACCAATGGTTTGTATCCCGTACAGCGGCAAAGATTTCTGTTTTTTTGGAACCACTCTCTGACCTCTTCCCTTGTTGGATTATTGTTTTGATCTAAAAGCGCTTTTGCAGAAACGATAAATCCAGGTGTACAGAAACCGCATTGAGCACCACCATGTACCATCCAAGTAATTTGGAGTGGATGGAGATTCTCTTTATTTCCTACCCCCTCAATTGTAATAATTTCAGAATTTTCTTCTATTCTATTCATTTTTGTAATACAAGATCTTACTACTTTACCGTTTAAAATCACTGAACAAGAACCGCATTCGCCAATGCCACAGCCTACTTTAGTCCCTGTAAGGCTCAATTGCTTTCTTAATACATCTGAAAGTTTTGCATCGGACTCACAAACTAAGATTCTTTTAGCACCGTTGATGATGAATGTTTTCTTTAACATTTTAAAACCTCCCTTTAGATTTAATTTTTTATATTAAGTTTAATACAGCCCACCTTTTCCAAAGCCACAGTTCGGATATCTGCAGTCACTACAGTTTAAACACAGCCCTCCATGACCTAGTTTTGATATATCATCCTTTGTCACCCTTTCTCCTGCTGCCAGTTTTGGGACAACCAAATCAAAAATTGTTCGTCTACTATACATAACACATCCCGGTAGTCCCAGTACAGGTATGTCTCCTATATATGCAAGCAAAAACATGGCACCAGGCAGTGTAGGTGCACCATAGGACACAATCTCCGCCCCTGATTTTTTTATGCCACCAGGTGTAACATCATCGGGATCTACAGACATCCCCCCTGTTACCGTTATAATATCTACGCCTTTCTCAAGCATAGCTTTTATAGATTTTGCTATCCTATCTGGGTCATCTCTGGAAAAGGTTTGCCAGATCGCTTCAGAGCCTAACTCCTTAAATTTTTCTCTGACTACTGGGCCAAACTTATCAGGAATCCGTCGGTAGAATACCTCGTTTCCTGTTGTTATGATTCCGGCTTTTAACTTTCTCAAGGGGACAACCTGTATAACTGGACCATTATTCATGCAAATGTTTTCCATAGATATAAGTTTTTCATTCTCAATTACCAGAGGTATAATCCTTGTTCCCCCAACAACCATATCTAAATTTACCATGATATCTGTATGAAGCGATGCCATCATGAAGTCTGCCAAAGAGTTAATCTTATTTAATGCTTTATAATTGACTTTTAATAAACCTGAATGCTTTGCAATGAGACTGACCTTCCCCTCTGAAGGTTCAGAAAATCGGATTCCCTGACCAGATGCAGCTTTTGCCATCCTAATGGCTGCTTCATTTTCGTGCACATCACTCTCTCTAAAATCAAAAATACCGATGTGATCTTTGCCCATATTCAATAGTCTAGGTATATCCTCTTCTTTAATGATGTGACCTTTTTTAAAAGCAGGGCCTTTCGACTTTCCAGGAATAATTTCTGTCATATCATGGGCTATCAGCATTCCTACAGATTGTTCCACTGCAATCATTTTCATACCTTATCCTCCTTTATTATCACAGCGCTTAGTTGATTGAATCTTTAAAATACATGAATAATATATATACTATATAGCAAATTTTGTGCCATAATAGAAATTGTGCAATTTCAAGATATCTATAGAGTTATAAAATAAAATTTGTTCGTTTTTTGATCAACATCGAATTTTACTTCGCTCAAAAAACGAACAATCCCATTGTTTCAAACCATTTTTTCCATATCTAGTAGAAACATAGTGGTTAAAAATGATTTATATATAAAAAAGTAAAACTCCTATCTTCTTGTAAATCATTTCAAGATAAAATAGGAGTTGCTTCTATAAAGTATTATAAGGTGTTGGTTTTACATGGTCAGAACTCGCTGTGCCAATGGACAGAATTTTTTAGCAAGAAGTATTTTTTGATTTTGCCTCTTCATGCCTCAAATTCATACATACCAATATCATCAATCCGGCCCCAAGACCTATATATAGAGATGTCATCTTATCATATCCTAAAAGGATCCACAGCATACTGGCAGCAGGCCCTCCGATGATTGCATATATCCCGCTTTCTGCCTTTAACCTATTTTTGAAAAACATAGCCGCCATCAGAGGTAAAAAAATCGGTGTTGCTCGAAAAATCATAGATAAAAAACCCCAGTCTAAAACCATAGAATCTTGATTTTTCATAACGACACCAAATGTCATACATCCAATAACAACAATGCTTAATCTTAGCAAATAAAGCTGCAATTTATCATCGGCCTGGGGATTGATAAGGCCCTTATACACATCCTTAACAAACATCGTGGCCATACCTAGGGCTAGTCCTGCCCCAGTGGCAATGGAAGAAATCAGGACAGTGGCAATAGATATGCCCCCAAGCACTGGATGTAAATGATTTTGTAAGAATAAGGGAAAAGCTTCACTTGGGACAATATTGGGATAATGGATCCGCATATACATCCCAATAGCAGTACACACAATGCCTATAGGAAATACGAGAAATGCTGTTAAAAAAGCGCTGTACCTGGATACCTTGCTATTTTTCCCTGCAATCACAGTCTGAAAATAGGTCTGAGTAGATAGAACCCCTACTACCGTAGCAATACCCGATGCTGAGTCATTGGCAATGCCATTGCTAAAGACATTAAACCAGGGCTCTTTGGGAAAATAGGCGAATATTTCCCTACCTCCTCCTAAGTGAAAAAAAAGTATATATCCACTGATTAGGCTGGTGCTGTACAATAAAACTGTTTTCACAGCCCCCACTAAGGTACCGCCCCAAAAGCCTCCAAAAATCACATAGATGATCAATAAAGCTACAACAATTACTGCAGATGTAAAGGTGCTCAGATTGAATATGGCCGTAAATAGGGCAATGACTGCAATAACCTGCCCATTGATATGAATAAATATACCGCCCGACAATAGTAGACTTGCAGCAGTTCTTGCCTTTTTACCATAGGTTTGACCTAGGATGTGGGGAATAGTTTCATTTTTTTTCTGATCTACTTGTTTGGCATATAGGAGTCCTAAAAGGATACTGGATATACTCAACCCCAATATAAACCATATGGCACCTATTCCTCTATTGTACGCCATTTGGGCTGTCCCCACCGTGGAGGCTCCCCCTATAATAGCCCCCATCAACATACTGGTTACTCCAAGGATGCCCAGCTTATTCCCGCCCGTAATAAAATCCTTTGAGGTATTCACTTTCAACTTACCCAGATACCCTGCGATACCCGTAATAATCAATGTAATCAGAGCACTCCATATAAACATTTTGTCCACCTTCTATCTTGACAATTAAAAAGCTAGCAGTTATTTCCCTATGTATACACCTTGAATGGTGCCCTTATGCTCTAGGCTGTCCTATACTCATTATACTATCATATCTTTCGTTATACTTTCATTATAATCTTGCAGTTCTCTTCCCAATCTATGGAGAAGTTATCTTTAATAAGATTCTATTAAGACTTGCATGATACCTCCACAGACCATCCCATCCTCTTCAGCTATATCACCTGTCATATCTACTCTTTGGATTTTATACCCTCCATCTCTTATTACATCGAGGGCTGTCCTGATTACCTCTCCTTCACTGCAGCCACCGCCAATACTGCCTATGGTTCTGCCATCGGGCCAAACAATCATTTTTGCACCCGATTTTCTAGGAGTAGAACCTTTTGTTGAAATTACCGTAACGACAGCTTTTTTGCTATTGTCTGTATTCCCAAGCTCTAGCAGCACTTCGCGGTCATACTCCGGCCAATTTTGTTTTGCTAGGGAAGTATCCCCATGATTTGGCGAGTCAAGTCTTTTGCAACTTATTATTTGGGCTATAATTGATATTGCTATCTCTTCAGGGGTTATTGCACCTATCCTAATACCTATGGGGGCATTTACCTTCTCTATCTTCTCACTGGAGTATCCTTCACTTAACAGCTGTTCTTTAACACTTTTCACTCTGCGTCTTGAACCTATCATCCCTACGTATGCAGTGTTGTATTTCAACACCTGTCTTAAACAGTCTATATCGTGCCTGTGTCCTCGAGTTACAATGACTACAAAGGCTGAACTATTCAAGTTGATGCTATCAAAACTTTTTATAAAATCTTCACAGATAACTTTCTCTGCATCAGGAAATCTCTGTTCATTTGCAAACATAGGGCGATCGTCAATAACAGTAACTGAAAATCCAACTTTAGCTCCGAATTCGACCAATGGTTTTGCAATATGGCCTCCCCCAAAAACAATCAGCCTCGTTTCTGGAAAGTAAGGTTCTATCAAATAGGACTTCTTATCCGGTCCTTCTACATAGTCTATATCTCCTGTCTTCAAAACCTCTAAAACACTTTGAAAAATCATCTCATTCATATTAAAAGGAAGTTTGTTTTGATATACATGATCCTCATCTACTAATATTTTATCTGAGATTTCAGGCTTTCCACTGTATGGACTTCCCATAGCTGTAACCAATACAGCCTTTTTTCCTGCATTTAAACTACCCATCAAATTTTTATAAATATTTTCATTTGTCATATATATTCACTCCATTTCAATAGGTATTCAATTAGAATTAAAGAAATAAACAATAAAATCCTTTTAATTATCTAGATTTCCCGAAAGCGCAGTTTGGATAAGTACACGCTTTGCAGTTCCTGCACAGTCCTCCGTGGGCCAGGGCTTTAATATCTCTACGTGTAGGTCTTTCACCTGCCAGAATTCGGGGTACGATAAGATCAAATATACTTATGTTGTGGTACATCACACAGCCCGGTACGCCAATTACAGGTATATCCTTTATATAGGCAAGCATGAACATAGCCCCTGGAAGCACGGGCGCACCATATGCCACGATGTCTCCTCCTGCTTTGCGTATGCCGCTTGGAGTCCTATCATCAGGGTCTACTGACATCCCTCCAGTGACAGCGATCATATCTGCTTTTTCATAAATCAGCTGGCCTATGGCACCTGCTATCATGTCCTCATCATCCTTTGTGAATACCTGTTTGACCACCTTACTGCCTAGTTCATCAAATTTTTTTGTCAGCACAGGACCAAAACCATCCTTTATCCTCCCTGTATATACCTCACTGCCAGTAGTTACTACTCCTACTTTGAAAGGTTTTAACGGCCGCACATCCAACATTATACTGCGACTCAATATTTTTTCAGCAAAAGATACAATCTCCTCTTTTACAAATAAGGGTATCACCCGTGTTCCACCAATTACTTGGTCTTTTTTTACAAGCTGATTTTGATGAAGAGTTGCAAACATTATTTCATCCTGCTCTATAAGCTGATCTAGTATTTCCCTATCTATCTTAAGCAGTCCATCATATGCAGCGCAAAGTTCTACCTTCCCTTCCTTTGGAGATTTTAGAGTTATCCCTTTGCCTGCAGCAGCTGTTGAAATTCTTATGGCTGCTTCATTTTCGTGAACATCCTTATCATCTTTTTCTATAACAAATATTTTTTCTTTACCCATTGAAAGCAGAACAGGTATATCTTCCTCCCGAATAATATATCCTTTTTTAAACCGGCTTTCTTTAAATTCTCCTGGGATTATCTGTGTCATATCATGAACTAAAACTGTACCTGCTGCATCATAAACCGAAACTGTTTTCATTATCAACCCCAACCTCTCCCATTGTAATTCTATTCAAATAATTTTGATAAAATCGCTGCCACAGCAATCTACTTAAAATTTTCCTCAGTTTTACTTCATCTTAACTAGTTCTTTTCTAGCTTAACCTGTAACCTTAACGAATTTAATCTTATTCTTCTAGAAATTTATTAATAGAATTATTTACCGTTACTTCGGAAAAAGCTATAAGGGTTTCCGTCATTGCATATGAAGCGATAGCATTTATAAATTCTTCGATATCATTTAAAGATTTAGCTGATAATTTAACTAAAAAGCATCCTTGGCCAGCAGTTCTATAGCACCATTCACTTAATTTATATTCCTTTATAAATTTTTTAAACTTTTCATATTCTCCATTTTTCATTGTTACCCTAATTATACAATCAATGGGCAAGCCAAGTCTCTTTTTATTTATTTTAACGGTATATCCCTCAATAATCCCATTATCTTCAAGTTTTCTTATTCTTTCAGTAACAGATGGCGGTGAAAGGTTTATACGCTTCGATACTTCTCTTATAGATAATCGACTATCTTTTTGAAGCTCTTGTAAAATTAATACATCTATTCCATCAAATTTCAATTATAACCCTTCCTCTCAAATTATTGTTTAATATAATATATTTATTTCTCTATTATATATCATTTGGAATACAATATTAAGACTGAAACTTATATAATGTAGTTAACAAAATATATTAAAGAGGAGAGATATCATGGCAAGAATATCTTTTTCACAAGAAGGGTTTTCACCATTTCAACAGCTATTAGGTCACAATAAACACATACTTGAAAAATGGTCATCTTTAGAAGAATGCATTTTTAATAGTCCTACATTCACACCTGAGTTAAAAGAAGAGGTAAGACGTAGGCTTGCCTTTAATAATGGATGCCAATATTGTATGGCTAAAGGAAAACCCTCTGATCACATTGCTGATTTCAGAACTTTAATTGCTGCTGAAATCGCAGATACTGTTTCAAAAAATCAACCTA
This sequence comes from Thermotaleaceae bacterium, assembly GCA_040797825.1. GTDB lineage: Bacteria > Bacillota > Clostridia > Peptostreptococcales > Thermotaleaceae > Geosporobacter. The sequence goes on along the minus strand of JBFNEZ010000030.1, from coordinate 6,704 downwards.
TTAATGCCCAAAACTTTAACAGATTAAAAAAAGAATTTAAGGATAAAGAAATTTCAGAACTTTTCGCCTTGATATGTTTTATAACAGCTTCTCAGAAATTCGGGGCATTACTGGACCTACAGCCAAGCTGCCCAATTGATTTTTGACAACAAGGTTTTTGAGGATATGGAAAACAAGGCACTGGAGCTGTATGTCACTGATTTTTATAAGAACGACTCCTGTGAACAGATATAAATAGGGGAAAATAAAGTTAATGAAGAGATTATGCAGTGGCTTGAAATATAAACCAGCCATCCTTAACCGAAAATTGGAATACACCGCCATGCTTTTCCACGATATGGGCCATGCTCTTTGTGCCAAAACCATGCCCCTGTTCTCTTGATACAGGCAGCCCCTGATGGAAAATCGGTTCTCTCTGATAGCTGTTGCGAATGTCAATGCACAGCTTCGTATTCTTTGAATACACACGCAGCTTGATACAGCGCTCACTGCTGTCTGCTATATTTTCACAGGCATATATGGCATTTTCCAAAGCGTTTGACAATAGGGAACAAAGTTCGGTGTCGCTGAAGGTCAGCCAGTCAGGCAGCTTCGCATCAATCGTCAACTGGATTCCCGATTGTTTTGCTTTGGCGGCAAAGGCGGACAAAATCAGATTGACGGTTTCGTTTTCACAAAAGCGCATGGGCGTAATGGCATCCATATCGGACTGGGCAGTCCGCAGATACTCTTTAATTTCTTCTATTTGTTCCTTGGATGCCAGCCCCTGTAAAAGTGAGAAATGGTGGCGCATATCGTGCCGATAGGCCGCGGCATTCTGCTGTAGCTGCCGCAGAGAAGCAAACTCTGTCTGCGCCAGCCGAAACTGTGTATCCAGCATATCCCGCTCTCTTTGGAGGGTTACCTGTTTTTGCGCCTCAGCGTAGTAAAGGATAACAAATACAAAATAGAAAACAGATATTGTTGAAGGCATGAACTGCACCGCCCATTTCGTGCCTCGGTAAAGCACATCGGTGTAGATGGTAGTAGCGTAGTCGAACATATAGTAAAAAAGCGGCACTCCACCTAAAAGCAAGCAAGATTTATTGGACATCTCCATAAGCTCTCGGACAGATCTAGCCACATATTTTTTCAGAAAATAATAGGACAGAAACACAGCTCCAATATAAAAAACGTGGTCTGCAAGTCTACTGCCAAAGGCGGCTCCTGCAAGAAAACCGACCCAGCGCGGCGCTTGACAGCAAAGATAACCAGAAAGCACACTGACGGCGGATATGAGCCACGGACGCTTAAAGTATAGGTAGAATATAAATATCAGCGGCAGATGGGTAATCAGCGGATACAATTTTGATGTCCAATCCAAGCCCAAAAACCACCAGCAGGCAGTCTGAATGAAAAGAAAAATTGCACAGAGCAAGACAATGATAAGCCTGTTTTTCCTTGTGGGTTCTATTCCGGCGAAGAGAACCGACACCGCCACACCAAAAAGCAGAGAAAATCCAAATCGTATAAGACCTATCACTGTTACTATCATTTTAAAGTACCTCCCTCCATTCGACTACTCCCCCTCCATTTGATAATTCAGATATTTCTGCTTCATCTCCTTTGCCTTGCCCTGTGCAATAGGAATAGACGAAAGGGTCTGTAAGATCACTTGCCGATTTTCAATGGTATCCACATACTGCATATTCACAATATAGGAGCGGTGGGGTTTGATAAAGCACCCATATTTCAAAAGAGTATCATAGACAGAGGAAAAGGACTCTGTGCATTCGATTACCTTTCCGGATCGCAGGTGATACAACACATTTCTGCCAATGACCTCGGCAAAAACCAAATTGGAGATCAGTATTTTTTGAATTCCCTCAATGCTCTTTACGATAACCGCATCCTCATCTTTTTTCACTTTTATCTGCTCCAACATTTCGTCAAAGGTAAAGAACAGTTTTTCTTTTGAGATTGGCTTTAGTACATAGTTAATAGCTTTCACTGAATAGCTCTCCAAAGCAAATTCCGGCGATGATGTAAAGAATAAAATCGGCGCGATTTTGTCAAACCCACGGATTTCCTTTGCCACATCAATGCCCATAAAACCCGGCATAATAATATCCAGACAGTATATATCAAACCGCTTTCCTTTTTCCAAGGCCGAAACCAACTCAAATCCGTTTGGAAAGACGGCGTATTCGCAGCTAAAATTTTTGGATGCTCTATATAGGTTTATGAGCTGTACCATATTGGATAGCTCGTCAATATTGTCATCACAGACCGCAATCTGCAGCACAAGCATTCCTCCATTTCTATAGTTTTCCATAATAAGCATACCATAAAAATTGCATATCCGAAATCATGTTTCATGTCAAAAAAATCATGTTTCATGCAGCGGACGGTTTTTGAGAGGAATTTTTGATAGAGTGAAATCAGAGAATCTGCCCTACACAACTCAACAGAAAACGGACAAAATCGTGGTCTCTCTGCCCATTAAAAAAATAAATAAGGAGGACTTTATTATGCTGCCAACTTTTATCCCAATCATCGTAATTGCTGCAGTCATTGTTCTATGGGCTATCTCTACCCAGCGCAGACTGGTGGTGCTGGATGAGTATATCCGCAATGCCATGAGCCAGATCGGGGTGCAGCTGGCTAGTCGTTTTGACGCCCTGACGGCGCTTTTGGACTTGACAAAGGGCTATGCCAAGCACGAAAGCGAAACGCTGATTGAAACAATCAAATCCAGAAGAAGCGTGATTACGGCAAAATCCACACCGGATGATGTGCTGCGCCAAGAAGGGATTATTTCCGAAGCCTTGGGTAGAATTGCCATGGTAACGGAGCAATACCCCGAATTAAAGGCAAACCAAACCTATATCAAAACCATGGACGCGGTGCAGACCTTTGAAAACATGGTGCGCACCAGCCGCCTGATTTACAACGACAGCGTGACCAAGCTCAACCGTGAAATCCGAATGTTCCCGGTCTCCATGATTTCCGGGATGTTAGGCTTTCGGCAAAGAGACTATCTGGAGGAGCAGGCAGCCAAGGCGGATATTCCAAGCATGAAATGAGGTGCTCTATGGGCAAAAGAGTGGGTGGCCTGATTTTATGGATGGTCCTACTACGGGTTCTCCCTCACCCTGTTTTTGCGGTGAATCGGGTGGATACCATAGATATTTAGGCTGTCCTTTACCATTAAGGAGGACAGCGCCCCCCTGTTGGAGGGCTCAGCGGAGGGCATACGCCGCTATGCCAGCACCGTACCTGAGCGGGCCATGGCCATGACGCCGCAAATCAGCCAGTTTATCATGAACCGGCAGATGGCCCGTGCCATGGACAAGGTGGACGACGGCAAGCAAAATAACTCTACACGGATGCCGTCTTTTGACGTGCCGGAGCCTTTTCACGCATTCAATGTGGAGTTGCATTTCGACCATCCTTACTGGACCCTGATTCAATGCGACATGGAGGGTCCCCGATTTAATAATACTCACCCGGATGTGAACGACTACCTCCGCTCCTACCAGCGAAGCATGGAGGAAATTGAAAAGCTGGTGGTTGCACTCAGGACTGTGGCCTTTCCGGGCGTATCAGAGCAGTCCATCGGCCTTGGTGCGGCGGGAGCACAGGCTGTACATATAGCCTCTACCTCCCCTGTCGACGCCATTGAGGAAATCAAAAAATACAAGACCCTTATGGAGGAGGGCATCATTTCCCAGCAGGAGTTTGACGCAAAGAAAAGACAACTCCTTGGAATTTGAAGAAAATCGCCATCTCCATATGGAAAGGAGGTGATAGCATGACCTACGCCGCGAGGACTGCGGCTTGTTATTCTGCGGGGCAGGAGAGGTAAAGGAATGTCCCTCCTGTGATAAAAACCATATTCCTTCTGCCAGAAAAGAAAAAACCCAAAGGTTGAAGAAACTTCTGGAACAAGGAAAAGCAATTTTACCAGTTAAGGGGGAACAGACTTTATGAACAAACGATTGCTAAGTATGTTTCTTGTGCTGTGCATGGTATTGACTATGCTGCCGGTTTCGGCAATGGCACAAGAAGCCCATAGGATCATTGGTGGGGGCGGAGAAATCATTGCATTTGCCTCCCTTGCCCAAACAGAAAAAACCGTCACGGTGGGCACATTCCTAGAGGATTTAGAGCTGCCCGAAACCCTGACAGCCACGGTACGGGCAAATTTTGGTTTTGGTATGCAAGCAGATACCAACCAGCAGACAGTGACAGACAGCGTATATGAAGTAATCCTTGTTGACATTCCGGTGACATGGACTTCCCAACCGGAATATGACATGGACACCGAGGGTGAGTATGTCTTTACCCCGGTGATAGAGGGCTACACGGTCAGCGCCCAGCTGCCGGAGATTACCGTTATGGTGGAAGCGGTGATGATGCAGGGGATGATAGCACCTTTGTCCGCCATCGGATACGACATCTGGGTGGGAGACACACGGGTGACTAGTGCCAACGCAGGTGATGTGCTGGGAGATGGAAGGGTGAGCTATACCCCCGCTGCTGAGGGCACGATACAAACCCTTACCCTCAATGGTGCAAATATTACGACGGCATTTATGGGGAGTGATTCCAAGTATGGCATTTACGCCGGTGACAGCCTCAACCTTGTGCTAGAAGGAAACAGCACCGTAGGAGGTTCATCATCTCTTGATACTAATTTGACCACCAGCATTGGGGTAAATGTCTTTGGCGATTTGAATATCTCTGGTACTGGTTCAATCACTGTCACTGGCGGTAATGCTAGTTTTTTTAGCCGTGGCATTGTTGTGTCCAATTTCACCGTTTCTGGCGGCAATGTGACAGCCATTGGCGGTAATGCTGAGATGGATAGCCGTGGCATTTCTGTGACCAATTTCACCGTTTCTGGCGGCAATGTGACAGCCACTGGAAATAACAATGGCATTAATGTGATGTCCAATTTCATCCTTTCTGGCGGCAATGTGACAGCCACTAGTGGCATCCGAGCCATAAATAAAGCACCGGACTTGAGGGGGGTGCAGGGCACAGCAAGCACCAGCTACGACGGTAGCTCGCCAGTTGCTTACGATGCGGCGAATATCGCCACCTACAAATACCTCAAGTTTGAGCCTTCGTCAGGTGTCACCGAACAATTCACCCTCCTCCCCGGCGGTACCTACTACTTTGACCTGTCCGGCGAAAAGAACAACATTGGCACGGCGAACACCGCCCTGCCGGACACCACCCTGCACTATGTGCCATTTACCTACGCAGGCACGGTGAACGCCTATAGCTTGACAAGCCAAAGGGTAACAAACGAAGCATATGCAACCGCAAACAAATCCGACCGCAGCCTGTTTGTCGGGGATTACAATATCGGCACAACCATCAGTTGGGACAGCCTGAATACGGCAAATCTTATATTCGGAAAAACCTTTGATACAAATTATAAGCTGCGCTCCTTGAGTGCAGGGAGCAGCAAAACAGGCGCTGCATCAGATGGCAGTGATCATATAGGGCAGCCGAATACCAATGAATGGGATCAGATTTTAACCAAATCGGGTTCAGCCAATAATACAACAGGATGGATAAAAAATTGGAGTGGCAGAATGTCTTGGGGGCAAGATACTGCGATTTCAGCCCCGTCGCTCCGTGTGGTTCGCGGGGATACTTCGGCCCACTTCTGGACTTTCGCTAGCTCGTCGTCCGCCTACTCGGGTTGCGGTTTCCGCCCCGCCCTTGAAGTTTTGAACCCTGACACTTTGACCTCAGACGGATTGAAAGCGGTGACCCTGAAATTAAACGGCGGCAAATTAAAAGAAAGCGCTGCGGATATCCAAATTATCTGCGCGGGCAGTAGCTTCACCGCCCCCAGCAGCGAGGGACTGACCGCGCCTGCCGGTAAGGTGTTTAGCGGATGGAAGGATACCAGTGGTACAACCTACGCTGCGGGTACAACTGTGCCCAACACGGTCACAGGCTTGACGGCACAGTGGGCGGTACCCCCCGGTGCGCTCACCGGCACAGCATCCATAAGCAATACATCTCCGAGAATTGGGGATGCGTTGAATGGCTCACTTGAGAGCGACAATAACACCGGTACGCTGACATATGTATGGAAAGTTGATGGAACGCAGGTTGGTACTGGAACAAGCTATACAGTGGCTGTGGCAGACCTTGGAAAGACAATAACACTTGAGATCCGTTCAAGCGTAGAAACAGGAACAATTACCAGTGCGACAACTGCGGCTGTGGCGAAGAAGATCGCTCCGCCTGCACCGACAGCACCAACACTCGCTACAAAGACATATAATACTGTTACCCTTACAGCAAATGGGGCTTATGAGTTCTCTAAGGACAGCACCACATGGCAGTCAAGCAACGTCTTTAGTGGCTTGAATGCAAGCACTGCCTATACCTTCTACCAGAGAGTAGCTGAAACCCCTGATAGGGAAAGCTCGGCGGCAAGCACCGGACTTAGTGTGACCACCGACGCCCCTCCGCCATCGGCCCTCACCGGCACAGCGATGATCAGCAATACATCTCCGAGAATTGGAGATGCGTTGAATGGTTCACTTGTGGGCGGGAATGACACTGGTACCCTTAGCTATGTATGGAAAGCTGGCGGAACCCAAGTGGGCACAGGTGCAAGCTATACAGTAGCTGTGGGAGACCTTGGTAAAACCATAACCCTTGAGATCCGTTCAAGCGTAGAAACAGGAACA
>JBFNEZ010000029.1:0-29044 GCA_040797825.1 Thermotaleaceae bacterium | reverse complement strand
TCATCATTTTGACCTCCTTTTTTCTCTATTAAATCCTATTCTCATTGAAAAAATATATGAAAGAAGGTAATAAAAAAAACAGGATAGTTTCCTGTTTTATTGGTCTAAATAATTTATCCAACCCTCATCCAGCGCTTGTACAGTAATCCCTATTGTCTTGGGTAGCGTTTCATGGAACCTCTCAATGGCTTTCTGATTTACTTCTGCTCCGGTTCCTTCTTGATAGTCATATTGGCCCAAGGCAGCTATAATTTCTTTAACCTTTTCTATTCCAAAATGTTCTATCATATATTTTAATATCATCCCAGAAGTATCATAGTATTTCGATATCTCCCTTTCCTCCGTCAACATCTCCAAATTAATTTTTTCTAAGGCTGCAATAGATAGACTATCTTCTGGATACCTATGAGCATAGTTTTCTATTGTGGCAGCTTCATTGGGTTGATTAGGCAGATTTGCGAAATACACGGCCAACCCTTCGGAAAACCAATAGGGTAAGTTGTTATTGGATTCTTGAATTGTGATCTTGTGAACAAGCTCATGCTCAATGATCTGTTGATAGCTGGCTTTATGTTCAAACTCTGTGGTTTTTATAGATTCAGGGTATTCATACCAACCTGCAAAATTCCATTGAAAAGAAAGCTTCACAGATTGACGCAAAAGTTCATCATCCTGATAAAGCTTTATAGCTGTCTTTTCCTTTAATAGCTCTTCATCTCCGTATCTTTTTAGAACCCTTTTTCTTGCTTCCTCACAAACCTCGGCAATCATAGCAGCATATTTCTTCGAATCTGGAAAATAATATATTAGAAAATGTTCCGTCTCCAAAGTTTCAAAAGCCAAATCATCATCTTTCCATGAGTTATTTTCTAGTATAACTCGAAGGGAATAGTTGATTCTATAATCCTTTTTCTTATATCTATATTTTTGTAGTATTTTTAAAATTGCTTCGTCAGAATTTACAAATTGAATATCTTTTATCACTAGGGTGAATTTTTCAATATTGTGGTCGATGGCATCTTGAATCCAGCTTTTCTTTTCTGCCCTATACTCTGGTCTCCTTGATGAAATAGTATATAGATATTGTAAGTCATCCTTCTGCTTCATCGCTTCTGCTTGCATTTGAATGAGTTTTTCAATCTCTGCCGCTCTTTCATCATGGACTGTACTGCAGCTTAATAGGAAAATACTGAAAAGAATAATACACAATAGCCTGTAGCTTTTTTTATTCATGATTTTTTACACTTCCTTTACTTTTACCCAGCTATATATAGCTTATGTAAAGAGAGTGGTATCTATCTCAACTTTATCCTTCTTCATTACTGGATTCTTCTAATCGAATATATCCCTTATTTATCAACTTACTGACATGAGCTTCTACCTTTTCTTTAATATTAATGTCATATTGTTCCTCTAGAACAAACATCATAGAGATTGCAACTTGTGCCACATCCAATAGCTCTTCACTGATCCTATTTATAACTTCTTTTTCTTCCAAAAGAACTTTTTCACCATTCAATCCCCGGAATTTTCCAATTCCTTGGGCCAGTTCACCGGCTTCTTCCATAAGCTTTAAACAGGTAGATTCCAAGCTAAGCTGTAAATTGTTTAGTTTTGGAAGACTAATCTGCTTAAACACTGTATATTCTTCCACTCCAATTCCTCCTCGTTTTGTAGTATGGAATCTCATAGATCAATTTAGTATTGATGGTTATCCCGATATTCCTTAGGCGTCAAGCCTGTAATTTTTTTGAATACCTTTGAATAATAGCTTTGATCTTCAAAGCCTACTGCAAGAGCAATATCCAATATAGATTGGTTGATGTCCTTCAAAAGCTGTTTGCTTTCCTGAATGCGGACTTTGTTCAAATATGTAGAGAAAGGCATTCCCGTTTCTTTTTTAAATATAGTTGAAAAGTAGGATGGGTTTAGATAAACAATTCCAGCTACCTGCTCCAGAGTAATGTTATTCATATAATTTTTATTGATAAAAGATAGTGCAGTTTTAATCGTTTCTGCATTTTTCGAATGAGATAGACTAAAAACGTTTTCCATGAACCTATCTAAAACTTTTAAAATCCAATAGGATAAATCCTCGATGTTTTCAATCTTGCTTAATTGCCCTATAAACCTATAGTTCATGCCAAATATCTTATCTAGTGCTCCCCCGCCTTCCACTGCTGCTCTAGATAGCAAAGAAGTCAGTTCTAAAGCCCTTGCCTTCATTACCTCTATGTTCCCCCCAGAAGTGAAAAATATATGTCCCAAGATATCATTCAGTATGGTTTTTGCTCCTCTTTCATCTCCATTTTTAACTTTTGTCATCAGATCCTTTTCTTTTTCATAGGGATAGAGACTATAGTTCATCAAATCTTCTTTTATATCCTGTAAGCTTTGATGGATTTCAGACTGCTGATTCATTCTTTGACTTCTTTCATACAATAGGAAACGATCCTGATCCATTAATGTGAGGCTTAGATAAAAAAGCAGTCTACTTAGATATTTAACCTTCTCTGGTGCTATAACAGGAATATTCTGAAGATAGGACATAATTTGAGCTGTATCATAACCATCCAAATTATATTTTCTAATAATACTACTTAATAAAATTTCATCTGGATTATTCAATAGTATGGGACCTGCAATCAAAGCACCATGGAACAATTTTTTATAAATTATAGGTGCTGTATAATGCATCAATCCCGCTGGGCAGTGAAATACATATACCTCTCCGAGCTTTTCTGCCTGTTTGCTAGCATAAATATGGGCTTGAGAACAAAAACAATTCTCTCTAGATTTTTCATAAATAAATCCACAGAAATTGGGTCTGCTGCAACAGGTTTCTATGACCTTCCCCTGTTCATTAATCATAAAAACATTAATCCCTGTAGCATGATAATAAGTCTCTAATACTTCTTTTAGCTGTTTTGGATTTACAAACCGTTCCTCATCGAAAATCTTATGCAAATTCACCATTGCCACCCCATTAAAACAAATTTTTTAACACATATCTAACTCAATTGAGATATTTGTTTGTGTACTAAAAAATTCTATTTGATTTTTTGAATCGTGAATCGTGCAATCAAATTTTTCACCATATAAGCACAATTTTTCCTATATTTCTCCTTTTTCTAGTATATCATTAATACAATTTTTTCCATAGCCCCCTGTCAAAAAAACCTTTACTGGCTCCTATAAGCCTGTTTTTCTCCCCCTATATACTTTACAAATATCTTAAAAGAGCAAGATAGGCATGCTTTATTTTATAACAAGATTTCTTGCTAGCTCAGCTGCTCCACCTCCATCGGGAGCATATCCATCGGCGCCAATCTGCCTGGCATAGACTTCATTAAGAGGTGCCCCACCTACCATGATTTTGACCTGTTCTCTCAATCCATTTTTGTCCACTTCATCAATTACTGCCTTCAATTCTGGCATGGTTGTGGTCAATAGGGCTGACAAAGCAAGAATTTGAGGTTGATATGTTTTTATTGCATCTATAAATTTTTCCTTTGGAACATCGGCACCTACATCAATTACCTCTAATCCAGCTGCTATCATCATCATCTTCACAATATTTTTCCCTATGTCGTGAACATCCCCTTTTACTGTTCCCAATACAACCTTCGCTATCGGTTTTCTATCTGCCTCTGTCATCATAGGCTGCAATACTTCTAGACCTATATGCATGGCATGGGCTGCTACTAATACCTCTGGCACGTATACTTCATTGTTTCTAAATTTTTTGCCTAAAATATTCATTCCTGACAATAAGCCTTCGTTAAGTATCTGCTCAATAGATATCCCCATTTCCACAGCCTCTTCTGTTTTAATTTCAACTAGCTTTGCGTTCCCCTTCTGCAAAGCCTCAGAAATTACCTTCAATACCTCCATTTTCATCCCCCCCGTTACACGAACCTTCATCCCCTAGTATTCCTCTACTCCCTTCAGTTAGATTTTTCACAATCCCTTAGGTCTATACAGAATAACTTTTTCCTTGGTTTATCTTATTATAAAAAATTATCGTCAGTTTCTTTCAGTTTTCTTTTCTCTTCTAATCGCTTGTCTATAAACCGCTCCAATACCACCTTGAAAATTGCTATAACGGGAACACCTAAAAACATTCCCATGACCCCAAATAAGCTGCCTCCTAGAATAATAGAAAAGATAATCGCCAAAGGTCTCACACCCACACTATCTCCCATTATTTTAGGTCCTAAAACCATTCCATCAAACTGCTGAAGGATAAAAATAAACAAAGCAATCCATAGGGCTTTTATGGGATCATTCAAGGATGCAATCAAAAAGGCAATCGGTACACCAATAATAGGTCCAAAGTATGGAATCATATTTGTAATTCCTACAATAATACTGATTAGAAGGGCATAACGGCTCTTCACTACCAATAGCCCTACATAGCAAATACAACCAATAATAAAAGAGTCGATAGATTTACCCACAATAAACTTAACAAAAATCTCGTCTGCTTCCTTACAAAATTTAATTAGATTATCAATCTTTGTATCCTCAAAGGCAGCTCGCAAAATCCGTTCCACCCCATGGATAAGCCCTTCTTTATCTATTAAGAAATAAAAGGATATCATAAGGCCCATGACCAAGGTCATTAAACTAGAAGTAAAGGCAACTAAGCTGGTTACAATATTATTAAGTCCCCCTTGCAGGATATGAGCAATTTTATTAAAGATATTGTTAATATTGCTTTCAATGGCCCCAACAATATTATAAACATCACTGGCATAAATCTCATTGACCCAATCTAAAATTTTGCTTTCATTGGCATAGATAAAAGCAGGCATTTTCACAAGCAAATCCATGATACTAGATAAAATTCCAGGAACTACATGGGTAATGGTAAGTGAAATAAGTCCTATTAAAATGATATATACTGTAATTGTACTAATCAATCGATTATATTTTCTTTGCTTTTCACCTCCAATGAGAGGCCCATAGACCTTCCTTTCAAACCATTTTACGATAGGATTTAATATATAGGCAATAAAAATTCCAATAAAGAATGGACTCAGTACTCTTCTGAGCGGTGTCATCCTATCGACAACGGCATCATATATTGGCCCAATATTGTCTATAACTTTATAAAAAAGTATTGCTGTAAATATAATAAACAATAATTGGATTGAATTTTTAATATATCGTTTGTAATAATGTAATTTCATCTTTATCATCCTGTCCTTATTAATATGACTTATGTATATATTATACATAACCTGTAATTCTATTTCTATAGTATGCTAAGATTCTTTTTTAGAATAACATTTATTGTATAATCATACAGATATGGATTTATAATGCAACCAAGTATCTGTAATGCTTTAATGTAAAAAGCGCCCGATGGACAATCCATCGGGCGCTTTGATATTTTTCCAAACGTAAGAAACAAAATTACCTCTTTGATAACCGAGGTACGGACTCACATTGTTCAAAATGTATTATATATTGTACTGTTTTCAACACCCTTAGCACTATAATATTGATATTTCAATGACTTATATCACTGACCATGTGTAAATCCTGTGTAAGTGGGTTATGGGTGTTCCGTCCACCAGCCGGATTTCAACCTTCACATCGGTAGAAGTGGTGTTCATCCCATCGTTTACGAATCGGAAGTTTAAAAAGGGCCATCAGAGCGTCAAAACGAATGGAAAGCTGCACCCCGATCTGACTCATGGCATTACTGATATTCTCATCAAGCACCACTAGTCTGCGCTGGTTAGAGATTGCCCATAGAACAATGCCCCCAGCAATTGCCATAAATACAATAAAAGTTGGTAACATAATATGATCCTTCTTGTTCATTTTTATAATGGACAGACAGACCAAAGTTTGTCTGTCTGCCTGCCCATTTTATAGCTTATATGCCCTACTTCGGCACAGCCGGGAAGTCGGAAACCTTGCCTACATACTCAAATATGAATTGACAGTTGCGGGGTACTGGCGTTAATCCCCGTTCTCCAAAGCCCCAATACCAAGTGATGATGGGGGTGCCGTTGGCTGTCCCCGAGGCTGAAGCATTGAGAAACTGTCTTGTATTGTCCATGGAACTGATACTCATCGCCCACTGGTAATCCTCAGAACCAACGGAATTTATTCGCCACAGGTACTCCTTATCCTGGGTGATGAGCCGGCTTCCGTTTAAGCGATCGCCTGAGAGGGCTAGGAATTTTCCGTCCATGGTCTGAATGGTATACGAAGGCCATATAGTCCCCCACGGGTCAAGGAAATTCTTCTTGTAGGTGATTTTGAAGTTCTGGGCTTTTCCGTTGTTCAGTTCACCTTTCCCTTCTCCGTTGATGGCAAGATGGGGCTGGTTAGGTTTTGTTCCAATCAGTGCCTTGATCGTGTAAATGCCGGTACCAACAGCGGTTTCACCTACAGCATTGTTAAAATCATGCTCTTGCTGATATTTCATTTCTCTCGCAAAACTCCACTCCTCATACCAATAAAGTAATTTGTCACAGAGGATTTTCGCCTGCTCCACAGTTATTTTTGCATTTGCACGGGTGTCACCACCTATGGCGAATTTCTCTAGGGCGGCTTTGGTAAACTCTAAGCCACTGCCCTCGCGATTAAGTTTTCTGTCATAAGCCATAAGCTTGATAAGATTTGACGTGAAATCTCCATAGGTTGCCTCCGCTTTCCAATTAACTCCTCCCACAGGAACGATGCCCCAATAGTAAAGCCTTGATTTTGAGAATCCATAGGGGTCACCAGAAGGGATATCCCAACCCTCATCGGCGCCCTTAAAGGCTCCCGGTAGTGTAACTGCTACACTAAAATCGGTGTATATTGATTTCATAATGTCAACGAGCAACTCTGCCATTTCTTCGTTGGTAATAGGTTTCGTCCAGTCCTCCTTTGGGTTAGACCACTCTCCCGCTGTTCCGATATATGAGCCGGTATAGGACAGCCACTCTTTGGCCCAAGGGGAACACACAATATCTGGCCCGTCTACTTTTACCATTGCTAGTCCAAGTCCGTTGCCATGCACACTTACAACATGGGTCGTCATGTAATACTCTCTGCCTTTAAACTTCACCTTTACCCAGTTGTTTTCCGATTCGGTAACTTCCGCAATCGTCCCAGATGGGATAGCTCCTACAGGTTCTACATCCCCCTTACCCTTGTAGATGGGCTGGCTTCCAGTGCCGTCAGATCCACTTACACGATACATCCCCGGAGCAAGGTTACTGGGGGGGGCTACAGTAAACACGCCAACTGTATATTCTGCCACTTTTTTACCCTCATACCTTATTTCAACCACCCTATTATTTCCGACCACAGCCCAGGGGCGCCCTTGCTTCAGTTCCACTGTTTCGGATGTATAGAAGGTGATTTTGTCATTGACATTTTTATCTACTCCATTGGTATTAATCACCGCATTAAGGCCGGTGGTGTCAAAGCCCTCACCAAGCTTGTAGGCGATTTTTGTGGGGTATGACAGTATTTTTACCTGCGGCGTGGTCGTCGCGGGAGCGGCAGGAGCAGAGGTGGAATCGGCAGTCACGGTAACTTTATACTCTGCCACTTTTTTACCCTCGTACCTTATTTCAACCACCCTATTATTCCCGGCCACCGTCCAGGGGCGGCCTTGTGTCAGTTCCACTGTTTTCGATGTATAGAAGGTGATTTTGTTATTGACGTTTTTATCGACGCCATTGATATTAATCACCGCGTTAAGCCCGGTGGTGTCAAAGCCCTCACCAAGCTTGTAGGTTGTTTTCGTGGGGTATGACAGTATTTTTACCCCTTGTGTGGACGCTATTACCGAAATCGGCAGCAGGGTCCATACCATAAACAGAGCCAGCAGGATGCTCATCAATCGTTTTTTCATAATTTTTCCTCCTTTTTAATTGAACGAAATAACATATATTTCTCTACGTTCAATCTATCAGTAATTTCCCTTCAAAACCGTTGGCTGCATGAAACATTGTTTTTTTGACATGAATCATAGTTTCAGAAATTCGATTTCTATTGTCTACTTATTATGTTCTGGTCCCTGCTCGAAAGTGTTTTGCAAAAAAAAAGCTTCCTACACCCATATGAACAGAGTAGGAAGCCTTTATATTCCAACCATTTTTTATCTTGCTCCCTTAACGGGAGCTTTTTATATTATATTAGAGAATATCAAAATATATATTTTTATTTTATTTTAAGCAGAGTATTAAAATATATAATTTTATTCTAGTGTTAAATTGAGTTTGCGACAAATTTGCGACACGACAAAAAAATAAAGTCCCGAAACACTGTGTTTTCGGGACTTTTGTAAACTTTGAAATTATCTCTTTGAGAACTGTGGTGCACGTCTTGCTTTCTTTAAGCCGTACTTCTTTCTTTCTTTCATTCTTGGGTCTCTTGTTAAGAATCCTGCTTTTTTAAGAACTCCTCTTAACTCAGCTTCAGCTTTTAGTAATGCTCTTGAAATACCATGTCTTAAAGCACCAGCTTGACCTGTGAAGCCACCGCCTTGTACCTTAGCAAGAACATCATATTTGCCTTCTGTTTGTGTTAATGCAAGAGGCATTTTAATGTCTCTTTTTAATGTTTCATAATCAAAATAATCATCTATATTTCTACCATTCACCGTGATTTTTCCTTCACCGGGTACTAATCTCACTCTAGCAATAGAAGTTTTTCTTCTACCTGTTCCATAATATTGTACTCTGGCCATAATTCTTCCTCCCTTCCTCTACAGCTTATATATCCAGTACTTGTGGTTGTTGAGCATCATGATTGTGCTCAGTACCAGCATATACTTTTAATTTTTTAAACATTTGTCTGCCTAAGCTGTTCTTTGGAAGCATTCCTTTGATAGCCAGTTTCAACGCTTGCTCAGGCTTCTTAGCCATCAATTCTCTTGCAGTAACTTCCTTTAATCCTCCAGGATGTCCTGTATGGTGTCTGTATAATTTATTGTCTAGCTTTCTACCAGTAAACAATACTTTTTCTGCATTGACAATAATTACATAATCACCTGTATCTACATTTGGAGTAAAGATAGGTTTTCTCTTTCCTCTTAAAATAGATGCAACCTCTGAAGCCAAACGTCCTAATGGCTTTCCTTCTGCATCAATCACATACCACTTTCTTTCTATCTCCAGTGGCTTTGCCATAAATGATTTCATCTAATTTCCCTCCTAACACTACTGTCCTAACACGATACGCCTTTTATGTTAAAAAACCCGGGGCTAGTGGATTTTTTAATAAGCACACTCTTTATCCATTTTAATACATGCAGCCGTGTGTGTCAAGGAATATTTCAATATAATGCCTATTATTTCAAGCTATACATAAAAAACTTCAGCCAGATATAATCCTTGGGCCGGAGCTGTGGGCCCTGCTTTATCACGCATGCCGGAATCAATGATTTGAGGAATTGCAGTTCTTAAAATATTTCCTTTTCCTACCTCAATAAGGGTTCCTGCAATAATCCGCACCATATTATATAAAAATCCATTCCCTTCAACTTCTATTTTGATTAGATCATTCGATAAATATACATCCAGTTTGTATAGGGTTCGAATTGTATCCTTCACGTTGCTGCCAGCAGCCATAAATCCTTTAAAATCATGGGTACCTAAAAAGTATTTTCCTGCTGCGCACATTGCATCATAATCCAAGGGTTGGGGAACAAAGAAAGCATAGTTTCGCATTAAGGGGCTACGTACTTTATCATTGTATATTTGATAGATGTACTTCTTCCTTTTTGCACTATATCTTGCATGAAAGTTTGCTTCTACTTCCTCGGCTTTCCAAATGGCAATATCCGCAGGTAGCAAACTATTGAGAGCATAGGGGATCTTATCTGTTGGAACACTGATATCTTCATTAAAATTGGCTACTTGGCCTAAAGCATGAACACCTGCATCGGTCCTTCCCGATCCTGAAAGTTTTACAGGCTTTTTGAGTACTTTCTCCAGTGCTCTCTCTATTTCTCCTTGAACGGTTCTGCCATTAAGCTGTTTTTGCCATCCGCAAAAGTCTGTTCCATCATACTCCACTTGTAGTTTAATATTCTTCATATTGCACCTACTTTATTTTTTACCTCATAAAGCGATCGAGTATTACTACCGCCAGCATTATAACCGCAATTCCTGATGCAGCAAAGTCTCTACTATGTAGAGAAAGTTCTTTCATTCTCGTTCTATTTTCTCCACCTCTATAACATCTTGCTTCCATGGCCATAGCCAATTCATCGGCTCGTCTAAAGGCACTGATAAATAGGGGTACGAGCAGCGGTACTAGACTTTTAGCACGATTGATAATATTGCCGCTCTCAAAGTCTGCTCCCCTTGCCATCTGAGCCTTCATAATTTTATCAGTTTCCTCTAATAATGTAGGAATAAATCTTAAGGCTATGGTCATCATCATCGCTAATTCATGGGCAGGTACTCCAAATCGTCGATAAGGATTTAGCAAGTTTTCAATACCATCAGTAAGTTGTATCGGCGAAGTAGTCAAGGTCAGTAAAGATGTGCCAATAATCAAAAGTACCAATCTGGATCCCATAAACAGAGCTTGACGAATTCCTTCTCTTGTCACATCTAAAGGGCCAAGTTGATAGATCACTTCACCCTTTGTCATGAAAATATTAATACCAAAGGTCAACAGGATAATAAAAAATAAAGGCTTAAGTCCTCTTACCATATAGGAAAAGGGTACTTTCGATAAAATGATTGCACTTCCTAAAAACAGCAATATATATCCATAGGCAGTAAAGCTTTTCACTAAAAATAGAGCAACAATATATACAAAGGTAGCCAGTATTTTTACTCTGGGGTCTAATTTGTGGATGATTGACTCCTGGGGATAGTATTGTCCAATTGTGATATCCTTAAGCATATTACTTTCTCCTTATCCAGTTGATAATTTCATTCTTGGCTTCTTCAATAGTTAATACATCATCATTTACTGGTTTTCCCATTGCTTTTAATTTTCTCATTAAATACGTAATCTGAGGAATCCCCAAGCCAATATCT
Organism: Thermotaleaceae bacterium; assembly: GCA_040797825.1. Classification (GTDB taxonomy): domain Bacteria; phylum Bacillota; class Clostridia; order Peptostreptococcales; family Thermotaleaceae; genus Geosporobacter. The sequence continues at coordinate 18,029 of JBFNEZ010000029.1, read as the reverse complement.
TCTAGTAAATCCACATGCTTAAACACTTCTCTCGGTGCTCCCTTTAAAGCTACCTGACCTTGGTGCATCACGATAATTTTGTCTACCATTCGGGCTATATCTTCCATGCTGTGGGATACAAGAATAACAGTCATTCCATATCGGTTATGCAAATTTTTTATTTGATCTAAAATCTCATCTCGACCTTTAGGATCTAGTCCTGCCGTTGGCTCATCCAATATCAGTACTTCTGGCTTCATAGCTACTACCCCAGCGATGGCAACCCGTCTTCTTTGGCCTCCACTCAGTTCAAAGGGTGAGCGTTCTTTTATGACTTCAAAATCTAATCCAACCAATTCAATGGACTCTTTAACGCGTGCATCTATCTCAGATTGAGATAAGCCGAGGTTTAATGGACCAAATGCCACATCTTTATAAATGGTTTCCTCAAAGAGCTGATGCTCAGGATATTGAAAAACCAAGCCAACTTTTTGTCGAATTTCTTTGAGTTTTACATCCTTCTGAGTAATATCAAAACCATTTACCAATATTCTTCCTGAAGCTGGCTTTAATAATCCATTTAGATGTTGAATCAAAGTAGATTTTCCAGAACCAGTATGTCCAATAAGACCCACAAACTCACCTTTTTCAATCTCAAGACTCACATTGTTTAATGCATTCGTCTCAAAGGGGGTATTGGGATTGTATATATGGGTTAAATTTTCTACAATAATTGACATAAATGCACCACCATCTCGTCTACGGTTAATATATCTGGAGAAATTTCTATACCGCTCTTTTTTAATTGAAAGGCTAATTCTGTTACCTGGGGTACATCCAATCCAAGCCTCTTTAATATCTCTACTTGCTGAAATACTTCCTTTGGAGTTCCTTCTAACACTTGATTGCCAGCTTCCATCACAATAACGCGATCTGCATCAACTGCCTCATCCATATAATGGGTAATATGAACAATTGTTATGCCTTCTTCTCGATTCAACCTCCGAATGGTTTCCATAACTTCCTTCCTGCCTGAAGGATCAAGCATGGCCGTAGGTTCGTCTAGTATGATACATTTTGGCTTCATGGCAATAACACCAGCAATGGCAATTCTTTGCTTTTGTCCTCCAGATAATAGATGAGGACCCTTTTTTCTGAAATCATACATGCCTACAGCTTTCAATGCCTCATCTACACGACTGCGGATTTCTTTTGAATGAACTCCCAAATTTTCTGGTCCAAAGGCCACATCCTCTTCAACAACGGTAGCTACAATTTGATTGTCGGGATTTTGAAATACCATACCAGCGGTTTGTCGTATAAACCAAGTATTTTTCTCATCTGCTGTATCCAATTCATTTACATATACCTTTCCCCCACTAGGCAGCAGCAGGGCATTGATATGCTTTGCCATGGTAGATTTTCCAGAACCATTATGACCGATCACCACTAAAAATTCTCCCTGTTTTATATTCAGAGATACATTTTTTAGTGCCTGTACACCCTCATTTTCTTCGTTTTTATATTCATAGATCAAGTCTTTTATTTCTATAATATTTTCCATATTTACGTTCCTCACAACATTTGTATTATATCTAATCTATTATACCGCTAACCAGTGATAATACCAATAGATTATTTGATATTTTTACGTTTTTGGACAATTCTTCTTAAATAAACAAAAGGGACTAAGCGCGCCACTTAATCCCCATCGATTTAAACTAATTCTAATATAACCATTTCCGCCGCATCGCCTCTGCGAGGACCAAGCTTCATGATTCTTGTATATCCACCATTTCTCTCTGCATACTTTGGTGCAACATCATCGAATAATTTTTTTACAGTTGTTTCATCATACACAAAGCCCATTACCTGTCTTCTTGCATGAAGATCTCCTCTTTTTGCTAAAGTGATCATTTTTTCTGCAAGTTTTCGGGTTTCTTTTGCTCTTGTCTCAGTGGTTTCAATACGACCTTCTCTTAACAGACTTGTCACAAGGTTTCTTAACATTGCCATCCTGTGGTCTGTGGTACGGCCTAATTTACGATGTCCTGCCATGTCTTTCCCTCCTTTAAACCCAATTAATCTTCACTAGGTCTTAAGCCTAATCCAAGTTCCTCAAGCTTTTGCTGAACTTCTTCAAGGGATTTTTTACCCAGATTTCTTACCTTCATCATATCTTCTTCCGATTTTTGTGTGAGTTCTTCAACGGTATTAATTCCAGCCCGTTTTAAACAGTTATAGGATCTCACAGACAATTCAAGTTCTTCTATCGTCATCTCAAGAACTTTTTCTTTTTTATCTTCTTCTTTTTCTACCATGATTTCAACATTATCGATATGATCCGTTAAGGTAATGAATAAATTTAAATGTTCATTCATAATCTTCGCGCCTAAAGAAGCTGCTTCATCGGGCTTAATGCTTCCATCGGTCCATATTTCAAGCGTTAATTTATCATAGTCTGTTACCTGACCTACCCTTGTATTCTCTACACTATAACTCACCTTTTTCACAGGCGTATAAATAGAGTCAACAGGAATTACGCCAATAGGCATCGTATCTGTCTTGTTGTTTTCCGATGGTACATATCCTCTTCCCTTGGCAAGAGAGATTTCCATAACTAGTCTAGCATCCTCTTCTAGTGTTGCTATATGCAGATCTGGATTTAATATTTCAATATCAGCATCAGCAATGATATCTCCAGCAGTTACGTCGCCTGGTCCTCGTGCATCAATGCGCACAATTTTAGAGCTATCGGAATACATTTTTGCAGACAATTCCTTAAGATTTAATATAATCTCTGAAATGTCTTCCTTTACACCAGAAACTGTCGAAAATTCATGAAGTACACCATCAATCTTCACAGATGTAACAGCAACACCGGGTAAAGAAGAGAGCAATATTCGTCTCAAGCTGTTTCCCAATGTGGTACCATAACCTCTTTCCAGCGGTTCAACTACAAACTTTCCATAGGTGTTTTCTGTATTTAATTCTACACATTCTATCTTAGGCTTTTCAATTTCAATCATACTTTTGACCCTCCTTATCAATTTTATCTCTATACAATATGAGGGTAACTGATTCTAAAATTATTATCTTGAATATAACTCGACAATTAAGTGCTCTGCTATTGGAATGTCAATATCTTCTCTAGTAGGCAGTGAAACAACCTTTCCCTCTAAGTTTTCAAAGCTTACCTGTACCCAGTTCGGTACGTTAGAAGCAGCTTCAGCTAACTCTTTGAATTTTGCAGAACTAATACTTTTTTCTTTCACCTTGATTACATCGCCAACAGATACAAGATAGGATGGTATATCTACCTTACCTCCGTTTACTGTGAAGTGACCATGTCTAACCAATTGTCTAGCTTCTTTTCTAGAGGAAGCAAAACCCATTCGATAAACAACATTATCTAATCTGGTTTCTAGAATTCTAAGCAAGTTTTCACCAGTGATACCTGTCATCTTATCAGCTTTTTCAAAGTACTGTCTGAACTGAGTTTCTAACAATCCATAAAATCTTTTTGCTTTTTGCTTTTCACGAAGCTGCAGTCCATAGTTGGATAGCTTTTTTCTTCCTTGTCCATGCTGTCCTGGGGCATAACCTCTTCTAGCAATTGCACATTTATCTGTAAAGCATCTTTCGCCTTTTAAATATAACTTCTGTCCTTCTCTTCGACAAAGTCTACAAGAAGGTCCCGTATATCTTGCCATTATTCCTACACCTCCTAATCCTTATTATACTCTTCTACGTTTTGGCGGTCTGCATCCATTATGAGGAACTGGTGTTACATCCTTAATTAAGTTGATTTCTAAACCAGCAGCCTGTAAGGATCTAATTGCCGCTTCTCTTCCAGATCCAGGGCCTTTTACATATACTTCTATAGTTTTTAATCCATGCTCCATTGCTGCCCTTGCAGCAGTTTCTGCAGCCATTTGTGCTGCAAAAGGAGTAGATTTTCTGGAGCCTTTAAATCCTAGTCCACCTGCACTGGCCCAGGATATGGCATTCCCTTGCAGATCCGTTAAGGTAACAATTGTATTATTAAATGTTGATTGAATATGGGCTTGACCACGTTCAATATTTTTACGTTCTCGTCTTCTCTTACGAACTTTTTTCGCTGCCTTTTTGGCTACCATTCCTTAAACCTCCTTCAACTATTTCTTCTTCTTACGACCAACAGTTTTTCTTGGGCCTTTTCTTGTTCTAGCATTGGTCTTTGTTCTTTGGCCTCTAACTGGTAGATTTCTTCTATGACGAATACCTCTATAGCAACCTATTTCCTTTAACCTTTTAATGTTTAAAGCGATATCTCGTCGTAAATCACCTTCAACTTTATATTCATTGTCAATAATTTGTCTTAACTTACCTACTTCTTCTTCAGTTAAATCTCTGATTCTTGTATCAGGGTTTACACCTGCTTTTGTCAGAATACTATTTGATGTATTTCTACCAATACCAAAGATATATGTTAAACCTATTTCAACTCTTTTTTCTCTTGGTAAGTCCACGCCTGCAATTCTTGCCATTTTATCTTGCACCTCCCAAATCTGTACTCTTTTATCTATTCTAATAAACTATGGTAATGAAATATATTGAATCGGTATTCAGTAATTTGACAGCCCTTAGCTGCCAAATTCAGCCGCACCAAAATACCAATAATATCACAACTTACTATTATACTAAATTACAATAGTAAATACTAGCTTTTTATTTATACAAGCTAGTTAGCCTTGTTTTTGCTTGTGTTTTGGATTTTCACAGATAATCATAACTCTGCCTTTTCTTTTTATAATTTTGCACTTTTCGCAAATAGGTTTAACTGATGGTCGAACCTTCACTGTTATCCCTCCTTAATCACTTACCACGCCAGGTTATTCTACCTCTAGTTAAATCGTAAGGTGACAGTTCAATCGTAACCTTGTCACCAGGCAATATTCTGATAAAATTCATTCTTAATTTACCTGAAATATGTGCTAATATTTCGTGTCCATTCTCTAACTTCACTTTAAACATGGCATTAGGTAGAGCTTCAACAACAGTACCTTGAACCTCTATAACATCGCTTTTCGCCATTAGGACATCAAACCTCCTATTCCTGAGACTAAAGTAGTCCCAGTTTCTCCAGTTCCCGCCTTAGAAGTAAATTTGTAATTTTTTCATGGTTATTGATTTTATTTTTTACTTCTTCACAGATGATATTATATTTCGCTAGATGACGCACTTTTTTCTTTTTGGGATTATCCAATTTTCTTAAGTCCCCATCAGCAACCAGGACGTACTGCTCATCGACAATATCTATAATTATAAAAATCCGGTCCTTATCTCTTCCTGCCTTAGACTTGACCACTTGACCTATTTCAATTTCAAGCGTAGAATCCATATTTTCACCTCTTTATAAGGATATTAGAGGGCTGTTAATAGGATCGGCTCATCTTTTGTGATGGCAACCGTATGCTCATAATGGGCTGACATTTTTTTATCTGTCGTAATCACAGTCCAATTATCTATCAATGTCTTAACATGATAAGTACCTGCATTCACCATTGGCTCTATAGCCAATATCATCCCTTCTGCCAGCCTTGGCCCTTTTCCTGGAGGACCATAATTGGGTATTTGGGGATCTTCATGCATATTTCTACCAATACCATGCCCTACAAAATCTCTAACAACAGAAAATTGGTTTTTTTCTACATAAGACTGCACTGCGTGAGATATATCTGATAGTCTATGCCCTTCTCGACAAAAGGCCAATCCTTCATAAAAACTTTGTCTTGTCACAGCAATCAATCTTAAAGCCTCATCACTTACTTTTCCCACTGGGTGAGTTTTTGCAGCATCTCCGTAGTAACCATTATATACAGCACCAATATCTATACTAATAATATCGCCATCTTTTAGCATTTTTAATCCAGGTATTCCATGTACTACCTCTTCATTAATAGAGGCACAAATACTTGCTGGAAATCCGTTGTATCCTTTAAATGCTGGAGTTGCACCGTACTTTTTAATTTCATTTTCAGCCAGTACATCTAACTCCCCAGTAGTAATACCTGGTTTGACTGCATCCCTTAGCACTTCGTGAACATAGGCTACTATTTTACCAGCTTCCCGCATATATTCGATTTCTTTACTGGATTTTAGGATAATCATGCTATTTCGCTCCTAAAGCAGCCACAATATCTTCAAACACCTTATCTATAGGCTGTTGCCCATTCACTGTGACTAGGATTCCCTTATCTTTATAGTAATCAATCAGTGGCTGTGTTTCTTGTAGATATACTTCGATCCGCTTGGTTACCGTCTCTTCGTTATCATCCGCTCTTTGATACAAGGTTCCTCCACATTTATCACAAATCTCTAAAGATACAGGAGGGTTAAACTGAATATGGTAGGTTGCACCGCATTCTTTACAAATTCTACGTCCAACAGCTCGCTCAATTAGAATTTCTTTGTCTACATTTACATTGACTACTTTATTTAATGCATTGTTCATATTGTCTAATACTTTATCAAGAGCTTCAGCCTGATATTCAGTACGAGGAAAACCGTCTAACAAGAAACCTTTTTGACAGTCCTCATCTTTTAGTCGGTCTTCAACAATAGCTACCACTAAATCATCTGGTACTAAAAAACCTTGATCCATATATTCTTTCGCTTTTTTTCCCAATTCTGTACCTTCTTTGATATTTTTACGGAAAATATCTCCAGTAGAAATATGGGGAATACTATATTTATCTACAATTCCAGCAGCTTGAGTACCTTTACCCGCTCCTGGAGGCCCTAACAAAATCAATCTCATCATACCATCTCCTGGTTATTTATTCGGTGTAGGACATGGGGAATAATCCCCATGATAGCTCCTATTTTTATTTTAAGAATCCTTGGTAATGTCTCATCATCATTTGCGCTTCTACTTGCTTCATCGTTTCCAATGCAACGGATACAGCTATAAGAATACTGGTACCGCCAAAGAGCAGATTGATGCTGGTGAATTTCAGAATCAAAGTAGGAAGCACTGCGATGAATGCAAGGAAAACAGCTCCTGCCAAGGTAATTCTTGTTAACACTTTATTGAGATAGTCTGTAGTTGGTTTGCCAGGTCTGATGCCAGGTATAAAACCACCATGTTTTTTCATATTTTCAGAAACCTCTACGGGATTAAAGGTAATTGCAGTATAGAAGTAGGTGAAAAATATGATAAGCAGTACCTCCATAATGGAGTATATCCAAATACCAGGATTTCCGCCCGGTGATAAATATTTTTCTATAAAGGCAGCAAATCCACCGCCCCTAACAAAGTATGTGATGGTTAATGGAAACTGCAGTAAAGATATCGCAAAGATAATGGGAATAACACCAGCTTGATTTACCTTTAGTGGAATATGGGTACTATGTCCCCCATACATTTTTCTTCCTACCACTCTCTTTGCATACTGCACAGGAATCTTCCTTGTTCCTTGTTGAATTGCTACAACTCCTGCTACAATCAATACAGACAAAATTACGAATATAAGAATAGAGAATATTGTTACTTCATTTACTCTAAATCTTTGATATGTCTGCGCAACACCTATAGGCATTCTTGAAACAATACCCGCAAAGATGATTAAGGAAATACCGTTTCCGATACCCTTTTCGGTAATCTGCTCGCCCAACCACATCAAAAACGCTGTTCCTGCTGTTAGCGTAATCACCACTACACCGACTGTCCAAAACCCCCTGTCAATCAAGGCTTGATTAAATAATCCTATACTTACTCCAGTAGCTTGGATTAAAGCCAATATAACGGTTCCATATCTGGTATACTGGGCAATCTTCTTTCTTCCTTCTTCTCCCTCTTTGGCCATCGCTTCCAAACTAGGAATAGCAATTGTTAATAGTTGAAGAATTATAGATGCAGTGATGTATGGTGAAATACTCAGTGCAAAGATTGTGAAATCACCGAAGGCCCCACCGGAAATCAAGTTGAATAAACCAAACAATCCACTTTCTGTCTGATTAAACAACTGAGACAATGCAGCTCTATCCATACCTGGAACAGGGATTGTTGAACCCAGTCTAAAAACTAGCATCATCATGAGGGTGTATAAAATTCTTTTTCTTAAATCAGGAATTTTCCAAGCATTTTTTAGGGTTGTAAGCAACTTAAATCACCTCGGCCTTTCCTCCAGCAGCTTGAATTTTTTCAATAGCTGACTGGCTGAATTTATGGGCTTGAACAGTAACTTTCTTTTGTAATTCACCGTCTCCTAATACTTTTACACCATCCACTACTTTCTTAATCACACCGCACTCTAATAAAAGCTCTGGTGTAACAACAGTACCATCTTCAAATTTATTTAACTCATCCAAGTTGATAATTGTCCATACTTTTTTAAATGGATTGTTGAAACCTCTCTTTGGAAGTCTTCTATGAAGAGGCATCTGTCCACCTTCGAATCCAGGTCTAACTCCGCCACCGCTTCGAGCTTTTTGTCCTTTTTCTCCACGTCCGCCTGTTTTACCCTGTCCAGAAGCTGTACCTCTACCGCGTCTCTTTCTATCTTTCGTTGAGCCCTCAGCAGGTCTTAACTCGTGTAGTTTCATGGTTCCACCTCCTTAAACTATATTTCTTCTACTGATACAAGATGTTGTACTTGATGAATCATGCCTCTGATTTGAGGATTATCAGGCTGTTCAACAACTTGATGAATTTTTCTTAATCCTAACGCTTCAACTGTTTTTTTATGTTGAGGCTTAACGCCAATTGTACTTCTAATGAGTGTTACTTTTAAGATATTAGCCAAGGCTCTTCCCCCCTAACCTAATAGTTCCTCTACGGATTTTCCTCTTAATCTTGCAACTTGATCCACTGTCTTTAGTTGCCTTAAGCCTTCAATCGTAGCGTTAACCATATTTCTTGAGTTGTTGGTTCCTAAAGATTTTGCTCTAACATCTTTAATGCCTGCTAGCTCTAATACGGCACGAACAGGTCCTCCTGCAATAACTCCAGTACCTTCTTGTGCTGGCATAATGAGTACTCTACCTGCACCAAAATGTCCTTCAATTGAATGTGGAATAGTTGTTCCAACTCTTGGGACATAGATTAGATTTTTCTTTGCATCTTGGATTCCTTTGCGGATTGCATCTGGAATTTCCATTGCCTTGCCAGTGCCAATTCCAACGTATCCGTTTTCATCACCTACAACTACTAGCGCACTGAATCGAAAGGTTCTACCACCTTTTACAACTTTTGTTACACGGCCTATATTTACAACGGTTTCTTTTAAATCTAATTTACTGGCATCAATCAGTTGACGTCGCATTGATTTCCCTCCTTCTGTTAGAATTGCAAACCAGCTTCTCTTGCACCTTCTGCTAGTTCTTTCACTCTTCCGTGATAGATGTAACCGCCTCTATCAAATACAACTTTGTCTATTCCTTTTTCAATAGCTCGTTTAGCTACCATTTCACCCACAAGCTTTGCAGCATCTTTGTTTCCTGTTTTTTCAACTTTATTATTGAAATCTTTATCTAAAGTTGAAGCAGAAACGAGCGTTGAGCCTGTTGTATCATCAATAATTTGAGCATACATATTGGTTAAGCTTTTATAGATGCTTAATCTTGGACGTTCAGGAGTTCCGAATACTTTTCTACGTACTCTAACGTGTCTTACTTTTCGTTTTGTATTTTTGCTCTCCTTTTTAATCACCTTATTTCACTCCTTTCCTACTTCTTACCTGTTTTTCCTTCCTTACGACGAACAACTTCGTCAGAATATCGAATACCTTTGCCCTTATATGGCTCTGGCTCTCTCCACTCTCTAATTTTTGCAGCATAATTTCCTACTGCCTGCTTATCAATTCCTTTTACAAGGATCTCTGTTTGTGTAGGAACTTCTGTTGAAATGCCTTCTGGATCGATCATTTCAACTGGATGAGAAAAACCTAAGGAAAGTGTCAATTTATTTCCTGATTTTGCTGCACGATATCCAACACCTACAATTTGTAATTTTTTCTCAAATCCCTTTGTAACACCTTCAACCATATTGTTGATCAAAGTACGACTTAATCCATGTAAAGATCTGTGTACTTTGTTATTCGTTGGTCTTTCTACAGTTAACGTGCCTTCTTCTATAGTAATTTTAATATCTTTATTGATTTGTTGTTGTAATTGTCCCTTTGGACCTTTTACGGTAACAAGGTTTTTTTCGTCAATCTTTACCTCAGCTCCTTGAGGTATTGTGATTGGCTGTTTACCTATTCTTGACATTGCTGCACCTCCTATGCCTTAAAATTATCTATTACCATACGTAGCAGATAACTTCTCCACCAACACCCAATTTTCTTGCATCCTTATCAGTTACAATTCCGTTTGAAGTTGAGAGAATTGCTATGCCTAATCCGCCTAGTACTTTTGGTATTTCATCTTTTTTTGCATAAACTCTTAAGCCAGGCTTAGAGATTTTCTTTAATCCACTGATTACCTTTTCACTATTTTTTCCGTATTTCAATTGAACTCTGATGATGCCTTGTTTTCCGTCCTCAATTACATCATATCCCTTAATAAATCCTTCATTAAGCAGTATCTCAGCAATTGATTTTTTCATATTTGAAGCAGGAATATCCACAGTTTCATGCTTCACAGTATTTGCGTTTCTTATACGTGTAATCATATCTGCAATTGGATCTGTCATCGTCATGGTATAAATACCTCCTTCCCTTTATCTCTACCAGCTTGCCTTTTTAACTCCTGGTATCTGACCCTTATAGGCTAATTCTCTAAAACAAATACGGCATATGCCGAACTTTCTTAAATAAGCATGTGGTCTTCCACAAATACGGCATCTATTGTATTCTCTACTGGAGAATTTTTGTTTTCTTTGCTGCTTATTAATCATTGCTTTTTTAGCCACTATTTTCCCTCCTCTTATCTAGCGAATGGCATCCCTAACAGTCTTAACAGTTCACGGGCTTCTTCATCTGTCTTTGCTGTCGTAACAACGATAATATCCATTCCACGAATTTTTTCTACTTTATCGTATTCGATCTCAGGGAATATTAATTGCTCTTTTATACCAAGGGCATAATTTCCTCTTCCATCAAAGGAGTTTGGATCTACACCTTTAAAGTCTCTTACTCTTGGTAGTGCAACATTAAATAATCTATCTGCAAATTGGTACATTCTTTCGCCTCTTAGGGTCACTTTAGCGCCTACTGGCATTCCTGCACGCACCTTAAAGTTTGCTACAGATTTTTTTGCTCTTGTCACAATTGGTTTTTGACCAGCGATAGTTGCTAACTCATCAATGGCAACTTCTAAAAGTTTTGTATTGTCTTTTGCATCGCCTAGTCCCATATTAATAACGATCTTCTCGATTTTTGGTATCTCCATTACGCTATCGTAATTGAATTTTTCCATCAGCGCTTTGGTAACTTCCTTCGTATATCGCTCTTTTAGTCTAGCTGTCACTACTTAAACCTCCCTTCAAGCCTAAATATTATTCAATAGTTTCTCCACTTTTCTTAGAAACTCTTACTTTAGTTCCGTTCTCTAATTTTTTATAGCCTACTCTTGTAGGTGCTTTTGCCTTTGCATCCCAGAGCATTACATTTGAAACATGGATGGTACCTTCTTGATGAATAATTCCACCCTGTTGTACCTTTGCATTAGGCTTTTGATGCTTTGTAACCATATTTACGCCTTCAACAATTACTCTCTCTTGTTTTGGCATGGCTTGAAGCACTTTGCCTTTTTTTCCTTTATCTTTACCTGATATTACAACCACTGTGTCACCTTTTTTAACGTGCATTCATTACACCTCCTCGAACTATAGTACTTCTGGTGCAAGGGAAACGATTTTCATGAAATCTCTTTCTCTCAGCTCTCTTGCTACGGGTCCGAATATACGAGTTCCGACTGGATTTTTATCCTCTTTTATAATAACTGCTGCATTTTCGTCGAATTTAATATAGCTTCCATCAATACGTCTTGCGCCATGTTTGCTTCTTACTACAACAGCCTTAACTACTTGGCCTCTCTTTACAACACCGCCTGGTGTTGCTTCTTTAACTGAACAAACAATCACATCACCAATATTGGCATATTTTCTCTTTGAACCCCCAAGTACACGGATACAAAGTAATTCCTTGGCTCCTGAATTATCAGCAACTCTTAGTCGTGATTCCTGTTGAATCATGGCTATACCTCCCTCCGGTTATACATTACTTCGCTTTTTCAATAATGCGTACTAGTCTCCATCGCTTATCTTTACTTAATGGTCTAGTTTCCATTATTCTTACTTTATCACCAATTTTGCACTCATTATTTTCATCATGGGTCTTAAACTTCTTGGTTCTCTTTACCGCTTTTCCGTACAGCGGATGACGAACGAAGTCTTCAACAGCCACTACAATTGTTTTTTCCATTTTATCGCTTACAACACGACCTACTCTGGTTTTTCTTCTTCCTCTTTCCACGAGTTAAGTCCTCCTTCCTGCATCTTTTCTATGCATTCACTTGTTTTAATTCTTTTTCTCTAAGGATGGTTTGAATGCGTGCAATGTCTTTTCTCACATGCTTTACCCGCATTGGATTATCTAATTGGCCAGTAGCTAATTGGAATCTTAAGTTAAAAAGTTCAGCTTTAAGCTCTGTCAACTTGGTGTTTAACTCCTGTACAGTCATTTCTTGAAGCTTATTAGCTTTCATTAGCTTCACCACCCTTTTCTCCCATCTCTTGACGGGTTATGAATTTGCACTTAATGGGTAGTTTGTGGGCTGCAAGTCTCATAGCTTCTCTGGCTTTTTCCTCGGAAACACCTGCAAGCTCAAACATTACTCTGCCTGGCTTCACTACTGCTACCCAATACTCTGGGGAACCTTTACCAGCACCCATACGAGTTTCAGCAGGTTTTTGTGTTACTGGTTTATGAGGGAATATTTTGATCCAAACTTTCCCCCCTCTTTTGATATATCTCGTCATTGCAATCCTGGCAGCTTCTATTTGATTAGAGGTAATCCAAGCAGCCTCCATGGCCATAAGACCAAATTCTCCGTAGCTAATGGTATTGCCTCTCTGTGCAGTACCTTTCATTCTGCCTCTATGCACTCTACGACGTTTTACTCTTTTAGGCATTAACATCGTCTGTTTCCTCCTTCCCTTCGTCAAATACTACTGTTATTCTTTTGATCTTTCTCGTGTATAAGGTCTACTTTCACGGTTTTGATTGTCTCTATTGCCGCGATAGTTATTATCTCTATTTCCACGATAGTTGTTATCTCTTGGTCCTCTATTATCTCTAGGACCACGATTTTCTCTTGCCGGCTTTGCTTCTGCAGTTTGTGCTCTCAAAGCTCTTCTTAGTTCTTTTACTTCATCACTTGCTTCTGGCAATATTTCTCCCTTATAGATCCATACTTTTACGCCAATTTTTCCATAAGTTGTATTGGCTTCAGCAAATCCATAGTCAATATCTGCTCTTAATGTATGAAGAGGAACATTTCCTTCGCTATACTTCTCATCTCTTGCCATCTCAGCACCACCAAGTCTTCCTGAAACAGCAATCTTGATACCCTTTGCTCCTGCTCTCATGGTTCTTTGTATGGCTTGCTTCATAGCTCTTCTAAAGGAAACTCTTCTTTCAAGAGAAAATGCTACATTTTCTGCAACCAGAGTAGCTTCCATTTCTGCAACTTTAATTTCTGTAATATTCACAAGGACACTTTTGCCAGTTAATTTTTCCAACTCAGCTTTTAACTGGTCTACGCCTTGTCCTCCCTTGCCAATTACCATCCCTGGCTTTGCAGTAAATACATTAACTTTTACCTTGTTATTGGCAGCTCTTTCGATAGTAATTCTAGCAATTCCAGAAGTATAAAGTTTATTTTTAACATGTTTTCGAATCTTATGATCTTCTATAAGAAGGTCTGCAAAATCACCTTTTTTTGCATACCATTTTGAATCCCAATCCTTAATGATTCCGACTCTTAATCCATGGGGATTAACCTTTTGACCCATTTACATATCCCTCCTTCTTACGCTCTTTCTTTTAGAACAACTCCTACATGACTCGTTCTCTTTAAGATTTTAACACCACGGCCCATTGAAGCAGCTCTAAATCTCTTCAAAGTTGGTCCTTGATTTGCATAAATATCTGCAACGAATAGTTTATCTGAATCCATTTCATGGTTGTTTTCAGCATTTGCCTTTGCTGATTTGATTAATTTTTCCAACACTGGAGATCCAGCTCTTGGCGTAAACTTTAATATTGCCAATGCCTCATCCACATTTTTTCCCCTAACCATATCACAAATAGGCTTGAATTTTCTCGGAGATATGCGTACGTATTTCGCGATTGCTTTTGCTTCCACTTCAGTAACCTCCTTCCAATAAAATCTACTTCTTCACTCTTGATGATTTTTCTGTATCCGCATGGCCTCTATAGTTTCTTGTTGGAGCAAATTCACCAAGCTTATGGCCAACCATATCTTCTGTTACATAGACTGGTACATGTTTCTTTCCGTCATGAACGGCAATTGTGTGTCCAATCATTTGAGGAAATATTGTAGAAGCACGGGACCAAGTCTTTAATACTTTCTTTTCGTTCTTTTCGTTCATTGCTTCTATTCTTTGTATTAACTTAGGCTCAACATAAGGCCCTTTTTTCAAAGATCTACTCATATTGCTTATATCCTCCCTTCGGCATCTTGCTTAGTTCGTCATCGAGAACCATGAGGCCAAGGTCTTCTCTGAATCCATGACCCCTTTTCTCTCTACTTCACATTTCTACGCTTAACGATAAATTTATCAGATGCTTTATTTTTCTTTCTAGTCTTATATCCAATCGTTGGTTTACCCCAAGGTGTAACAGGAGTAGGTCTTCCGATAGGGGATCTACCTTCACCACCGCCGTGAGGATGGTCATTGGGGTTCATTACAGAACCTCTTACCGTTGGCTTAATACCCATGTGTCTTTTACGACCAGCTTTACCAATTGTAATGTTCTCATGATCCAAATTTCCCACTTGGCCAATGGTTGCTTTACAGTTAATGGCTACCAATCTTACTTCACCGGATGGTAGTCTAACTTGGGCATATTTCTCTTCTTTAGCCATTAATTGAGCAGAATTTCCTGCCGCTCTTGCCAATTGTCCGCCTTTGCCAGGCTTCAATTCAATATTATGGATAACTGTACCTACGGGTATGTGTTTCAATTGCAGTGCATTTCCTACCTTGATATCTGCACCTTCACCCGAAACAACTGTATCCCCAACATTTAATTTGTTTGGCGCTAGGATATATCTTTTTTCTCCATCAGCATAAACTAAAAGAGCAATATTTGCTGTTCTGTTTGGATCATACTCAATTGAACTTACCTTTGCAGGCACATTGTCCTTATCCCTTTTAAAATCAATTAATCTATATTTTCTTTTTTGTCCGCCACCTCTGTGACGAATCGTAATTTTACCTTGAGCATTCCTTCCAGCATTTTTTTTCAAAGGTACCAATAATGACTTCTCAGGTTCCTTCTTTGTGATTTCTTCAAATGTTGAAACAGTCATTTGACGGACTGCTGGAGAGGTTGGCTTAAACTTCTTGATTCCCATCTTGTTTCCCTCCTTCTTTGACTTACCTGCTATTTTTGACTACATACCTTCGAAGAATTCTATTTCTTTACTGTCAGCTGTTAGTTTTACAATAGCTTTTTTCCAATCAGGTCTTTTTCCCACATGGGCACCCATTCTTTTATATTTACCTGTAACATTTTGAGTGTTCACTTGGTCTACTTTTACACCAAAGATTTTCTCAACGGCTTTCTTAATTTCTGTTTTGTTTGCTCTTTTGTCCACTTCAAAAGTGTATTTTTTATCAGCCATATCATCCATGCTTCGTTCCGAAACGATTGGGCGTTTAATGATATCGTATGGTGTCATCATTATGCGTACACCTCCTCTACCTTGTGCACAGCATCTTTAGTAATAATAAACTGGTCATGTTTTAAGATGTCATAAACATTTAAAGTTGACACAAGGGTTGTTGTAATGCCAGGAATATTATTTGCTGACTTGATAATATTCTCATTCTTTTCATCTAATACGATAAGTGCCTTTTTGTCTACCTTTAGGTTTTTTAGCACATTGGTCATTTCTTTTGTTTTTGGCATACTCATTTCTAAAGCATCCAAAACGATAATGCTATTATCTTGAACCTTTGAACTTAAAGCAGACTTCATCGCAAGTCTCTTTACTTTCTTAGGAAGTGAATATCTGTAATCCCTTGGTTTTGGCGCAAATACAACTCCGCCTCCTACCCATTGAGGTGAACGAATGCTTCCTTGTCGTGCTCTACCAGTTCCTTTTTGTCTCCATGGTTTTCTTCCGCCGCCTCTTACTTCTGCTCTTGTTTTAGCAGATTGTGTACCTTGTCTTTGATTAGCTAAATAATTTTTTACCATATCATGAAGAACATGTTGATTGATTTCAGCACCGAAAATGCTATCATTTAATTCAATCTCTCCCACTTGTTCTCCTGAAATATTTAATAACGCAACCTTTGGCATTGTAGTTCCTCCCTTCCGTAGCCAGATTATTTCTCAGATTTAACAGTTTCTTTTATAGTAAGCATTCCTTTTTTAGGTCCTGGAATAGCTCCTTTGATTAACAGAAGATTTCTCTCCGTGTCAACTTTTACTATCTCAAGGTTCTGAACGGTAACTTGCTCATTTCCCATTCTTCCCGCTTCTGTTTGACCCTTAAATACTCTGCCAGGTGTTGTACCTGCCCCTTTAGAACCAGGTCCTCTATGATATTTAGAACCGTGAGACATAGGTCCTCTCGATTGGTTGTGTCTTTTGATAGCTCCTTGTGTCCCTTTTCCTTTGGAGATACCTGTCACATCAATTTTGTTTCCTTCTGCAAAAATATCTGCTTTAATTTCCTGACCTATTTGGTAAGCAGCTGGGTCTTCAACAACAAATTCTCTTAAAGCTTTTTTGTATTCTACCCCAGCTTTTTCAAAATGACCCTTCGTTGGCTTATTAACATTTTTCGTTTTGATGTCTCCATAACCAACCTGGATAGCATTGTAACCATCTGTTTCAACAGTTTTGATTTGTGTAACTACCATAGGGCCTGCTTCAACTACAGTTACAGGTATCACCATGCCTGCCTCTGTAAAAATCTGTGTCATGCCGATTTTTCTTCCTAAAATTCCTTTCATTTTTCACACCTCCTGATAATCTTACAGCGGATTACATTTTCTGTAATCATACTAAGCGAGGTTTCTCATTCTATATCAACCTAAGTCTTAGTAGATTTTCTTAAATTAAAGCTTTATTTCGATATCAACCCCGGCTGGTAAATCTAACCGCATTAACGCATCTACAGTTTTTGGCGTTGGGTTTAAGATATCAATCAGTCTCTTATGGGTTCTCATTTCAAATTGCTCTCTAGAATCCTTATACTTATGCACAGCTCTTAAGATAGTAATAATCTGTTTTTCTGTAGGCAAT
Organism: Thermotaleaceae bacterium; assembly: GCA_040797825.1. GTDB lineage: Bacteria > Bacillota > Clostridia > Peptostreptococcales > Thermotaleaceae > Geosporobacter. The sequence continues at coordinate 555 of JBFNEZ010000029.1, read as the reverse complement.
GGTATAGGTCCTGATACTTCTGCACCTGTTCTTTTTGCAGTCTCCACAATTTTCTCAGAAGATTGATCTAAGATTTTGTGTTCAAAAGCCTTTAATCGGATTCTGATTTTTTGTTTACCTTTACTCATTTTAATTTCCCTCCTTTTCATCGCACGCAATCATTTTTTTACGTACGACTAGAATCCCTGTACACTTCCCCGGGTGTTCCCACTTTATTTTTGAAATCCGGTGCCTATACAGTTACTCTGTCGCCCGATTCTTGAACGGACATTCTCCGTGAAAATTCCCCATCTGCAATGCCTTGGCAACCTTTCACTTCATCACAGTCCTTACAAACACACTAGTATAGTATATATCATTTAAAAACATCAATCAAGTCTTGACTTTTATAGTTTTTTGTGATCCATCTAGTATTTTTCACCTTTTACAATTTCTCAAAAAACACATAATTATTTTACGAATAGCCAAGGTTTATACCTGGCTATTCGTAAAATAGAACTATTTCATATTATCTACTTAATGATAGAAGCAACAACTCCGGCTCCTACTGTTCTT
>JBFNEZ010000028.1:0-29408 GCA_040797825.1 Thermotaleaceae bacterium | reverse complement strand
TGTGGTACCAGGTACCTGCTTAATACACACCAATATTTCCATCTTTAAACCTCCTTGTTGAATTGCTCTTGTCACTTATAAATATGGTATATTTTTTTCTAATCAGCTATATCATTAAACTTCCTGCATAAACCATCACACCCAATACAACCACATAAACCAAACAGAATTTTATCGTACTATTAAAAATCCTTCCTTCTGAACCCACTAATCCTGTGGCTGACGTAGCAACGGCAATACTTTGAGGGGAAATCATTTTCCCAGCTGTGGCACCAGAAGTATTTGCTGCTGCCAGCCAGTAGGGATTCACTCCAATGGATGCAGCCACCTCTTTTTGCAGCGCTCCAAATAATATATTGGATGACGTATCACTTCCTGTTACAAAGGTGCCCAACATCCCGATGACTGGAGAAATTAAAGCAAAGTTTTTGCCTGTGACTTCTACAAGAACAATGGCAAGTGAAGTAATCATTCCGCTATAACCCATGATTTTTGCCATAGAAACGATAGATACTACGGTGATCGTTGATTTAGTCAGTTGTTTAAATGTACTTAAAAGTATTTTGATAATCTCTTCTGTTTTTGCCCCTTGTATCCAGCCGCCTAAAAAAGTCGCTAGGATAATCAGGGCACCAGGTGTAGCAATCCAATTGAAAGAAGTTGCCTTTGCCCCTTCCCCTTGATAGAAAACAACCTGGGTTTCAATGTTTCCAAGCAAACTTTGTATTCCTGGGAAAAGCGGACTGGTCAAAATGATAAAGAAAAAAATCAACATATAGGGCAGCCAGGCCAAGAATCCTTCCTTTATTGTAATAACTTCTTTTGTTAGATCCCCTTCTTTTTGATTTCTTCCTTTGGCTAAGAAAATAGTTACAGCCATACTGCATATACTTCCCAATAGAGCAGGAAGCTCTGCTCCAAGAAATCTGGCAACCAATACTTGGGGAATGGCAAAAGCCAATCCAGAGGCAAAGGTTATCCCAAGAACGCCTTTTAGCCCTTTAATACTTTTTCTTGTCATGATGACCAAAATGAATGGAATAATCACAATGAATACAGCCAGTTGTATTCCTATGGCATAGCTTAAGGATGCCACATCCAGACCAGTTACTTTAGCTAAAGTTGTTACGGGTATGCCTACTGCTCCAAAGGCTGTTGGAACAGTATTGGCAATCAAGCATATTACGGCGGCAAAAAGCGGGTCAAAACCTAATGATGCCAATATGCTTGCGGGAATAGCTACCGCCGTCCCGTAGCCTGCTACAGCCTCAAGAAATCCTCCAAATCCCCAGGCCAGTATAAGCACCTGGATTCTGTCATCGGTAGTGATACCCGATAACATTTTTTTGATCGTATCCATGCTTTTTGTATGTAGTGCCAGATTATAGGTGAAAATTGCTGCAATGATTACAATCATAATGGGCCATAGGCCAACAGCCACACCTTCAATAGTTGCAGAAATTGCTGATAAAAATGGCATTTTCCATACAAATACTGCCAAGATCAGCGTAGCCAATGTTGTCATACTACAGGTTATATGGGCTGGCAACTTTAGAATTCCTAAGGATACCATCAACCATACAATTGGGATTAATGCAACTGCAAACAACAAATACACACTCATTTTATCCCCCCTTAAAATATTGGTAATATGGTCTTACCACCTTACCAATATTTTACATCGGTTTTCTGAATTGTTCAACTATAATCTTTTTTTTAACAAAAAAACACCTACAAGCTAGGTAGGTGCTTTCCGTACTCTAAATATTTGATGATATTGTTAATACTTTCCAGATGATCTCGCATGGCATTTTCAGCCTCCTGGGAATCTTCTGCGATCAACGCACGGCATATCCTCTGGTGCTGCTCTGTGAGCAGATTTTTTGATTCCGTATTCTTTAGAATCATGATTCGAGCGTTGCCAATAAAAGACTCCATCAATGAAGAAATAGCCTGTAAAAGGCTTATCAACAAATAATTCTCCGTGATCCTGGCAATCTTATAGTGAAGCTCTTTGTCAATTTTGGCACTTTCTTCTTCCGTTTCGGCCTCCCAAAGCTTAGACATCAAATCTTCTAATTCCGCTTTATGTTCATCGGTCATCCGCTTCGCAGCAAGGGCAGCAATCTGCACTTCTATAATTACCCTTAACTCCAGTATGTCTTTCGGTCTACCATTGTTCAGCATAAATAGTACAGATAAAGGCTGGAAAAAACTGTTCTCAACACTGCCGCTGATAAAATTGCCTTCCCCCTGTCTTGTTTCAATCAGTCCGATAATTTCTAAGGCTCTCAGAGCCTCTCGGATGGAGGGACGGCTGACTTGCAGCTGCTCTGCAAGCTCTCTTTCCGATAACAGCTTGTCACCTTTTTTTAACTTTCCTTCCATAATCATATCCTGAATCTGCTCTATTACCTGCTCATATACCTTTTTGTTTTTTATTGGTGTAAACATACAAACATTACCTCTTTCTATCCGCCAGGATTATATTCTGTCAGTAGTAAATCCACTATTTTAAATGTATATTCCTATTATACAAGCTATTTTTAATATTGTCCTTACCTTCATTGAAAAATCAGTTGAGTCTGAAGCTGTTTTTTCAATCATTCTCAGATACTATAAGAGCCATGCTGGCTTTCCAGTATGGCTCTTATGACTTTCTATCCAACCCTTTTACTGACGCCGCATTACATTGAGGATAACCGCATCTGTTCTAGTCATGCCTTCACTAGATAATACTTTTAAATTTTTTATGGTATCCTCTACGGTTTCAGCAATGATTCCATTTCCAGCAGGAATAACATAATTATCTATGGCCAGCAGTGCGGCCTGAATAGCTGAAGAAGTAGAGGTGGATAGTTTTAAAGCACAGCCCACTTTAGCTCCGTCACAAATCATTCCACTAATATCTCCCAAAATATTTTTTATAACCCCTTCTATCTGATGGATTGTTCCACCCATCAGCCAAGCTATGGCTACTCCTGCTCCCGTTCCAGCAGCAACACCACAGCCGCAAAGCACCGATAATCTGCCAATATAATTTTTTATATAGCTATTAATAATATGGCTCATTGCTAAGGCTCTAGCCAGCCTTTCATCAGAAACATCAAATTTCCTGCGATAGGCTGCTATGGGCAATATAGCAGTCAGTCCATTATTTCCACTGCCGTTGCTGCTCATTACAGGGATTTTCAAACCAGACATTCGTACATCGGAGGCAGCAGCGGTAAGCATTTTAGCATGATTCATCAAATCGTCGCATAGAATGCCCTTTCTGATATTTTGTAAAAAGCTATATCCTACCCCCATTCCAACCTTTTCCTGCAACCCTGCCATGGCCACCTTTTCATTCATGGCTAGTCCATCCAGCATAAAAGCAATAGATGAATAGGGTATTTTCTCTATAGCCTCAATAATTTTTCTTATTTTAATATGATATAGCAGGTTTTCAGTCTCTAAAATCTCTCTGCTTTCATCCAAGCGTTCTTCCATAACCTGTCCCTGATTTTCTAAGTAGACAAATTGATCGTGTCTCCCTTTTATAATGACTTTAGCCGTAGAATTTTCTGAGTGAAGCCTTGTTTCAATGTATACTTTTTCTGTTGTATCTTGTATATTTAGTAATACCTTTCCAGACTTCACCAATTCTTTAGCCAAGTCTATTTCCTCTTTTTTGATATCCTCTAATACCTGGAGGCCCTTTTCACTTTTTCCTCCTATATATCCCAAAGCCGCTGCAATATAGAGCCCTACTTCATCGGTAGGAGGTACACCTACTGCCAATCCATTCTTGTAAATATTGGGGCTTACAAATACTTCCATAGCAGTTATTCCGCTCTCATTTATCAGTTCCTTTGCCTTTGCACAGGCTAAGGCCACAGCTACTGGCTCTGTACACCCTATTGCAGGCACTACTTCTTTCCTCAGGATTTTAATAATCAAATCTTCTAGCTTCATATATCTCCCCCATTTTCATTCTTATTATAATAAGAATGAAAATGCAAAAACCATGCCATTAAGTAAGTCCTTATTTTTCTTCATCCAAATTTGAGTTTGTATCAATATGAGAAAAATCCTTAAAAAATAGTCTCAAAATGAGAAATCGTATCATTCTGAGACTATCTTAATTCCATATTCCTTAATTTTTCTATAGAGGGTAGCCCGACTAATCCCTAAGGCCCTAGCAGCATCCCCAGTATTCTGGTTTTTACAATTACAATAAGTAATGGCTTTTTCTATTGCTCTTCTTTCCAGCTCTCTTATAGGAACAATCGACTCTTCCTTATTTGGATGGCATAACCCTCCTCTGCCAATTAATCGCTTTGGTAAATCGGCTGTGATAATCCTCTTTCCATTACACATGTTTACAGCATATTCAATGGTGTTTTCCAGTTCTCTCACATTGCCAGGCCAATGATACTTCATAAAAATATCTAACACTTGAGGTTCTATTGCTTGAATTTGCTTTTGCAGCTTATGATTGCATTTTTTAAGCAAATAATCTACCAAAATAAAGATATCTTCCTTTCTTTCTTTTAGTGAGGGGATGTGCAGAGGAATCACATTGATTCTATAGAATAGATCTTGTCGGAATTCTCCCTCCAAAACCATCCTCTCTAAATCTTGATTGGTAGCTGCAATCACTCTCACATCAATTGGAATAAGCTCCTTGCCTCCTATTTTCTCAATCTTTTGTTCCTGTAGAACTCTTAAGAGTTTGGTCTGTAAATGAAGGGGCATGTCTCCAATCTCATCTAAAAATATAGTCCCTCCTGTTGCAAGTAAAAACTTTCCCGCTTTTCCTCCCCGCCTAGCTCCTGTAAAGGCGCCTTCCTCATATCCAAAGAGCTCACTTTCTAGCAGCTGCTCAGGAATAGCTGCACAATTGATAGGAATAAAGGGAGCTTTTCCACGGTCACTGTGAAAATGAATAGCCCTTGCGAATAGCTCTTTTCCCGTTCCACTTTCTCCTTGAATCAAAATCGTTGAAGTAGATTGACTGGATTTTTTTGCTTCCAGCTTGACTTCTTTGAAAATAAGGCTCTCTCCAATTATTTCGTCAAACTCTGTGGCAATTGTTCCTGTAGTCATATCATTAACTGTATTGAGTACATCTGAAAGTTCACTAAAAACGAATACAATGCCAACACTTTCATCATAAATCCGTATTGCATTTGTATCGAAAACCCCTCGAAGGTGCAACCCATTATTTTTATAGATAAACTCTTTATTCTTCACCTTGTATTTTTCCTTACCTAAAGCGTTAAAGAGGTTTTCTCCAATTAAATCCTTTATATTTTTATTAATAACTTCCTCTTCAGAGATTTGAAAAAGTTTCAAAGCATTCTCATTATGCTGCAGTATTCTTCCTTGATTGTCTACAGCAAATATTCCCTTATCCACAGAATTTAAAACAACTTCTAATTCCTTTGCTAGCAGATTGATTTTATCAATATTGTCTTGCTCTACTAGCTTTGCAGAAATCAAATCTGCCATTTTATTAAGAAATTTAATTAGGTTCCTTTGATTATGAAGAATTTCATCTCTCTGATTTTCTTCAAAGGCAATGAGTCCTATTACACCAATGACTTCCTTACCAAGCTTAATAGGACAGCATACCTCTGCATATTCTTCACAATGTTTCGCATCAGCACATTGTAAACATACATCATGCTGACCAGCATTTTCTATAATAAAGCTTTCTCCATTCCTGAGAGCCACTCCAAATACTGAGTTTTCGTTTACAGTTTCCCCTACCCTTTCACGATAAGAGCCCGTTCCAGCAACTCTTTTGTATTGGTTGTCTACAACCGTCACATCTACTTTGATTACACTGGCTATAGCCTCCGAAATATTTTGTACATTTAAAGCAATCCTCATTAAACCCATGGGCAATCATTCCTTACGTTCTTGTAGATTCTTTACTTTTCTCTTTATTATAACAAAGCCTCTTCACCAATTCAGCAAAGGTATGGATAACCGCTTTCAGCATTTTACGTATTTCTATGTTTTGGGGACAATGCTTTTCACATAAGCCACATTCAACCCATTTTGAAGCTTCTTTATTTTGTCTCACACAAACTTTCTGTACAACCTTTCTAATAGACACGCCTTATAATTTGTTAAATATTTTATTCTACACTCTATGGTATCACAAAATTGCTTTATTGTTTATTTAAATCACTCTTTGAAGTAGACACATCACCTATATTTTGTAGTTGACTATCTACAATGCTTGTATGATTTCTTCAATATCCTCTATAATACCATCCACATCTTCTTTACATTTTTTACTGTATTCAATGACTAAATCTGCATGGGGTGTATGTTTTCTATAGCTTTCAAAGAAATCATCCATATTCAGCTTTCCGTCTCTTATTCGATTGTGGTTGTCTTGTACCCCGTCATTGTTATGAAGATGATAGGCTACAATTTTATCCTTCAATTCAGCCATGACACGATCTAAATTCCAGTTATTGGCGAAAGCATGGCCAATATCTACCAGTATTTTATTATCGATGCTTTTTGCTATTTCAATAAATTGGTTTTCATCAAAGAGCATATTTTTTCTTGAAAGCACACCGGCATTTTCAACCACAATCTCTATCTGATAATCCTTTGCCAGGTCGTTTAGCTCCAGTAGATTTTCTGCGGAGTTTTTGATAATCTCCTCCCTCGTCTCAGCTTCAACAGGGCAGTTATTATGGTGAAATACAATATATTTACTATTTAACGCTTTTCCTAGTTCAAGGGTTTTTATAAAATATTCTTTTGCAGTCTTGTATTCTTCGCATCCTTTTTTCCTCGAATGTTCTGTATGATAATAAGGTCCGTGGAGAGCAGAAGGATACCCCTTCAGCTTTTCTAAGTTTTTATTGATTGCCTCACCAAACTGATTGTCATGCCACTCTGGAAAAAGTTCTATACCGATCTCCTTATCTTCCATCCTTTCAAGCAGTATAAAAATCTTTTCTAATTCAGTGGGTAAATATAAATTTGTACTGATAAAGATATTCATCACATCAACTCCTTTGGGTATCCGATTGAATCTGTAGTACTTCTGTTAAATAGATGAATCTTCTCAAAGTCTGGTAAAAAATACACCACATCATTGGCCTTCAGCTGATTTTCATCTACCATAGAGATAATTTCATTCCCCTCTATTTCAAAGTAAATCCCAAATCTGTTGCCGTAATTTTCAATATACTTTACACATCCCTTAATAGCATTTTCTGCAGGTGTTTTGCTTAACCTGATATGCTCAGGCCTGATTCCGAAGGAAAATTTTCTGCATTCGCTTTTTAGCACTTGAATCACCCACATTTTCGGCAAACCTATCTTCTGTTTTCCAACCATGAGTCCCTCTTCTCCATAGTCTGCATCAAAAATATTCGTAGCGGGAGCCCCAATAAATTTAGCAGTAAATATATTGGCAGGCTTGTTGTATACATTATCGGGTGTATCAACCATTTGCAAAACCCCTTTATTCATAAGGGCAACCCGATCTCCGATAGTCATTGCCTCCACCTGATCATGGGTCACATACACAAAGGTTTGACCATACATTTCATGAATCTTGACCAACTCTTTCCTAGCATGACCACGGAGCTGGGCATCCAGGTTAGAAAGGGGTTCGTCTAATAAAAAGAAATCACTTCTTTTGACCACGGCACGGGCAAGGGCGACTCTTTGACGCTGACCCCCTGATAGTTCTTTTGGCTTTCGTTTTTCCAAACCATCTAAATGAAGCATGCTCAGAGCAGTTTTTAATCTCTTCCCAATTTCTTCCTTGGGTACCCTGTGAACCTTCAATCCATAGGTAATATTGTCTTCAACGGTCATATGGGGAAAGAGGGCATAGTTCTGAAAGACCATGGCTATATTCCTGTCTCCGCTGGGTACATCATTGACACATTTTCCATCCATATAAAGTTTGCCTGCACTGATATCTTCCAGGCCAGAAATGATCCGAAGGGTTGTGGATTTTCCGCATCCCGAGGGCCCCAGCAGTATTAACCGTTCTCCTTCTCTTATGGTTAAGTTTAAATTATCTACCACCAAATTTTTGCCGTAATATTTGCATACATTTTCAAAAACAATTTCTTTCATTTCAGTCCTCCTCTATCCCTTTATCCCTGATGAAGCAAAGGTATTGATAATATATTTTTGAAAAATGATATATAAGATCAAGGGTATGATCATTGTGATGACAGACACGGCCATGGCAATGGTAAAGTCTGTTCCTCCTTCAGAGCTTATGAACAATTGAAGGGCTAAAGGAAGGGTGAATTTATCCTTAGATTTTAAAATCAACACAGGCCATACATATTCATTCCATGCATTGATAAAAAACATAATCCCTGAAGAAATCACTGCTGGTTTTACCAGGGGCACCACAATATCCTTTAAGGTTTTAAAATGCCCAATTTTATCCAATCTTGCTACTTCAATTAAGGATGGAGGAATGGTCCTCATGGCCTGTCGAATGAGAAAAATTCCTGTAGCATCACTGAGCTGAGGTAAAATCACCCCTAACAGCTTATCACTAAAACCTAGTTTTGAAATCGTTAGGTAGTTGGGAATCATGGTCACAGTAAAGGGTATAAAAATGGTACTAATAAGCACAAAATATAAAATATTTTTATATTTAAAATCAAAATAGACAAAGGCATAGGCTGCAAAAATTGCTGTTATGGTTTTAAAGAGGGTCACAGAGGCTGCAATAAAAAAGGTGTTCTGCGTAATTTGTAAAAAGGGCAATCTTGTGAATACCTGCATATAGTTCCCTAGGGTAGGGTTTCTGGGAATCAATCGAAAGGCATGCTGATAGGCTTCACTCAATTCTTTAAAAGAGCTGGATATGGCAAATACGATGGGAAAAAGGGCAATCATCACAAATATGCCCAGCATCATATGCCATTTGAACTCTGCTGTGTATTTAATTCTCATAATATACTCCCCTTTCAACAAACTTGAATTCTAAAACGAGCAATACTATAAACAGCGCCATCGTTACAATAGCAAAGGCCGATGCAGTTCCTGTTCTATACAATACAAAGGCTTCCTGATAGGCATTATAAATGGCATTGGAGCTGCCATTGTCGGGACCACCTTGGGTAATCACCTTGATAGGTGTAAATACGTATTGAAGTCCTTGTACAATGGTCATAATAAACACATAAATCCCTGTTGCACTGCTCATAGGGAGTACGATATCAAAAAATATTCTATGTAAAGGCACTTTATCCAGCCTTGCAGCTTCTATGACCTCACTGGATACCCCTGAAACCCCTGCCAGTATGACAATAAAGTTGTATCCAAATATTTTCCAGCTTGTTATAATGCTCAGCACCACAATAACAAGTCCCTCTGTTTTACTCCATATAGGCAGTGTTATCCCTACCATCTTTGCAATGATTGCCAAAGGTCCTGAAATAGGATTTAGGATCCACAAATACAAAATAGATCCCACTACCAAAGAAATAACACTGGGTAGAAAAATCACACTTTTGTAAAAGCCTTTCCCCCGTTTGATAACCGTAGAGAGAATAAAGGATAGTATATAAGGGGCAACGCAGTTTAATATGAGTAAAATCGCTATATAAGCCAGTGTATTCCCCATGACCTTGTAGGTAAGGGGCTCCTTAAATAAAGCAGTATAATTATCAAAGCCTACAAAGGTTTTGGTCGGTTTAATCATATTCCATGAAAAGAAACTTAGGTAGATGGTTCTTAACAATGGCCAAAACATAAAAATAGAAAAAACCATAAAGGATGGCAAAATAAATAGATATGCAATTATTTTTTCTTTGGTCTGATGGCTTATTATTTTCTCCTTCAGAATTCTTTCTTTTTTTCTGTACAGGAGTATTTCTTCCTTACTTTCCATATATTGGCCTCCTTCAAATATTGTAAAAGACAGAGGGGAAACTCTGCCTTTTACAATGAATCCGTTGACAACTATTGACTTAGCAGTTGATTGATTTTTTCTTGAGCCCCTACTAATCCCTCTCTAGCAGACACTTTACCGCCTAATATTTGATCCCTGGTATCCAGCAATACTTGTTCTGCTTGAAGACCTGCATCTCCAGGGAAGGATGTCCAGGATACAACCCCATCCATTTGCGTGGTTGCAGCTGCCATCATCTTATTTTCTTGTAAGAATTGCTTTAATCCATTCTCTGCTGTTGCTACATCTTTTCTTGGTGGTACGTATCCTGTACCCTTTGTCCATTCAGCTACAGACTCGATGCTATACAAGTATTTTTCAAATTCCCAAGCAGCTTTTTTCTCTTCTTCGGTTTGAGCCGTTATGGCTAAGAAGGAACCCCCTGCCGGCAGACGCTTTGGCTTTCCTTCCCATGAAGGAGCGTTAATGGCTGCAACATCAAAGGCAGCACCCTTTTGAACATTTGCTCGTTGGGCGATGGTTGTAAAAAGCATCCCCACGTTGCCATCAATAAAGGATTGAACCCCTTCTCCCCAAGAAATATGTAATGCAGATTTCGTTTTTACCACCATATCCGCATAGGCTTCATAGGCCTGAATGCCTTCTTCTGAAGCAAAGCTTGCCTTTCCATCAGTCATCATTCTAGCACCGTTGCTTTCTAATAATGCTTGGGTTGCCCAGTTATCTGCAGGTTCTTGCATATAGAAACCATACTTCCCTGTCTTTTCTTTGATTGTGTTTGCAAATACTACTAATTCTTCCCAAGTCTTTGGTCCATTTTCATCCAATCCTGCTTCTCTTAAAATGTCCTTATTGATGTACAACACAGGTGTACTGAGAGAATAAGGAATACCTACGCGAATATTTTCACTGTTTTTTGCAAGATCCAGTATGTTTGGCAGAAAGTTATCCTCTATAAAAGTTTTATCCTCGGGAAAATAGGCATCAACTATTTCCTGGGGTGTTGTATAATCAAAATTATTTGAGAAATAGTCTAAAAAGGCCCATCCCACTTGTACAATTGCAGGAGACTTGCCCGTTGCAACCTCTGCTTGTAGATTTTGCAGCAATCCCTTATACATATCTGGATTAAATTTAGCCACTACCTCTACAGTGTCACTTTGAGCATTGAAATCCTTCACCAATTTTTCTACCGTCTGCCCCCCTTGGGTTTCAGCATTGGGATGCCAATATTCAATTCGGATTTTTTCAGCCTTTTCTGCTGATTGCTCCCCATCTGCCTGGGTACTCGGTGCAGGGCTTCCACACCCTGCAAGGAGCATTGCTGATATTGTCGCTAATGAAGCAATTTTCAAAAAACCTTTTTTCATTTTTTCTCCCCCTAAGTTAATCTCATCAATATTTGTCAATTTCACTAACAGAAGATTTTTCCCCTTTGAAAAATGACAAGTTACATATTAAATTGTAATCTTACTATGTTAACGCTGTATTACGCTTCCCTTAATTTTTAGTTAAACCCATGAGTTCTATCTTTACTATTGTAAACCCGAAGAAATCTCCTTGACTTTATCTAGTCTATCTATCAAAATAAAAATGCATGGCAAAAGGGATTGTATCTGTGTTCAGAATGAACCATTTTCTAGAATTAGTATTGTCCTCAAAGATAAAGTCCAAGTGATTAAAAGACATATAACGGGAGATATCGCCTTCATACATACCCTCGATACCTATGACAGCTTCGCTGAAGATATTATATGCTCTGGCTGGACTGATACTTTTTCGAAAACATTATTAAGATTGTAGCAATCCCCGTTTTTTACTGAAAGCCCAGGTAGCTTATATTCGTGTTCTTTCTCTTCGAAAACCAGTCGCTATTCTATTATTAGACCATTATTATAACAACGGTCAAAACCTATTTACCACTGAATTTAGCAGGGTGGAGATAGCAAAATATCTCAATGCTACCCGCCCTGCTGTTTCAAAAATCCTTGCAAAATTTATAAAGAAAGGTATTATAGATTACTATAGGAATTCTTTTAAGATTCGTGGTATAGATACAATATAATTTGGAGGTTTTTTTATGAAATTATTATATGTATTAGTAGGATTCTTATCTCTTGGGCTAGGTATCATCGGTATTGTGCTCCCGATTCTTCCTACGACCCCGTTTTTATTGCTCACCACCTTTTGCTTTGCAAAAGGCTCTGAGAAGTTTCATCGCTGGTTTACTGCTACTTCCCTTTATAAAAATCACTTGGATGATTTTGTACAAAGTCGTGCTATGACCCTTAAAACAAAAATATCCATATTGATTTCTGCATCTCTCATGCTGCTCTTTCCAATGCTTTTAATAGAGCATAAATTTATGAGATTCTTTATCGGATTCTTATACATATTTAAGTACTACTATTTTATTTTCAGAATTAAAACCATTTAGTTCCTTGAAAAATTGACACTTCAAGAAACAATATCCTTTTCCAATTTTTTAATCGTTCTTATTTGTCTGATGAGTTCTTACGGGCCTGTAGTTGCTCTTAGCAATTTGGCAAACAATTTGCTTCAAACCTTTGCCAGGTGTGAAAGGGTTTTAGGTTTATTGGAAGAAAAGGAACTTATAAAAGATGTTACAATTTGTTTAAAGAGAAAATTAAAAGAGTGATGATTTTTAGTGGTCCAAGAATGATTTTTTACCATCCAGTAATTGCTTTAAAGCATCTACTATCAAAATAATAGCTAATATTGCTAAATACCTAGATATGCCCTTTTCACTTCGGGGTCTACAAGTAATTCCTTTCCAGTCCCTGTTATAACTATATGTCCTGTTTCTAGTACATAACCTCTATCGGCAACCTGAAGGGCCATTACAGCATTTTGTTCAATAAGAAGGATTGTCTTCCCTGCCTCTTTAATCTTTAGGATAAGTTCAAATATCTCTTCTACAAGGATAGGCGCTAATCCCAGGGAGGGTTCATCTAGCATAATTAGTTCTGGATCCATCATAAGCCCCCTGGCAATAGCCAGCATCTGCTGTTCTCCCCCTGAGAGAGAACCTCCCCCTTGGCCAGTTCTCTCCTTGAGGCGAGGGAAGAGCGCATAAACCTCTTCAAGAAGTCTTTCTGTGTCAGCTTTTTTAATCTTTGAATTTCCGATGGTCCCTGCAATGAGATTTTCTTTAACGGTCAAAGCAGGAAATATTCGTCTTCCCTCTGGAACATGACAAAGTCCCATCTTAACAATTTTATAGGGGTCAAGCTTTGTTATGTCTTCCCCTTTAAAAAAGATCTTCCCCTCTATCTTTTCCACCAAGTTTGATATAGCCATCAATGTGGTACTCTTACCTGCACCATTGCCCCCGATGAGCGTTATAATTTCTCCCTCATTAACTTCAAGGCTTATGCCAGAAAGGGCACTGATATAATCATAGTTTACTGATAAATTATCGACCTTAAGCATCCTTTAATCCCTCCCCAGCAATAATTCCTTTTCCAAAATATGCTTCATGTACATTCTTGTCATTTTTTATATCCACTGGAGTACCCTCACATATTTTTTGTCCAAAGTTAAGCACGAATATGCGATTACAAGTATTCATGACAAATTTCATATCGTGCTCTATAACAGCTATCGTGTAACCTTCTTTGTTCAAATTTATAATAAATTCACTCAATTCCTTGGTCTCAATTGGATTCATGCCTGCAGCGGGCTCATCAAGAAGCAAAAGTATCGGATCCAGTGCGAGAGCCCTTGCTATCTCTACCTTTCTTTGTATTCCATAGGGCAGATTACCTGCTAAGGTATCTCTAAACCTGATAAGCCCTACCCTTTCCAGTATCTCTATCCCCTTTTCCTCCGCAAATTTTTCGTCTTTTTTGTATCTTTTATTTCTTAAAATAGCCCCTACTATATCGGTGCTGGTGCGGGTATGGAAGCCTATTTTTACATTTTCAAGGACACTCATATATTTAAAAAGTTGGATATTCTGAAAAGTTCTGGCCATTCCCAATCTTGCAATTTTATCGGAAGAAAGGTCTGTTATATTTTGTTGACAAAACATTATTTGACCATGGGTAGGTTTAAATATACCGGAACAAATATTGAAAAATGTTGTTTTTCCAGCACCATTGGGGCCTATAATGCCAAAAACATCGCCTTTCTCTATCTGCATATTTACTTTTTCTACTGCCTTTAGCCCTCCAAAATACTGGCATACCTCTTGAGCTTGAAGTATCACTGACATAATTAGATCTCCTTTCCGAGGGAGTTGGTATTTGACACTTTATTCCTTTGAATAGCCTTTGTTTTTAAGCCTGTTCTTTTCATCTTGCCCCCTGCAAGAATGCTCTCTGAATCTCCTACAATCCCCTGGGGTCTAACCCACATCATAATAATTATTAAAAGGGCATAGACAACCATTCTATACTGGGCCACAGGCCTTAGAAGCTCTGTCAGTAGGTTTACAATTGCAGCTCCTGCAATAGGTCCAATCAAAGTTCCCTGCCCTCCTATAATTACCATAGAAAGAATATTAAACCCCTCATCTAAGGTAAACATATCCGAAGATATAAACTTAAAATATGGGGAGAAAGCAGCACCTGCAATTCCAGCCCAAAATGCCCCATACATAAAATTCAGTGCCTTATAAAAACCAGTCTCTACCCCCAATGATTTTGCGGCCAACTCATCCTCACGTATGGATGTCCAGGCCCGGCCTATTCTTGAATGAATAACTCTATTGGTTATAAAAATAAATAAAAGAGCAAGAAAAAAGAATATATAATAATATTGTACTGAACTGGAAATTCTGTTTCCAAGTAATACTGGGGCAGGTATCCCCTTTATGCCATTAGGTCCCCCTGTAACCCCTTCCCAATTCAGTGCTATCAATCGTATAATTTCTGAAAAACCTAGAGTAACAATAGACAGATAGATCCCCTTTAAACGTATTGTAGGCAGCGCCACCAAATAGCCTATAACTCCAGCAGCTATCCCCCCCATAGGCAGTGCTATCCAAAAACTTAATCCAAATCTTAAAGCCAGAATAGCTTCCACATATGCACCTACACAATAAAAACCTGCATGACCGATACTGAACTGACCACTGTAGCCATTGATCACATTCAAGGAACCCGCAAGGATAGTATACATGAATATCCGACACATAATACCCATAACATAGGATTTTGGATAGACCTGGGGAAATAGGAAAAGCGCCAAGAAAGCTATTGAAGACAAAATGACTTTTGTTTTTTTATTCAGTGGAAAAAAATTATCTTTAAATGCTTTCACTATGGTCTTACCCCCTTCTTCCGAGCAAAGCCCTCTGGTTTAACAAGGAGGACCAGTACCAAGAATATAAAAGCAAAAATATCTCTAAAGCTTGCAGATGTAATCGTAATACCCATATTTTCAATAATTCCTAGGGTCAATCCTCCTAGGGCAGCGCTTGGGACATCTGTAAGCCCACCTAAAACCGAAGATGAGAAAGCCTTCATACCTGCCGCCCCTCCCATGGTTGCTACCAAAGTCTGATAATATATTGCCAGGAGCATTCCCGCAATCCCTCCCAGACCGCACCCTATACTATTTCCTATCAGAGTGGTGCTTTTAACATTTATCCCTACCAAAGCGGCTGCTCTTTTATCCTGACTAACTGCTCTTAACATAACACCCCATTTGGTTTTATTGAAAAATAAAAATAATATCAGGGACAGTGAAGCAACTGTCATTATAATGATTATTTGGACCAATGTAACTCCAAGGCCATCAAAACCATAGAATTTATTTGGAATTACCTCTAAAAGAGGTTTATTATTGGGTCCAAAAATGATTTGTGCTAGATTTTTAAGCAACATACTTACACCGATTGTGCAGATAAGGGATATATGCCTAGGTGCATCGAAGAATCGTTCATAACAGACTTTATATACAAATATCCCGATAAATGCCGATGCTGCAAAGCTTGCAAGTATCCCCAAAAAAAGATTGTTTCCAAAGAACTGAAAGGTAAAATAGGAAGCAAATGCCCCTAACATGATAACTTCTCCATGGGTAAAAGTTACAAGTCCCACTACACCTACAACTACAGAATATCCTATTGCCATTAGAGCATATATGGAGCCTTGGGCCAGTCCATTGAGCAATTGAGAAATATAATAATCCACGGCAACGCCTCCTAATCAAGCAAAGTTATGCTTTCTGTTAAGAAAATACTTTGCAGTCAATGCTGACCGCAAAGTATTTATCTAAATCAACTCCATAAATTATTAATCTGTATAATCATAATCGGTCTTTTTAACAAAGGCGCCTCCTTCAACAGCAATTACTAGATATTTCCTTGTAACGTCTCCATCTTTATTGAAGGCTATTGGACCTGTAAGTCCTACGAAGTCTTTAAGATTTTGCAGATTTTCTCGAATACTTTCCCTCGTTACGTTCTCTCCGCTGTTTTTTATAGCTGCTTCTAGAAGATAAACTGTATCATAAGCAACTGCCGGGTGAACGGTAGGAGCAAATCCTGCGGCTGTCGTAAAGTTATCCGCCCACGCCTTGGCCTCTTGATTAGAATCATCGATGAAGAATGGCGTCGTCAAAAGAAGTCCCTCTGCATTTTTTCCAGCAAGGCTAAGAATCTGAGCTGATGTTCCAGGTCCTAATGTCGTAATCCCAACATTATTCCATCCAGTCTGGGCAATTTGATTGATGATAGCAGGAACTGCGCCCTGATCCATTATTACAATATGGTCTGGGTTTGCACTTCTAAGTTTAGCTATCAAAGAACTAAAGTCTTTTTCATCAGCAATATAATTCACATCCGCAACAATATTAAGACTATCTTTTTCTGCCTGAGCTTTCAAATTATCGCGGGCTGCTTTACCCCAATCGCTGTTAACCCAAATCAAACCGATGTTTTCTGCACCTGCATATTTTTTAAGTAAATAGGTTGAAAAGAAAGGAGCTTCGCCATCTTGTCGACCCATTATAGAAAAAGCAAATTTACTCATAGCTGCATAGTCTGGATGGGAAGCAGTAGGTGAAAGCTGAACCAAGCCCGCTTCATCAATAATTGGAGCATTTGCCATACTTGCAGAGCTTGTAAAATCTCCAATGATAGCCATAATACTTTCATCATCAGCAAATTGCCTTGCCAAATCTGCACTTTCCTTGGGATCTCCCTTAGAATCCTTAACAATAAGTTCAATCTTTATATCCCCTTTAGCATTGATTTCATCAGCTGCCATTTTTGTTGCAATTTCAAATCCCTTTCCATATTCTGCATTGGTACCAGTAATTGGAGCAAGTAAGCCAATCTTATATGTCTTTACAGCATTACCCTCTGATCCAGTATCTACATTTTTGCTGCTGCCGCATCCGGCAACCATTACTGCTACTATTAAGACACAAAGTACCAAGGATGTTACTTTTCTAAACTTTTTCACTTCGATCCCCTCTTCTCGCTATTTTAGTTTTTTATTTTTCTCCATCTATTTATGAAAATGAAGCTTACAAGTTCCACACCCCTTAGCAATTGTGTCTGTCAGCGTAAGCTTTAAACCCATACTTTCGGCAATACCTCGATCACCGTCCATGGCCATATCGCAAAGCAGATCAATTTTTTCATCACTATAGCCCAGCTTTTTCCATGCATTCACCAGTGCACAGTAGTGAAATTCAAGCTTTAGGTTATCCTCATCCATTTCAACAATTTCAATCTCAAAGTTTTTCTTCCCATTTTCAGGTAAAAAGGCTGCAGCAAAATCCTTTAGACTTTCAGGATTTTTACAAGCTTCTTTAAATTCAAATCCATGAATATTTCCACACCTTAAAATTGCAGCTCGTGTGGCCTTTTCTGCATCATAGCCTAATTTCTCCATCTCCTCATAGATTAGTGCCATCCAAGTGGCCCGATGCTCAATACATCCTCTGGCCAGATCAATTTTCTCTTCTTTGATTGTTGGATTGTTAATTATTTCTGACACCTTTATCCTCCCTTTCCTACAGATATAATTTTTATCTTATTAATTCACTAGGAATAGTATGGATTGATTTTATTATGATTTCTTCCTTATGTCAAGTATTATTGAAAAAATAATATATAATTTTTATAGGTTTTATTGGTTATTATTCTTTATTTTCCTTAATATAAACAAAAGCACCCTATATCAGGATGCTCCAAGAAGTCCATTGGACCGTTCATTTAGAATTTTGCTTTCTATAAATAATTGTTTCCCTAGTTCATTGACTTTCTACTTCTTTACCACAGGAATTTGCAGTTCAGTAAGCCAGTCTGCTTGATCCTCTTTATTCCAAATCCCGTCAATATAACTTTCTCTAGGGTTGTCTATGGCTTTATATTCATTTTCTTCAATCCATTTGAATGCATAAGCATAGGCCTTTGAAAGCTCGCTGTAGGATCCCTTATGCATTACCGAGACAGCCGTTACGCTGTCCATCTTCTTAAATTTGATATCTCCAGTTTCTGCCCCAAAGGCCTCCACAGCCTCGCAAAACTCAATATGGATATCCTTTTCTCTGTACTCACCGTCCAAATACACAATAAAGCAGTATTCAGGCACGCTGCATTTTAGATTTGGGTTTGCTTTTTTTACTTCCTCTCCAATAGCAGGAATCACTTCAAAATATGCATCATAATTTGGTACAGTCATTTTTTTCGAATAAACAATACATTCCGGTAACTCTTTGATTATCGCTCCATAATTCATAAAACTTTCCTCCTCTTTTCCAGATAAGATAAACTCAATGCGGGAAAGTCGATCCTTGGAAGAGTCAATTTCTAAGATTATTTCTCTCCTGCGTTTTTCTAGGATCTCATGGAAGCTTTGTCCTGACACAATGAGGGATATTTCTTCAATAGATACTCCTACCTGACGCAAGGCAATGATATAATGCAATGGAACAAGCTGTTTTGTGGTATAGAACCGATAACCTGTTTCTGCATCCACAAAGGCAGGTTTCAAAAGTCCCATTTCATCATAATATCGCAAGGTTTTAATGGTAGTTTTGGTCATTTTTGAAAATTCACCAATTCGGTACATCCGCCTCTCTCCCTTCCCGATAATCTTATCCTATAGCCTCCCCTAAGCGGAGAGTCAAGAGTTTTTTAATTGTTTTTAATTTATTTCTATAAACCATGCATAGATCTTGGTGAACTAAAGAACCCACCTTCTATCTATTTTAAATTTATATAGCAACAACTTACAAGTATTATATTCTATCTTTCTATAGGAAATTAATTTCTAAAAACCCATACTCTCTGACTTTATAGTGATAAAAAATAGGAATTTTTGACTAATTTCGAGGAAATTCTAGCTTTTTTTCATGATTTTGGGGATTTATTGGTTTTCGTGCAGAATAGCGGTAATGAAGAAAATTTTAAGGAGGAAAAGAATTTGAAAAAACCAATCGTTTTACTAGTTATTTTAAGCTTAATGCTACCACTAGGGCTGACCAGCGTCTATACGGAGGAGCCAATCAAGGTTTCTGTAAATGGAACAATGTTAAACTTTGATGTAAACCCTTCCGTAATTGAAGGAAGAACTTTAGTGCCTTTAATAGCAATATTTGAAGCCTTAGACGCTGAAATTCAATGGGAAGTTAAAACCAATGAATACACAGAAGCTATCAACGAAGAAAATTAATATTGTACGCAATAAAAAACAACCTATATCCATTATGATATGGGTTGTTTTTCTTTGTCTTTCCTGTAAGAATGTCTTATCATGACAAACTTCTTAGGCACAGCTATATATTAAAACTAGCCCATAAGATCATTTATTTTTAGCTAAAAGACTTGGAAATGACTAATGGAAGCGATATACTATTACTATTAAAAACCATTGTCTGTGGGATGGATAAGCTTTTTAGGAGGAATTAGGCCATGATAAGAACCTATGAAGTAAAAGGAGTAAGAATTGGAGAAGGAAAACCTAAAATCATTGTTCCCATTGTTGAAAAAGACAAGGAATCTATTTTTGCAAAAGCTAGAATTTTAGAGTCCTTACCCATTGATGTTGTTGAATGGCGTGTTGATTTTTTTCAGAATGCTTTAGACATCTCCACGGTCATGGAAACCTTAAGTGAATTAAGAAAATTATTATGTGATAAGCCTCTTCTCTTTACCTTCCGAACAAAAACTGAAGGTGGTGAAAAAGAGGTTTCAATGGATGTCTATACAGCATTAAATAAAACCGTCGCCCACAGCGGTCTCGTTGATTTTATAGATATTGAGATTTTCTCTGGAGATGAAATCGTCAAAGAAAACATTGAAAATGCTCATAGAGCCCATGTATTGGTTATAGGATCCAATCATGACTTCCATAAAACCCCTGAAAAAGATGAGCTATTGAGAAGGCTGATAAAAATACAAGAAATGGGCGCTGATATTCCTAAAATTGCAGTAATGCCTCAAAGGGTTGAGGACGTTTTGACCTTGTTGCATGCTACCCATGAAATGGTATCCCGTTTTGCAGACAGACCCATCATCACCATGTCCATGTCCTCAAAGGGAATTATTACTCGAATGGCCGGAGAAGTTTTTGGTTCTTCCATGACCTTTGGCTCAGTAGGTCAAATTTCTGCTCCTGGTCAGATTCCAGTTGAAAAATTAGATCGTGTATTAGAAATAATTCACGATTCAATCTAAGCCTTGAATTAGCTATATAAGTCTATGTCATAAAAATAGCGTCTGCGACGCTTTCGCTAGGAAACCCTAGGTTTCCTTCGACGACAGCAAAGCTGTCTGAGCACCTTCCTGAAGGCGGCAGGGGATTTCATCCCCTACAACCCCTTTTTTTCATATGATAGAAAAGTAGAACTTTCCTATCATATGAAAAAAGGTACTTCTTAGAAGTACCTGCATTTTAAATCGAAATGTCAACATTTCCACCGACATGGGGTGTTACTGAATTCTCCATAATACTTTTATTCACATTTACCATGTCCTGCATAAGGGTACCTACGGTTGCACTGTCCATATGCATCGCCTTTTGAAGCATGGCTATGTTTATAGCGCTTTGAATGCTGGAGAGTCCTTGTGCTGCATAACTGCTAATATTCATCATCATCCCCCCTGTTTAGCTTTGTAATATTATTATTCTCCATATATCTACAAATACCTCTTGAAATTTTGCTTTTATTGCAGGAATAGTACATTTTTCCTATTTCCCGCAGCATTTTTTATACTTTTTACCACTGCCACAGGGACAAGTATCATTGCGTCCAATTTTCCGTCCACTTTCTATCTGAATAATATTTGATTGCTCTTTATTATTTTGAAAAGATTTAGAGGGAAGGGGTTTTAAATTTTGTTTCTCTTCTTTAAAAATTTCGTTAGGCATATGCCCTTTTAGTACCCACAAACGAGTACTATTGGATAAATCTGTTATTAGAGCCATTAAGTGCTGCACCCTATCAAAGGACGGAAATTCTAGTATGCTTTGTAAAAATTGAATGACCGCTGTTGGGTTATCATTCATCTGAATAATATTTATGCATTTGCTTGCAATCTCATCGGCTTCTTTATCTGTCATATTATAGTGATTCAATAAGAACTGTGTCAGTCTGTTTAAGACAGGGGTCCTTTCCATATATCCAGGCACACCTGCTCTTAATAACTGCTGCTTTGTAAAAGAATAATAGTCAATGTTTCTCCTCATTTGCTGCTCTTTCTCAATCTTCTTTGAATCTATCAGCCCGTGATAACGGTATCCTAGTCCATAATGTCTTATTTGTCCATGATAACCTACGGCACTGGATAACACCTGTAAAAACAATCTTATCTCTACCCTTTTCCCTGTAAGCTCATTGATTTTATCTATCATTGTGTTCATACCCATCACACCATAATAATAAAGCATACCTTGGCTTAGTAAAATCCACTCATTATTACGCTCTATTATGGCTTTTAAGCTAGGTTCGTCTATTGCTTTAAATATCTCCATTAGCTCTACAGGCACCACAAGAACCTTTTTATTTTGATAAACACCAGGAAACATAAGGCTAGAATCTATAAGAGATTGTAGTTTGGCTAAATTCATATTTTTTTCTAAGATAAATCCGTTGTTTTTTATAGCCTTACAGAATAATTCATAGCGTTCTTGATCCAGTGTATATATCATTTCTTTGAATTTATGGAGTATTCCTTCCCCAAGTTTTTCTTTCATTGCTTCCTTGTTTAGTGCGCTTATGTTTTTGAAATCGTAGTTCTTACGGATTCTGTCCAAATCGTTCTTCGTCAATCTTCCTAAAGCTTCAGAAAGACTTGAAGGAATATTGATCTCTTTCCATAGTCGCTGCTCTCTTTTCTCTCTATGTTGATTTGTAGAATTTTTAGCTCGCTCTAGAGCCTCCAGCAATTTTTTTTGAGTCTTTTTGTCTATTCTCTCACTCATAAATCAACCTACTTTCTTTTGTGCTATGGCTATTAACTTTTTCACTAATATAAAAAATAGTCATAATTTTTTACTTATTTTTATTTTACAATATTTTGAAATATATGGATACATTAAAAAATATAATTTAGAGGTAGTTTAGATAATCTACAAACTCCCACTTGCTCTTGTCTATCCTTTCCCATTCTTTTTATGAAAAAACACCCTATTTAATAGAGTGTTTTCATAAACTAAATATTCTTTTCTGCTAATATCAGTATATTGTCTTCAAATACAATATCTAATGCTTTTAATGTTCCGACTACCTTTCCTTCGCTTTTTTCAATGGGTAATTCTAAAATTGCAATAGTGTAGCCTTTTTGGATTTTTTCTTTGGCGTCTTCGTTAATCCATGAAATGTAGATAGAAATCCTGTCGTTCATACTGAATGCTTTTGGAGAATTAGAATGAAAGTTTCTGTCGTTCTCTAATTGCTCAATTGTTTTTATTTTTCTGAGGGCATATTTTTGAATTTTCTTTTCCGTAGCTTCATCAATATCCTTGTATGCCACGATCATTACTTTGTATTTTTCCTTTGACTTCATAGCGAGCATCCTCCTTATTTTTTCATTATATTGCTTCATCATTATTCTTTCATTTTATTCTTTGATCTACTTCTACATGCTGAATATAAATCCTTTATTCTGTTAAAAATTTATCTATAATCAAATCTGCAGCCATATTTGGCGTAAATGCTTTTTACTTAATTATCTGAATTAGTTTGTTTGTTAGACTGTTATTTTGTTTCAATAAATCTTACTTAAAACCTATACTGTCATACTTATTCTTCAGTTGTAGAAATTCCAATAATAATTCTAATTCTTTATGGGAATATTGTTTTATTTGCTCTATTATTTTTTGGTAAGTCACTTCATCCGATAAATTATCATTATTGGTTTTTCTACTATCATTCATCGACAACAAATAATCCGTTGTTACGTTAAAGATTTTGGCAAGTTTATACAGCGTCTCAATACTGATTCCTCTCTGCCCTCGTTCGATTAACCCCATGTAAGAAGGAGATAAATCAAGAATTTCCGCTAGTTTTTCCAATGTTAAGTGATGCATCGTCCTTTCCTTTCGAATTTTTTGTCCTATGCTCTTGTAATTAATTGGCATATTATCACCTCATAATAACTTTATACATTTAAAATATGTTTTTCTATGTACTAATAGAATTGTAAAATAATTCTAAAAGAATTGACACCCAAAATCGATTCCCTTACAATTAAATTAAGTTGCTCGAAAAATAGCAATTTTTGTATGAAAATGTATTTTTTTAAAATATTTGCTGTGAAATAAGCTTTTTAAACACATAATTGGAAGGGGGACCGCGAGCAATTTTAACAGACTATAACAATAGAAAGAGGGAGGTTTATAATTTGGGGGTACAAAAAATATACAATGAGTGGGTGAGGAGTAAAGCATATGGAAAATGCGAAAAAAGTGAGTAAAATCAATATTAATTTTGATGTAAAAATGAGTATCAGAATAAAATTACTTGTAAGTGTAATTATAGCATTATTGGTGAGCCCTTCAATATCGGTATTTATTAATTCTCTTATTCAGAATTTTGATTTTATAACTGGTGATTTCTCAGTTTATATTGCTACACTCATAAATCTATTGATTGTTTCAGCTATCATCATGATTCAACTTGATTTTATAATGCTAAAACCTTTGAATAAAATTATCCAGATCACCAAGGAACTAGATTTAAAATCAAAGATAGATATCCATTCAAAGGACGAAATAGGGGAACTGGCACAATACCTAAACGCTTTCTTATCAACAATCCGTGAAACCGTTAGAGAAGCCAAGATTGTTTCAGAAAAGGTGGTGATATCCTCTGAAGAATTGAATAGCATTGGTAAACAATCCTTAAAAACGGCTGAAGGAATTGAAAAATCTATGGAAGAAATGGCTTATGGTGCTTCAACCCAAGCAAAAGATTCCGAAGGTGCTGTAAATTCGATTAGTACTTTAGGTGATCTCATCTATAGAGAGCAAAAGCAACTAACCTTGTTGAATCATTCTACGGACCGTATCCATTTATTAAAAAATGAAGGTCTACATACTATGGAAAAACTCATTACACATACAAAACATAATTTTGAAGCTACTCAAATTGTTAATGATATCGTCCTTAACACAAATCTTAGTGCCGAAAACATAAAATCTGCCAGTGAAATGATCCGTCAAATAGCAGAACAAACCAATTTATTAGCTTTAAATGCAGCAATTGAGGCCGCAAGGGCTGGTGAGCATGGCAAAGGCTTTGCCGTTGTCGCCGATGAAATTAGAAAATTGGCCGAACAATCTAATAACTTCACGAAAGACATTGCTCTAATTATAGGAGAGTTAATCGATAAATCAGAGCATGCTGTAGAAAAAATGAAAGAAGTTCAAGAAAATGTTAAATCCCAATATGATAGTGTGGAAGTAACCAATGAAAAATTTGATAATATTGCAAAGGCTATAGATGATATGAAGGGAATTCTGGAAGACTTGAATAAGTCTGGAAGGGAAATGACCCTTAAAAAAGATGAAATATTAGCAGTAATTCAAAACCTGGCTTCTGTTTCAGAAGAAATAGCTGCAGGCACTGAAGAAGTTACTGCTTCAGTAGAAGAACAAACCACTGCTATGGAAGGGGTTGCGACCTCTAGTGAAAGAATGATACTCTTCGCAAAAGAAATGATTGAGACCATCAGTCACTTTAAGCTCTAAATTACACCTCAAATTCACACCTATATAATAAATTCATTAATCAACTGATAGCTGAATGATTTGCTATAAATGAGCAGATTTATCAGCTTTCTTATTGTGAAAACCTTGTTGAGATATTTGAAATTTTTTACAAAATTTTCAATAAGTTTAATCAATTTATTGCTTTATCACTTGACAAAGTTTCCTACTTTTATTAAAATTTCATTAATTATTCTTTACAAAACCTATCAAGAAAGAAGGAATTCAGATGGATAACACGAAAGATACACATTTCATTACAAAATGTGTACATGCAGGAAATGGTATTGATAAAGAAACAGGTGGGATTAGACGCCCCATCACTATGGCCAACAGCTATCGTCTTCCGGAAGATGCATCTACCATGAATTGGAGTGATCCCAATCAATTGGTCTATACACGCAATACTTCAGCCAATCAGATATATCTTCAACAAAAACTAGCAGCCCTTGAAGGCGGAGAGGATTGTATGGTACTGGCTAGTGGTGTTTCTGCCTTAGCGGGAGTTTTTTTCACCTTTTTAGACCAGCATGCCCATATTATTTGTTCTAATGTTTCCTATATTGCCGTTTATAGATTGCTGAAGGAATATTTCCCAGATAAATACGGTATTCAGACAAGTTTTGTAGATACTTCAAATTTGGAAGAAATAAAAAATGCTATAGGTCCTAACACCAAACTTATCCATATCGAAACCCCTGGCAATCCAACAACAAGAGTAAGTGACATCTCTGCAATAGCTGATATCGCCAAATCTGTAGGGGCTTTACTCAGCGTCGACAGTACCTTCGCATCTCCTTTTCTACAGCAGCCCCTTTCCCACGGTGCAGATCTTGTCATACATAGTTTGACAAAATATATCAATGGCCATGGGGATGCCATGGGTGGAGCCGTAATTGGACGAAAGGACCTTATTGATAAGTTAAAATCTCAAGCAATGGTCAATTTAGGAGGTGCCATTAGTCCCTTTAATGCTTGGCTGATTATGCGAGGTGTTGTAACCTTACCACTAAGAATGAAACAACATAGTGAAAGTGCATTACAAGTGGCTCATTTCCTTGAAGGTCACCCCTCTGTAGCCTTCGTTGCTTATCCAGGCTTAGAAAGCCATCCTCAGCATGAGATTGCAAAGAAGCAAATGACTATGTTTTCAGGAGTTATGTCCTTTGGACTAAAAGCCGATGTGGATACCCACAATAAATTTCTTAATTCCCTTGAATTAATTGTTCCTGCGGTTTCTATCGGTCATGATGAAAGCCTGATGGTCTACGTAGGCCCAACCGATGAAAGAAATCACTTCTATCCAGAAGAATTTAAAGACGGTCATCTTCGATTTAGTGTAGGCCTAGAAAGTCCCGAGGATATTATTGCAGATCTCAAACAAGCCTTTGAAAAATGCGGGTTATAAGGAATAGCAAATGTAGGGGCAGCAGAGTCTGCTGCCCGCCCTGTGTATCATTCTTGACGGAACGCATAAGATGCGTTCCCTACGGTTTATAAGTAATAACCGGATAGGTTTTCTTGTCCGGTATGTGCCTGCACGTAGGGGTTGCAAACCTTGCAACCCTATTTCTTGAGGACATTTGAATGTTCTGCGCAGTAAGTATAGCTTATCAAATCTCTTGATGCCACCAAGCCTTACCAACCTATTTTTCAATCTTTCTCCATAGGATCCCAGTTGCTCATAGCTGTATCCATCACCGGACAATCCAGAGGTTCATGCTCTCTATCTCTTACCTATATTTGTAGAATCGTGCTGTTAATTTTACTTCTTAGGATACTATTTTCTAATTCTCTCTGATTAATAAGCAGCTTTAAATTTCCTCCTTAATCCAACCTTAAAACTTGTTTATTGGATGAAATACATACTTTACTTACTGGAAATACTAATAGTAAAAGTTTTATTGAGATATCCCTTATAAAAAGGAGGCCAAAATGAATCTAAACAATCCATATCGGTTAGAAAATGACACATTAGGCAATATAATGATTCCCTCGTCAGTCTATTATGGTCCTCAAACGCAGCGGGCTGTAGAAAATTTTCAGATAAGTAAAATGCGATTGCCCCGAGCCTTTATAAAAGCTCAAGGGATCATTAAAGCATCTGCTGCAACAGTAAATGTTGAGCTGGGCACTTTGACCTCAGAAATAGGTGCCGCTATTGTGAAAGCTTCGGAAGAGGTCATTGAAGGAAAATGGGATGCTCATTTTGTGGTGGATGTATACCAAGCCGGAGCAGGTACATCACAGAACATGAATGCCAATGAGGTGATTGCCAATCGTGCTACAGAACTATTGGCAGGTTCGCAGCAAGTCCATTCCAATGATCATGTAAACATGTCTCAATCCACAAACGATACTTTTCCTTCAGCACTAAATATAGCAGCTGTAGAGATGATTCTTTATGAATTGCTTCCTGCCCTATGGCAGCTACAACAGGAGCTAGAGCGAAAGGCAGAGCAGTTTATGCCTGTTTTAAAATCAGGTCGTACTCATTTACACGACGGGGTTCCCATTCGTCTGGGTCAAGAATTTTGGGGCTTTGCAAAAACCATTCATGCTGTCTATCAACAAATTGAAAAGAACGTAGATGGATTGTATCAAATTGGTCTAGGTGGAAATGCCGTAGGAACCCAAATAAATTTACAGCCTGGATATATCCCAAAAGTCATTAAAGAGATTTGCAACCGAACCAACCTTCCTTTTCGTGAACCTATGAATATTTTTGCATTTATGCAAAATATGAGTGAACCTATTCGCTCAATGCTAACCTTAAAAGAGCTTGCAATCCATCTAATCAAAATCACTAGTGATTTGCGATTACTTAGCTCTGGCCCTAGAACTGGACTAGCTGAAATTACCCTGCCATCCGTTCAGCCAGGTTCAACGATCATGCCAGGGA
This sequence comes from Thermotaleaceae bacterium, assembly GCA_040797825.1. GTDB lineage: Bacteria > Bacillota > Clostridia > Peptostreptococcales > Thermotaleaceae > Geosporobacter. The sequence goes on along the minus strand of JBFNEZ010000028.1, from coordinate 1,402 downwards.
AAGTAAACCCAGCTATCTTAGAAATGACCCACATGGTATGCTGCCAAATCATCGGGTATGAAACTGCAGTTGCCACTGCTGGCATGGCTAGTCAATTAGAAATCAATGTGATGATGCCTATGATCGCGCATACCTTTCTTCATTCAATTGAATTGCTGACCAATGCCATTCACACCCTTGTCACCAGGTGCATTAATGGTATTGAAGCAAACCATGAAGTATGTGAAAAATGGATGGAACAAAGCCTTTCTCTCGTTACCGGTTTAAGTCCAAAATTGGGCTATGATATGGCTTCTCAGATCGGATTGAAAGCAGATGAAGAAAATAAAACGATAAAACAAGTACTGCAAGGAAAGGGGCTGCTAACTGAAGAGATAATCAGTGCTATTGATCCCAGAGGAATGGTATAAAAATAGTAAAGAGAAAATGTAAATAGCTGCAACTTTTAAGGTCTGCAGCTATCCACGTTTTCTCTAACAAGCTTACACTTTTCCAAATTATTTATTTTCTTTTATAAAACAATATTTCTTCAACTTGATGAAGATACTTACTACAACTTTTATTGGAAATTTTGAAGTATGTTATATATTACTACTGCAGCCTCCGCTCTGGTTGCCATTCCTTTAGGATTGAGCATACCATGGTCATTCCCTTTTATAATTTTTTCTCTCACCAATGCTGCAATTGCTTTTCGTGCATATTCTGCTACATTTAAAGCATCATTAAATCCTTTAAGTTCATCTGTTTCTTCAGTTATTTGCAACACTCCTGATTGCTCTAGCGCCCTGGCCACCAGTACCATAAGATCTTCTCTTGTAATTTCTGCTTTTGGATTGAAAAGATTGTTCCCTATTCCTGTGGTAATTCCCTGACCTTTAGCAATTGCCAGTGCTTCATAATAATAATCACTAGGATTTACATCATCAAAATTTGTTTCATTCTGCCCTTGTATATTAAGTGCTTTTACCAACAAAATCATAAAATCTGCCCGAACAATATTATTGCCTGGATCAAAGGTATTTTCTGAGGTTCCTTTGATGATTCCCCTTGATGTTAATTCTTCTATCGCATTTTTTGCCCAAGAATAGCTTTCATTAATATCATTGAAATTCCTAGCCGGACTTCCCGATTCACTTGCTGGAGCAGGCGTAGGAATAGGTGACTGTTCCGTTACAGGGGTAGGCTTAGTTTCCGGTGCATCTATCTCCTTCGTATTAGGCGAAGAAGAATTTCCTCCCCCACTTCCAGAACTTCCTCCACTTGATTTAGTTCTGACAGTAACTTTTGCAACAGCCTTAATATTTGTTCCTTCCACGGTTCCTTCTACTGTAAATACCCCTGTATTTTCATATTTTTCACTGTCAATAGGCTCCCAGATTACAGCAACCTCTTCTTCACTTCC
>JBFNEZ010000027.1:0-30147 GCA_040797825.1 Thermotaleaceae bacterium | reverse complement strand
AATCCCTTTCCAACACCTTCCGGAAAGATTGAGATTTTTTCTGAAAGATTATTCCGCATGAATCAACCGGAGGACATCCCTGCTATACCTAAGTATGTACCTTCCTTTGAAGGAGCAGAAGACCCCTTGAGGGAAAAATATCCTCTACAGCTTATAGGGTGGCACAGCAAACGGAGAACCCACTCTACCCATGACAACAATGAAAATATGGACAAAATCCATAGGCAGCGGATTTGGATCAATGAAAAAGATGCTCAGAGGAGAGGCATTCAAGATGGGGATTTGGTAGAGCTTTGGAATGATCGGGGCAGGGTTCGTATTCCAGCCTATGTGACTACCCGAATTATAGAGGGAGTGGCGGCCCTATCCCAGGGAGCCTGGTATACCCCAGATACTGAAGGGGTGGATCATAGAGGTTCTATTAATGTACTGACCACCTCTAGGCCGACACCTCTAGCAAAGGGAAATCCCCAACATACCAATTTGGTGGAAATAAAGCTGGTAGAATAAATGGAATAGAGAGAATGCTGTTTTTTTGAGGATGAAGCTATCCTTTCTACTGTGGCGTAGAAAGGGTAGCTTTAATTTTAGATTAAGTTGCCCAGCGTCAGGCCTCTGCGGAGCATTTCACGATATTTACCCATGGCTCGATCGATTTCCTCCAATTTTATGAGATTCTTTTTCTCTTCTTCAGTGGTTTCTATAATTTTGTGAATACCGCCATTTTTAATAACGATCCTTCGATTACCCATCAAAGCCAGAATGGGGTCATGGGTAGCCATAAGGATGATCTTATCTTTTTTGACTAATAGTTCTAAGGCTTCCTTTCGATCAATTCCTGCATTTTCTATTTCATCAATCAGTACAATAGGAGATATGCTCAAGCATGCAGTATCAGCGATCATCAGGGCTCTGGATTGTCCTCCGCTAAGGGAGGTTATAGGTGTGTCCAAGCGAAAGGCTTCTCCTGCCAAGCGATTGGCATGAAAAAAAATCTCTTCTATTTTCTCATCTTTATGATCGGTCATCCTGCTTTCTGCATGGATTTTGATAAAATTGCAGACATCTATGTCCATAACGAAATTCATATTCTGTGACAACTGAGCCACCAGCTTATGCTCTGAAGAAAATCGCCATTCAGGGGGAGGCGCATGGCCATTGATCAATATTTGTCTTTGGGTGGGCGTATCTTTTTGAGCCATCCACTCGATATCTCCCAGCAATCTGCTCTTTCCAGAACCCGTAGGGCCTACAATACACACCACTTCACCAGGGCGCAGATACAGATTTGTCTTCTCAGGAATTCCTGATTTATCTCGACCACCCAATATAGTAATCAATTGAATATCTAGGTGCATACCTTTTTTGATGTGCTCCATTTGTTCCATATACAGGAAGAATTGCTGAAACAATCCTTCTTTTTCAATGCCTAAATCTTCTATCAAAAGAGGATCTATGTGATGGATATACTGCTCCAAAGTACATTGAGTATTTTTTATGGGAATGCCCATCATATGAAAGAAATCCTCTGTATAGGGATGTTGCTGGATAAGGCTTTGGAGTTCCATTGTTTTTATTATTTCTGTAGTTATCATGGCTTTGTTGGCCCCTCCTTCTAATCAAAAATCATTTTTCGCACATTGCCCATTTGAAAATCATTTCCGATTTTTGTTTCTCCAAGGCAATAGGAGCATAGGGCTGCAGGCATAGAGAAGCGAAGTCTATTTTCATGGAGATTAAGGATATCCTTTCCATTGGGCAGCAAGGAAGCCAATGCATCGGCTCCCTGTCCTGTAATGCCATTAACATGTAGAATCAAAGCCTTGGGATTGGACTGTCTTATTTTAAAGGCAAATACTTCCCGTTCCGCCTGGGAGACCACATCTCCCTTTGTGACGACGATGATATCGGCCATTTTCAGCATAGGTCCGATTTTTTTAGGGGTATTCATACCCATGAGATTATCAATAACACAAATAGCTAAGACATCCTTGATATGGGGAGAACATCGATTGCATAAACCTGCACTCTCACTGATTAGCAGATCAAATTGATTTTTCAATCCCCATTGAACACATTCCTCGATATTGCTTATAAAGTAATGATCCGGACATAGATTGCCAGAGAGCCCAAGTTTAACAGGAATTCCTTGGGTCTGATAGATGGTGGCATCATCAGTGGTCAGACAGTCGAATTTGACCACTCCTACGGATAAATTCTTTTCTACCAGTGCTTTGACTGCTTTGAGAATTACCGAGGTTTTACCAGAGGAAGGGGGACCAGAAAGGGTGGCAAGTTTCATTGACTTTCACCTCGGTAGGTGGTGAAGAACACCTTATTTAAATAACTTTTCAAGTGTTCTAGATCATTTTCGTAGATAAAATCCCAACCCAGCCATTTGTAGTGGTTATTCTCTGATAGGGCTTCAGCAGCTTCCCCATGAATGGAGGCAAATCCTATTTCAGAAAAAACCTTGGCAAGATGGGAACTCAATAAAAACTCCAATAGAAGGTTTTTTTCTGATTCATTTTTGACCATGAGGACAATAGGATTGATTATGGCTCCGTCTTCTGGCCATAAAATAGAAATGTTTTCATCTTTTTTTGCAAGCTTTGCAAAGGAATAAGGAACAGCACTGATTGCAGGAGCATTATTTTTCTTGCTGCCTGTCAGTTTAATCATTTCCGAAGGATGCAAACTCCATCCAACGGCTTTTCCCAGCTTTTCAATCCCTTCCTCACCATGCTCTTTAAAGATATTCAGCAAAATACCTTCACAGAATTCGATAGGTGTTTCTCCCGATGGACGGTGGTGGCCTCGTATAGCAACCTTCCCCTTGTATTCAGGGTTCAATAAATGGGACCATCTTTTTGGCGTAGGCAATTCCTTATGTACGGTTTTATCTATCAGAAAAACCGTGGGGTTAAAACCTAGAAGGGTATAAGTCCCCTGGGGATCCAATAAATCATACTTCTGCCAAAGAGGGTTCATATTAAAGGGGACAACGGAACAGAAATGAGATGCTTTATAGCTTTCCATAAAGTTTTTGTAAAAAAAACCATTAAAGCCTGGTGCCAATACCATTTGGGGAAGCCATCGAAAATCTGTCATATCCTTTAACTTGCTAAAAAAAGATAACTCATTGTTGGCATTGCTCACAACAGAATAGTGTAAAGATTTTTCTTCCATTTTGCCTTTTCTTTGCTCTAAATAATTACTTAAAGAAGCTTCAAAAGGGACTTTAAGGGCACAGGGCAACAAACCTAAAAAATCTAAATTCATTTGTAATGGTCACCTACCTATTTTTTATTTAAATTTTCTATATACAAAACTAATGGATATTTTCTTTTTCATATAATAGGAAAGACCTACTTTTCTATTATATGAAAAAGAGGGGTTGTAGGGGATGAAATCCCCTGCCGCACTAAGGAGGGTGCTCAGACTGCGTCAGCAGTCGTCGAAGGGAACCTAGGGTTCCCTAGCGAAAGCATCCTTAGGCGCTTTTTTTATAAAGGAGAAATAAGAAAAAAGGAGCACCTAAAATGGCGGTAACAATGCCTACAGATAGCTCTACGGGCTGAAACAAGCTTCTTGCAAGGGTATCTGAGGCTACGAGCAAGCAGCCCCCCAGCAACCCACTCAATAGAAGGCTATATCGATAATCATTGCCTACCAACAATCGAGCCAGATGAGGGGCAGCTAGACCAATAAAACCAATGGTTCCTGCTACACTGACACCACTCCCGGCTAAAATGGCAGCTACAACAATGATCAGCATACGATAAAGCTTTACCGATAGTCCTAAGCTGCTCCCTACTTCATCCCCAAGCTGAAAGAGATTCAGCTTGGGACTGAGAAAAAAGGCGGTAGTAAGCCCTACTGCACTGTAGGGCCACAATATATTCAAATACTGCCAGCTTCTTCCCGATAAACTTCCTAATAACCAAGAATATGTAATTTGTAAATCATCACTATTGATGTACATCAAGCCTGAGGTCAAGGCATTTAAAAGGGCAGACACGGCTACACCTGCTAAGACAATATGAAGGGTAGAGGAGTTTTGAGACTTTGCCGCAAGAAGATATACCAAAAGCGCAGCTCCCAGAGCGCCCATAAAAGAGCCCATAGGGATAAGGTGAAACTGTCCAGGAGCAAAAATCATCACCAACACAGCAACAAAGCCTGCACCTGCATTGACGCCGATGATATGAGGAGATGCCAATGGATTCCTCAGTATTCCCTGCAAAAGGGCTCCTGCCACAGATAAATGCATACCTACTAAAAATCCCGTCAGTACTCTGGGCAGACGAATAGAATGAATGATTTGATTGGTTAGCGGGTCTGAACTGGCTTTCCAAAGGCCTTGCCATATTTGACTATAGGAAAAATCCATGGTGCCTATCATAATACTGACAGTAAAGGCACCCAGAGAGAGAATGCCTGCCAGTATAATTTTTTTGATCCGTCGGCAATGGATTCCATGTATGATGATATTGTGATTGCTATTCAAAGTAAAGTCCTCCTTAAGGCTGGGGACATATGGCCTTTACGGTTACCTTTAAAGCCTCTTCGTTAGAGATGCTTCCAGGGTTTACCTTTGCTGGCAGGATAAATAGTTTTCCTTCCTGAACTGCGGTCAATCCTTGCCATTGAGGATCTTCCTGATAGGTCTTTAATAGATTACTTGGATCCTTATCCTTGCTGCCCTCTGCCCGGACTAAAATAACATCAGGGTTTTTCTGAAGAATAGTTTCTATATCAAAAACAACCCAAGTGGACTTATCGGAGCCAGGCAATCCTGTAGGAACAATATTTTCTATGCCCAGTCGAGATAGTAAAGCCCCATAGAGGCCAGTGGGCTGGGCAGCCTGAATGGTTTCACTTCCGCCCTGCATAAGAAGACCTGTTTGATAGCCTTGTTCAGCCACCTGTTTTTGAAGCTCTGCCGATAGAGTATCTAATTTTTCTACATAGGATTCAGCTGCCTCCTGCTCATTCATTATCTCTCCAAAAAGTAAAATGCGATCGGTTAAGGGATCCTTATCAATGCGATTGGGATCTACAAAGAAAACAGAGGCACCTGTTTCCTCCAGCTGTTCTATAAGATCCCCATGCTGTCTTGTATTGGCAAGGATCAAATCGGGGTTAAGTCCATGGATGGCCTCTAAGTCAGGAGTGGCCTGATTGGAGACGCTAGGTAAGGCTACTCCTTCAGGACGGTTGGTATATTCTTCTACCTTCCCTACAGGGGTGACGCCCAACTCAAATAATTCTTCCATATAGGCCCGGGTAAGAGCCAATATCCTTTCTGGCTTTTCAGGGAGAACCACTTCTCTATTTAGATGATCTACAAGGATACGTTCTGTATCCGATTGCTCTGGTTTACTGGATTCACTTACTGGCTTGGCGCAGCCTAGAAGCAAGGTGAGGGTAAAAATAGTAAGAAATGTAAAAATACAAAACTTGTTTTTATTGAACAATTTTTTCATGGCCATTCAACTCCCATTCTTTTGATTGATGAGGATTCCATTTGCAAGAAGACTTTTTTGCTCCCTTAGGGACTACAACAGGACGCCAGCAATGCTGTACTTTGCATACATGGGCCCTGATACCATAAACCTCTTGGAGGGATTGCTGCGTTATAACCTGCTCAGGTGCTCCAACGGAATGGATTTCACCCTTTTGGAGGAGATATACTCTATCGGATACTTCCATAGCATGATTAATATCATGGAAAACCGTAATAATGGTCTTATTCAATCGTTCTTTTAAATCAGAAAGAACTTCTAGCAACTCCCATTGATGCCTTAAATCCATATATGTAACGGGTTCATCCAGCAATAGGATGGGTGTGTTTTGAGCTAAAATCATAGCAATCCATGCTCTTTGAGCCTCTCCTCCAGATATGGAGGACAGAGGTCGATGCTGTAAATCTTTTAAGCCCATGTAGTCTATGGCCCATTCAATGATCTCCCTGTCTTTTGCACTGTAGGCCCAGCTTATATGTTGATAAGGGCTTCTGCCCATAGCCACTAGTTCCCATAATGTCATGGTGGAAGGGGGATGAAATTGGGGGAGAAAAGCTATTTTTTGAGCAATTTGCTTTTGATGATAACGATGTAGGGGTTTGTCAAATAAGAAAATTTTTCCCCTGTCTACTGTCAGCAAGCGGCTTAAGCATCGAAGCAGAGTAGATTTCCCGGAACCATTGGGTCCGATTAATGAGAGGATTTCTCCCTGCATTGCTTCTAAAGTTATATTTTTTAATATTTGTTCTTTTCCATAGCTGAAATAGATTCCTTCACTTTTTAACATTTGATCACCTCCTTTTAATAAAAATTAATATTTAATTATGAAAATCATTATCAATTATATTTTAAAAAAAATAGGCGCTATTCTACTTTTTTACAGTATTCATGGTCTCCCTTTGCATGGCGATGGCAGCCACTTTGTTTTGGAGGTGTAGAAAGGGCTAGCTGGCTTATATTTTCTCCCACTTCTATAAGGGCAGAACGCTCTACCTGATAGTGGGTGTAGTAGCCTCGTTTTTCTCCCTTTACGAGCCCAGCCTTTCTCAATACCTGTAAATGCTGAGAAACCGCAGCTTCTGAAATACCCAGCCGCATAGACAAAGCCCCTACACAAAAATCATGTTCCAGAAGGAGTTGAAGAAGCTTATAGCGTGTCTCATCAGCCAATGCCTTTAAACAAAGAATTGTGTTGGTCATTATTTGCACCTCTTCATATAAGTAAAGACTTAAGTAGATTATATTTAACCTAATTACAGCTGTCAATACTTAAAAGAAATTTATTGAGAAAGAAATCCTGGAAGTGAAGCTGCAGAATGGAATACCCTTGTGAAGGATAGAGAGATCATTCCAGTCAATATTACCAGTAGAAAATATATGGAAAAAAAACTGGAGGAATTGGTTCAATGCCTTGAAGAATCTCTATTAGACATAGCTGAATGGATGGAGAGCTAGAGCTGCAGTTATATAAAAATGAAAAATACCCCAAGACTTCCCTTGGGGTATTATCTATATAGTGCTAAAATAGAAAGGAGTAAGTGTTGTGCTTTAAAAAGGAGGTTTACCAATGGATTTAAATCGATCCTTAAAGGAATACTTTGGATATGATGGTTTTAAAGAGGGTCAGAAAAAATTGATTGAAGGGATACTCGTGGGAAGAGATGTTCTGGGTATTATGCCTACTGGGGGAGGAAAGTCTCTCTGCTATCAGCTTCCAGCGGCAATGTTGGAGGGAATTACCCTTGTCATATCTCCTTTGATATCTCTTATGAAGGATCAAATTGATTCCCTTCATGAGGTAGGCATAGAAGCTGCATTTATCAATAGCACCCTATCTAATCGGGAGATATTGGATATCACGGAAGACATTAAAAGAAATAGATATAGATTGTTGTATGTAGCGCCAGAACGATTGCGGACACCTATGTTTACTCAGCTGCTCAATGGATTGCAGGTGGATATGGTGGCCATTGATGAAGCCCATTGTATCAGCCAATGGGGCCATGATTTCCGTCCAAGCTATCTGGAGATACCACGCTTTATAAAGGGGTTAAAGAGAAGACCTGTGGTTTCCGCCTTCACCGCTACGGCTACAAGGGAAATTGTAAAGGAGATAAAAAAGCTTATTGGTCTTCGGGAGCCCGTAGAGGTTACCACGGGCTTTGATAGACCCAATCTTTATTATAGTGTGGTTAAGAAGGGTGACAAATTTGCTTATCTTCTGGAGTATTTAAGAAATAACTTTCAAAATGAATCAGGAATTATCTACTGTGCTACTCGAAAAACTGTAGAGTCTTTGGTCTTGAAGCTGCAGGGAAAAGGTATAGATGCAGTGGGATATCATGGTGGGATGGATGTTGATGAGCGTCAAAGCAATCAAGATGATTTTATCTTTGAGAGAAAAAGAATTATCGTAGCCACCAATGCCTTTGGTATGGGAATTGACAAGCCCGATGTGAGATTTGTGATACATTATGATATGCCTAAAAATATGGAAGCCTATTATCAAGAAGCAGGCAGGGCAGGCAGGGACGGAAACCCTAGTGACTGTATTTTGATGTACTCTCCTGCCGATGTGGTAAAACAGAAGCTAATCATTCAAAACGAGAACCTTTCTGCAGAGCGAGAGGAGATCTTCTATAGGAATCTTCAGATATTGGTCAATTTCTGTCATACCAGTGATTGTCTGAGGGGAAAAATACTTACCTACTTTGGAGAAGAACCAGAAAGCAGCAACTGTAGAAATTGCAGCAATTGTCTTGATGAATCGGCTCCTGTGGACATTACCCTTGAGGCCCAGAAGGTGCTATCTTGTATTTATAGAGCTGAACAGAGATATGGCATCAATACTATCATAGAGATTTTAAGAGGTTCGAGAAATAAAAAAATATTGGAGGCAGGTTTAGACAAGCTTTCTACCTATGGCCTAATGAAGGAATACAGCAGCCATTATGTAAGGGAAATCATGATGCATTTAGTGGCAGAGGGATACATTCATGTAACCACTGATCAATATCCTATTCTTAAACTGCCCCAAAGGGCTAGGGAGATATTGAAAGGAGAAACAAAAATCTTTTATAAAGGACATTTAGGCGGTAGAGAAGAAGGACACCTGAAAGAATCCCATATTTTTGGAGAGAACGAAGAACAGGAAATAGACATAGCACTTTTTGAGAAGTTGAAGGCTTTGCGATATAAAATCGCGTCAGAAAAAAATTTGCCTGCCTATGTGATTTTTCACGAGGCGGCCCTCAAGGATATGGCCACCTACTATCCACAAAAAAAGGAAGAATTCTTAAAAATAAAGGGTGTAGGAGAAGCCAAGCTGGAAAGTTATGGAGAGGTGTTTTTGCAGGAAATTTTAGCCTACTGTGAGGAGAACCATATCGATGCACAGGATCATAGAAAGGAAAAAAAGCAGGTTGCGGCGGCAGAAAAAGGAGCTGGTGAGGGTGAACGCTATAAACAGACCTATCAGTACTACTTACAAGGTTTGTCCTTAAAAGAAATTGCAGACAAACGAGGCTTTACGGTCAATACCATCATCAACCACCTCTATAGGAGCGCAGAAGCAGGGGAGCAGGTGGATTGGTCACGGTTTATCGGAGATTCCTATAGAGAAGGGATGATTTTAGAGGTTATTGAAAGGCTGGGGACGGAAAAACTAAAGCCCATTAAGGAAGCACTGCCTGAAGATGTAAGCTATGAGGATATCCGGATTCTACTATGCAAGTATCAATTAGGATGAAAAGGATTTTGATAAAGGACAAAAATTAAGAAAGTCTTAAGTTTTGTCCTTTAAGAATGTTAAGATTTTTATTCTATACTAAAAATAGCCCTTGGAAAAAAGCTGAAGTTTAAAGTGGAAGGAGGGATAGAGAATGAGTCAATACAATGTACTGGTTGTAGATGATGAAAAAGAAATTCGAGATGCCATTGAGATATACTTAAAAAATGAAGGAATCACTGTTTTCAAAGCAAAGGATGGCATTGAGGCCATAGAAGCTCTCAATGAGCAAACGATTCATCTTATTTTACTGGATGTGATGATGCCAAGAATGGATGGAATTGCTACGACTTTTAAAATCCGAGAGGACAGAAATATTCCCATTATTATGTTAAGTGCCAAGAGTGAGGATACGGATAAAATACTGGGGCTTCAAGTGGGGGCCGATGATTATATTACAAAACCCTTCAATCCTTTAGAGCTTATCGCCAGAGTAAAATCCCAGTTAAGACGGTATGTGACCTTGGGGATGTATGAGGGAAATGAAAAGGTCATTAATCTGAAGGGTCTTACTTTAAATCAGTCGGCCAAGGAAGTGACAGCCCATGGAGAAGCAGTAAAGCTGACACCCATTGAATATAAAATTGTTGAATTATTGATGCTAAATCCAGGGCGGGTATTTTCAATCCATGAGATCTATGAAAGAGTGTGGCAGGAACCCAGCTATAATGCTGAAAATACTGTGGCTGTTCATATTCGAAAGATCCGTGAGAAAATAGAGATAGATCCTAAAAATCCGAGATATTTAAAGGTGGTATGGGGAATTGGATATAAAATGGAAAAATAGAATACGAGTGATAGGCATTATATTTCTTTTTACCTTTGGGCTAAGTGGGATTTTAACGGCCTTTGACAATGGAGATAGATACATTAAAAGTGACTACTTTGAAACATCGAATTTTGAGAGCCAGCTGAGTCAGTTTATTATTTTTTTAAATGTTTACGAGTTGAACGCGATCACAAAGGAAGAAGCAAAAGCAAATATTGTAGTTACGGAAGAGGAGATCCAGGAACACCGTTATCGCTACGGAGATTTGCCTCAGCAAATTGAAAATATAAAAGCTCAATACGAAGGGCGGATTCAAGAGGCAATCAGTATAAACAATCAAGAACTGGCAAACAGCTATATGACAGAAAGAGATGCAAAACTAGAGGACATTACCAACAACTTCAAAAGTGATGAACATGTACGGCCTAAAGTTGTAAAGGAAAAGGAAGAAAAGATAGAGGAGTACTTCAGAGAAAAAGAAAAGCTGCGTAGAGAATTCCAAAACTATCAGGCTGTGTTTAAGTACTATTTTAAAGATAGAGCTACAGGAGAAATTTATACAAATTTGCCCCTATCTAAAAATAATCCGAATGAAAAGTTTAATAGGAAGGACATGGTATTTTTAAGAACTTATCCAAGCGTCACAGGAGATTATTTAAATACTCTAAATTCTCACTATGTTTTGAGTTACAATGAAGAGGTTTATGGACTAACAGAAGGGTCTGAAAAATCCTTTGAGGGCCAAATAGGTGTCCTGAGGGCACCTCCTGAGGGAAATTCTCTTCTTACGGCCTATTATGATTTTCAGCAGAGGCAAAGAGTATTCTTTGCCTATGTACTGGGAGGGCTATTGGCATTATTCGGAAGCTTTTATCTGAATAAACAAAGCCCTATAGGAGATAGGCTCCCTATGGAACAATGGAGCCAGCTTTATAGGAGAATTCCTCTGGATATACGGGGAATTATGATAGGCTTTAGTGGTCTGTTTAGCCTTATAGCTTTATTAAACAGTTGCAGTTTATATTATCATAGAAACCTTTTTTCCTTTGTTACAAAGACTTTTTCTAACTTGACAATGACCTCCCTACTGGTTTTCTTAGTGATTCTTCAGGGAAAGTTTATAGTCGAGGAGGTAAAAGACCTTTCTATACTAAAAGAAAGCTGGAAGAAAGCATTGATTCATAGAATTTATAAAAGCTTTGGAGATGCTTTTTTGATTCGTTCCATAGGCACCAAGATATTTGTTTTATTGACCATCGTGTTCGGTCTTGGAGGGGGGGCTGCAGTGGTTCTGATAGAACCCAGGATGATCTTGATATATGCTCCTCTTAGCCTCATCATAGGTCTGCCCATTATGATCTTGATATTAAGGAGAGCCGGTTACTTTAACCGTATTGTTCGACATGCAGAAGAGCTTGCTAATGGCAATTTGGAGCCTGATTTGCCTGTGATGGGAAAATCGGTGCTGGCTAATCTTGCTCAAAATATAAACGCTCTAAAATATGGGGTCAAGACCTCTAAGCGAGAGCAGGCTAAAAGTGAACGGTTAAAGACAGAGCTGATAACCAATGTAAGCCATGATCTGCGGACGCCCCTGACGTCTATTATTAACTATACTGAGCTGCTTAAGAAGTCGGACCTGCCAGCAGAAGATAGAGATGCCTATATACAAATTATTGATAGAAAATCAAAACGATTAAAGGTACTAATTGATGATTTATTTGAGGCTTCAAAAATGGCCAGCGGCAATATTGAACTGTCAAAGGAAAAAGTAGATTTGGTACAGCTGCTGCAGCAGGCTCTAGCCGAGCATGATGAAAGGATTGGGGAATCTTCTCTGCAATTTCGGGTGATAAAGCCAGACACACCGGTTTATGCAGTGGTGGATGGACAAAAGATATGGCGGGTTTTTGACAATTTGATAGGAAATATTCTTAAATATGCATTAGAGAATACAAGGGTTTATATTTCTATTAAAGAATTTCAAGGTGAAGCGGTGATTACCTTCAAAAATGTTACGAAGTATGAGTTAGGTGAAAATACCGATGAACTCTTTGAGCGGTTTAAACGGGGGGATGTATCTCGGCATACAGAGGGATCGGGTCTAGGGTTAGCCATTGCAAAATCTATTATCGATCTTCATGGAGGCAGCTTGGATATAGAAGTGGATGGGGATCTATTTAAAGTGACTGTTTCAGTGGATAATTAAAAGATATTAAAGAAGAGAAAAGAGCAGGAGCGTCTGCTCTTTTCTCTTCTTTAAAGCCTTTCCTCTACCCATTTATGGATATCGGAAACAACCCTGTCCTTTTCTTTCTCATTTAAGATTTCATGAAAAAAAGCTTTATATAGTTTTAGGGATTTATCTTTAGAGGAAATTGATTTGTACAGCCATTGACTAGCTTCTGGGATAACGATGCGATCATCATCACCATGTAGAATCAAGCAGGGATAGATGTATTTTTTTATATTTTCTTCCAGCCACTTTGGACCCTTTACAAACACCTCGCCCAACAGTTTTTGATTGGTTTCCTTTAAAACCAAAGGATCCTGTTCATAGGCCCGTACAACCTCTGGGTCTCTGCAGATAACACTGGACAAAGAATTGGGGACTTTTTTATGAGGCTCTGCATCGAAATCTGTCTGTTTGAGATCCTCAAAGATTGGAAGCAGAATGGTGGCTGGTCCAGAAAATACTTGCCCCTTGAGCTTGTCAGGATATTGGATACCATAAGCTGCAGCAATATATCCACCCATACTATGCCCCAGCATGAAAATAGGTGTATCAGGATTTTCTTTTTGAACCATATCGACGATGATATCCGTATCCTCAATGAAGTGCATGAAATCCTCTACATAACCTCTTTCTCCACCAGATTTTCCATGACCCCTGTTGTCAAAGCGATAGACCCCATAACCCAATTCATTGAATGTTTTGGTAAGATCATCATAGCGGCCTAAGTGCTCACATAAACCATGTACAAAGATAAATATGGCTCTTTGGTCTTGCGGAAGATCCTTCTTAAAATATAATTGAATACCTTCAGGTTTTGTCAATTGCCCTTCGCATGTAATGTACTTTTCCATCTTCTTTCCCCTCCTTATACATAAATTCATTTTGTTGTCCATCTTTTGGTTATTAATAAATATATTCAGTAGTTGGGTAGTTATGCTATAGAATGGAAAAGAGATTGGGACAAAGAAAAAGGCATATAGGAAACTAGTCAATCATTTCCTGTAGGCCCTTAGCAATAACTTTCTTTCCTAGGGTAAGTGCTGCAGATTCAGCGGCCAGTGGGGCTGTTAATCCTGCTGAAACCACGTAGCAATTTGCAAAGATTTACTCGCTGGCAAAATCCTCAGCCAAAGCCCAGCCGATAAGCTCTGTTATCGTTGCAGCCGTTGCTGCATTGACCACATTGCCAACCCCTGGAATCCAGCCTATCAGGAATTGGGAAATAGTTCTGCCAACGGTGGTAGCTGTAGCTGTGGAAAGGGCTGCTTTTGCGCTGCTTTCATCCAGCTTGATACCAAAGACTGCCCCCAAAGATATAGCCATGGCGATTTGTATGGGAACGATAACCGCACTATCGGACCCTGGAATCTGAGCGAGTCCAGCACCGGCGCCAGCAGCTGCAAGAGAAGCACCATGGATGATCCCATGACATTTGTTCCTTTGATCGTTGGTCATAGAAAGGCCTCCTTTGAATTCCCAAATAGCACTATAAAAGAGCTTGAGGGACGTGTTATAATGGTAGTGAGGGGTGACTGCCCTACAAACTAATTCTACTACATGTTTTTTAATTTCAAGAATCAAAAAACATGTGAAGCTGGAGAGATATTTTGATATGAGCAAAAGAAATAGAAAAACTATATTTACATCAGACGTTAAGGATTATAACAGAAATCGCATGCTTTTAAAGTATTTCTACATATATGGATGCTATTCCCGAGAGGATTATGGGAAGATTCAAATGAGTCCAAGAAAATATGATGAAGATTTAAGGAGAATGAGGGAATTCATTGATGCCTCTTATATTCTAGAATCCTTTGATTTGAAAAAGAAATATGTAAGGCTTCACTATAACTACTACCAACATGTAGAAAATTATCTTCTAGATTCCTATCTGTGCAAGAGCTTCACCAATTTGAACCTATCCCTATTTATTCTTATTCAGCAGATACTAAAGGAAAAGAATAGACCAGTGGAATTTACAGAAATCAGAGATGAACTAGAATTACTTATGGATAGTGAGCATGAATTGGATAGCAGCATTATTCGACAGCTTAATGAATTAGTAGAATGGGGTATGATAGAGAAGGATTTCTCTCTAAAAAAGATATATTATTCAGTTCAAAGGGATTTCTTTGAAGGTTTAGAGAATAAGGAATTAATAGATCTCTATAATACCCTTCAATTTTTTTCTAATATAACCTTTCCCAGTGTACCAGGCTATTACTTGAAAAAAACCCTAGAAAGGTATTTGCGATATCATAGAGATATAGAGGTTAAAAATCACAATCCCTTTCTATATCGATTCAATCATTTTCACAGTGTTCTTGAGGAAGAAATCCTCTGGCCTCTCCTCTGGGCCATTCATTATGGAAGAGAAGTAAAGATAAATCATTTCTTAAAAGGCAAGAAAACCCTGAAAAATACTGCTCTTAAGCCTATTAAAGTTCTGTTCGATGTCCAATACGGCAGATGGTTTCTGATCGGAAAATCCGAATTCCATCGGCTTAGTGTATATCGTGTTGAAGATATAAAGAAAGTGAATGTTTTACTGAATAAGGCCTTTCCTATAGAATCCTATAGGCAACAATATCAGGATGAATATGAAAAAAGCTGGATGATTGTAGGAAAAAAAGAGGATCTAGAATGGATAAAGCTCCGATTTAGCGTTGATAAAGATGCTGATAGAAATTTTCTAATAGATCGGGTAAAAAGAGAGGGAAGACATGGGGAGATTCAGATTATCGATGAGAGGAGCTTTATATATACCATAGCTGTGAATGATTTGAACGAAATCAAGCCTTGGATCAGAAGTTTTCATCATCGGGTGGAGATTTTGTCCTGTTCAAAGGATGAACTAAAAGAGGACCTAAATAAAGAATGGAAGGAACTGCTAAATCAATATGAATCTATTCGTCAAACCTAAGAATAAATCCTATGTAGGAATTGTGCATTTGATCCACCAGTTCATCCATTCTCCAGATAGGATGATAAGTAGAAAAGAAATAATTGACTTTTTAAGAAACAATGGTATAAATGATCCCTATCTAGTTAAAGCCATCTTAAGGGAAAATGAAGATCCCAAGGATAATCTATATATACTAGAAAAGATAATAGGCACGGAACAATATATGCTTTCCTGTGAGGAGGAGATTGATTTTCAGCCTATACATATAGAAAAAGTATGGCTCAAGCACATGCTCAAAGATCAAAAGGCAGCACTGTTTTTAGAAAAGGGTACCTATGAGAAGCTAGAGCTAAAACTTGAGGAAGTAGAAGATGTGCTGGAAGAAAATCTGCTTTTTAAGAACTACAAATCTTCTAATACAGTAGAACATAAAAATTTCTATCCTGCTATGAATATTATTCTGGAAGCCCTTTACTACAAAAAGGCTATCATCTATACCTATGGAAAAAAAGATGGGGTAATCCTGAAAAATCGAAGTGCATGGCCCTTTAAAGTAGAATATTCTATAAAGGATGATCTGTTTTATTTGATTTTATATCCTCTTGATACTGAAAAACCTAGGCCGATTAAGAGCTTAATAACAAATTTCCTAGAGATTGAAATTTTGGATAGAGAGATCAGCGCAGACAAGATAGAGGAGCTAACTGTTGAAGCAATTGAGGAACAAAAGGTCAGAGAGCCTGTTGTGTTAGAAATTCATAATAATAGGAATAGTTTAGAAAGAGCTTTTCGTCTTTTTTCTTGCTTCGAAAAAAGGGCGAAATATATAGAGGATAGAGATGTCCATTTGTTATCTATTTATTATTATCACTTTGAAGAAAAGGAAGTTTTATCAAGAATTTTTTCTTTAGGAAAAGAGGCGTTGGTGTTAGGGCCTAAAGCCATCCAAAATCAAATAATATATTCCATCCAAAAGATATTGGGAAAAGATGATTGAGTCACCTTCACATGTTTTTTGAATAGGAGAATTAGAAGTAATCGTATATCCTGTTAGAGAAGAATTTAGAACATTTGAGGAGGGACTTTTCATGAAAAAATTCACACGAGAAATGATGAAAATCTTTTTTGAAACTTCCAATGCTGCCTTTACCGAGGACTTTAGAATCTTGGCTATAAACAAAGAGGTATCTGAAGCCTATAGAACATATCATAAAGAAATAGAGAACCTCATTACAGTTTATAATGAGGGGGAGGATGATACAGATCATGGAGCCAAAAGCCTTTATAATCAATTGGAGGATAAGTTTTGGAAATTCATATTAACCAATCTCCATCGTCCAGAGGATGTTACCAGGGCTTATAATGGCTATCTGAATATTCATGGATATACCGAATGGGAGCAGCAGCTTGCCTCTTTAGGTATTTCTTTTGATTTAAATCAAATCTTCCATAGGATAGATAGGTTTGCTTTGATCAAGGAGCTATATGGGGTAAAGAACAATTTTGAAACCGAGCAATTGATTAAAAGGTTTCGAGGGATTGCTCAGGAATTTTTTCAAAGCATAGATACCTTTGAAGCCCTTGAAGAAAGTAGAATAGATGAACTACATGATTCACTATTTGAAACCTTTTCTGATTATTTTCATCAAGAAATAGGGCTGCTATCAGTCCTGCGAGAAAGGTTCCCTCAAGAGGAGGGCCTTGTGATCATGGAGGAAATCTTCCATGAGAATATAATTTTTTCCTATGAGAATTTTTTCTTCTTTATAGAGCATTATGGTATTCCTCAAGGGTTTGCCAAATTTGAGGCACAGTTTAACCATAAAGAACTGTTAGGGCTTCTAGAGGAGGCGGCTCTGAAGGACATACAAGCAGATTTGGAAAAGATGATCCAAGAAAGAGAAGCGGGAGTTTTAGAACAGGATATCGTAGAGCAGCTGGTTGAGGCATCCAATCGGTTCTATAGCAAGGTTTTCAATCGCTATAATCTAGATGTCTTGGCCCATGAAATCAGGGAGCAGATGGTGGAAATTCTTACAGACTACATATGGGAGCAATATCCCCATGGGGATGTGAATTCTGTAGTAAATGGATTTGCTTCCTTTACCTATCTATATGCCGATGCCCGCGTAAATCAATGCAATATCAGTGAACTCTGCAGAGAAGAGTTGGACATGCATACTATCTTTGGATCTCTTTATAAGGAGGGTATGAAAGAGGAAGAGGTATTGAGGTTTGAACGATATCTGACTTCTGTTTATGAACAAAATTTCGATCAGGCATTGGCAATATTCCCAGAGTATGAGTATCCTCATTACTATAAAGTACTCTATCTCATGTATCTAACCGATTCCCATAAGAATTTGGAGGAAATCGCTGATCAGGAATGGCTCAATGTGCAATATCATTTAGACCACCTGAGGTATCTAAAGGATATTCTTTCAGGAAAGAAGCTCTGCCTTGGACTGCCTGCATTGAACGGAAATTTGGTAGAGTTCACCCAGCGAATGATCGGAATGGATTTTGCCAATCCAATGGCTAGAATTTATCCTACTTTCATGTCTATGGTGGATTTATTGGTTTCAAATATCCAGCAGCGACAAAATATTGCTGCTCTCAACGAGGCCCTCAAAGAGTCTGTGGCCAGCCAGAAGGATATTGTAAGCAACTACTCCCATGCGTGGAAGCATGTAGTTTTTCCCAATACGGTGAAGGACATTGCTATACGTCTTATCAAGGATTTTGAAGAGGACTCCAATGATATGGAGATGCTTAGACAAAAGCATCGAGAGTATGGGGCAAAGCTAATGAAGGCCTACAAGGCAGAAAGTATCATGAAAAGGCAGGGGGAACTGTTGGTTTTAAAACATTCATCGGATAGTACCTCCTTACAGAATGCTATTCGGAGTGATGTGCTGCGTCCAGGGACCGGAGAGGAAGGGATAGGAATTTTGGACGTTGTCCATGAGAGTTTGGAGACTTTGCTCTTTGGCATCATCATGCGTGAAGAAGATGCTTCCAATATCGACAGAATACTGAGAGAGCAATTGTTCGATGGAAGGGATATGGTATCCCTGAGGGAAGAATTTACTCAGTTGTTTATCCTATCGGACCAAAAACATTCTATACTGGAATGGGCGATGGACAAGATTTATCCTATTCAAATCCAGGAGCTGGATGAGAACTGGAGAAGCATAGGTCTTGTAAAGGGGGGCAATGCCGCTGTATTCTTCGTGGATATATTTACGGAGCTCTTTTACAATGCCTTTAAATATGGGAAAAAAAGCAAAAAAGAGGGATTCATCCATCTAAAGTTTACTACTCTTCAAAGAGAGGACAGAGATTTTTTAGAAATAAGGGTGGAGAACTCTAAGGAGGAAAATGCAGTACAGTTTTGGAGTACAGGCTCTGGTATAAGCTCTTTGAATCGACTGCTGTGTAAAATAAATGCAGTAGAGGGTATTTCTAGAGAAGGCAAATATGCTGATGGTCGGAGAGAATCAGAAAACTTTGTGACAACCGTGCAATTAATCAAAAGCATGTTTGTAAAACGCAGTAGGAAAAGAAGCTAAATTCAGCCAAAGGAGGAAATAGGATGAAATGCTTATGGGTTGAGGATTTTGATAAGGGTACTACGCCAGAACTGGAAAAATTCTGGCGAGAGCTATACCAGCTGCCTGGAGATTATGACCTGGTATTAAAGAGGACATTGCCCGCAGCACTGGAATATCTTCATGATTTGCAGAATGATTTTGATTGTGTGATCATTGATATCCATTTAAGCTGTGAAGATGGAGTCTTAGGGACCAGCTACAAATCCTATTTGGAGAAAGTAGTGAGTGAATCCTTCATCAACAAGGATAGGCGTGAAATAGAAAAGGCTGGCGGATTTTTCGTATTCCTAAAGCTTTTGCTGGAAAGAGGATTTCCCAGAGACAGGATGGCTTTTCTAACAGGAAATTACTCTGAAGATGATGGGAAAAATGAAGTTCTCCAAGAACTGCTGGAGATCATGGAGAACGGGCCTATGGTTGCAACTGCTGAGGCATACGTTAAAACCCTAGATACAGCAGAGAGAGAAGAAATCCAAAGCCTCATGGAAGAATTAGCAAATTTCTATCATCAAAAGGAAGACGAGATATTTGAAAAGTATGAAGAGGAGAATGGGGAGAACTTTATTGCCTATTTGAAGCATCTGGCTGAAGAGAAAGTAGATAAAAGCTCAGCCAACATGGCTCAAAACACCTACAATGAGTATAAAGCACTCTTTGAAAAGGCTGGGATAAGTCCATCTAAACCCTATATCAAGGAAGGTCAGGAGGAAAAAACGACCCTATCCATAAAACGGCATACCCGTCGACTGAAAAAATGGTTAAAGCGTATGGATAGCGAATATT
Organism: Thermotaleaceae bacterium; assembly: GCA_040797825.1. GTDB lineage: Bacteria > Bacillota > Clostridia > Peptostreptococcales > Thermotaleaceae > Geosporobacter. The sequence continues at coordinate 10,525 of JBFNEZ010000027.1, read as the reverse complement.
ATAGATTAAGAAGAAGCATGATCGAGATATGTGATGGTTTACTGGGATTGTTGGAAGGCAGAAAAGATATGGGGATAGAGGCAAATTCGGGGTTATACATTTTTAATCGGATACAAAATATAAACCATGAGGAAGCCTATGATATTAAAGAAATTATAAATATGCTGACCCTATTAAAGGAACTATTGCCTTTTAAGGAGCCTTCAGAGATTCAAAAGAAAAAACTATATACCCAAGTTTTAAGGACTTTATCCCATTACTGGGAGACCAAAACCGCTTTTTATCCCAGTACCTTTTCTAAGGAAGAATATTATAAGAATTTTTATTGTGTGATGAAAATACTGCGGAACTGGATGGCCCATAGTAAAATAAATGAAGCCAGTGTTACGGAAGCAAACGTTGGATTTTTCTTTATATTGGCTATGAGAACCTATTTTGATTTAGGATATGAAGTAGATAAAAACAATCCCTTGTTAAAAAAGATAGGGTATTACGAAAGGAAATTACTGGAGCTTCATCACAACAAGGTAGGTATTGGCGAATTAATAAATTACTTCAAATTTTATCCCGCAGATAAAGGAAATGGGATAAGAAGGTCGAAGTTTGAGGAGATACTAAAACTATCCTTTACAGAGATTACTAAAAAAGAGATGAGCTCCTTTAAAAAAGCCTATGAAGGAAAAGACAATATAAGCTACAATGTGTATGCTAAAATGAAAAACATTGGAGATAAGGATAGCCAGATAGAAGCCACCATTGAGGATCTCTACAAACTATTTTGGCACAGTATTTTCTATTCTCGATTAGAGGGTTATCATCAGCATGCAGAGGATTTGACCCAGCTGGTTATTAGATTTACCTTTAGCGGAGATAAGACTTGGCTCAAGGAAGAGGAGATTCTTACACAACTCTTTATCCACACCTTCTATCCAACCTTCTCTAGGGAGATAGAAAAACTGAAAGAAAAGCGGGAAATACGAATAAAGGATACAGTCATTTCATAGCTCCTATTTTTAAAATAAAGGATTCTTCCATTCTGGTGGAAGGACATAGATGAAAAAGCTAGTAAAGAAATAAAATCTTCGATAATTGCACCTATAGGAGGGAGAAGTATGTTTGATTCTCAGAATATCTCAAAGCTTGGGGAGTTGGAGCTGGCTTTGTACAAGTATATTGTTGAAAATCTGGACAAGGTGGCCTATATGAAAATTCGAGAGCTGGCAAGCGAAGCCCACGTTTCTACTACTTCTATCCTTCGATTTTGCAAGCACATGGGCTGTGAAGGCTTCTCTGATTTTAAGGTGAAATTAAAGCTTTATATAAAAGAGAAAAAAGAAAGAACTGTCAATGTATCCTTTGATCACCCTGTCATAGAAGAATTTATGGAAGGGGTACTAAAGAGAGAACTGAACAAGGATATTGAACAAGCAGCCCAGATGATAGCAGGTTTTAATAATGTGCTGTTTGTAGGAATTGGCAATTCTGGATTTATCGCTGGATATGGCGCAAGGTATTTATCCAGTTTAGGAAAGTTTGCCATGCATATCAGCGATCCCTACTTCCCCCTATTAGGAGATAGGGTGAGCAATAGTGTAACCATTGCTTTGTCGATATCGGGAAAAACGGACTCCATACTAAGACTGGTTAATATTTTAAAACAAAAGGGGAGTAAAATCATAAGCATTACCAACAAAAAAGGCTGTCCTTTATCTAAGCTGTCAGACTTCAATATTGCCTACTACATTACCCAGGAGACGTATGAGGACTGCGAATTGGAATACAAAGACATTACTTCTCAGATACCTGCAGTCTACGTGGTAGAAACCCTGTCTAAGGGAGTTTGTAAGTACATAGAAAAATAAAACAGTGTGTTCCTAAAAAATAACAAGTTTCTTCTTATGGAACTTGTTATTTTCGTCAGTATAATCATTTACCTCTCCCTTGGATTTGCGTACAATGGTGACAAAGAGAGAAGGGAGTGATGAGGATGATTCATAAAGAATTAGATGCCTTTCCACCAGGATTCCTATGGGGTTCTGCCTCGGCCGCCTATCAGGTTGAAGGGGCCTATAATGAGGATGGAAAAGGTCTATCGGTGTGGGATGTATTCACAAAGATTCCAGGGAAGACCTACGAAGGCACCAATGGAGATATTGCAGTAGATCATTATCATCGATACAAAGAAGACGTAGCCCTAATGGCAGAGATGGGATTGAAGGCCTATCGGTTTTCCATAAGCTGGAGCAGAATCTTTCCAGAGGGCAGCGGAGAAGTTAATGAGGCGGGACTGGCATTCTATGATCGGCTGATTGATGAATTGCTCCAGTACAAGATTGAACCTATTATTACCATATACCATTGGGATGTGCCTCAGAAATTGATGGAGCGCTATGGTGCTTGGGAGTCTAGGCAAATCATTGAAGACTTTAATAATTATTGTATTGCCCTATATAAACGCTACGGAGATAGGGTTCGCTATTGGGTGACATTAAATGAACAAAACATACTTATGAATTTGGGATATTGTTTGGCCGCCCATCCTCCTGGTGTAAAGGATCAGAAAAGAATGCTTCAAGCCAACCATATGGCCAATCTGGCCAATGCAAAGGCTATTGAGTCCTTTAGGAAATATGTACCTAATGGGAAAGTAGGGCCTAGCTTTGCCTATTATCCCAGCTATGCTCATACTTGCAAGCCAGAGGATATATTGGCCTGTGAGAATGCAGAAGAAATCAATAATTACTGGTGGCTGGATGTTTACTGTTGGGGACAGTATCCAAAGTCTGCATGGAAGTTTTTTGATAAAAGAGGATTAACGCCCCAAATAGAAACCGGCGATATGGAATTATTAAAAAACAACAGGCCTGACTTTATAGGGATCAATTATTATCGAACAAGTACCTTTGAGGTCAATCCCCTAGAGGGCGTTTATGAAGGAAAGATGAATACCTCTGGCAAAAAAGGGAGCAGCGAAGATAGCGGGCTCCCAGGTGCCTTTAAGACCAAGGACAATCCTTATCTGGAGAAAACCAATTGGGACTGGGAAATTGACCCTACAGGATTGCGGATTGGATTAAGGAGACTGGCCAACCGATACGGGTTCCCCCTTATGATTACAGAGAATGGACTAGGAGAGTTTGACGTATTAGAGCAGAAGGATAGGGTTGAAGATGATTATCGAATCAATTATATTGCTGCGCATATCAAAGCATGCCAAGAAGCCATCACCGATGGGGTAGAACTCTTAGGCTATTGCACATGGTCTTTTACAGATCTGCTCAGTTGGTTAAATGGCTATCGGAAGCGTTATGGTTTTGTTTATATTAATCGAGATGAGTATAGTGAGAAGGATTTAAGAAGAATCAAGAAAAAAAGCTTTTACTGGTATAAGAAGGTTATTGAAAGCAATGGAAAGGAACTCTAGATAACTGAATAAATTTTAGAGAAAAGGTACGGGATGAGAATGAATATTTTTTCATCAAAGGCTCTTTTTGTCGATATGAGATTTTAAAAGAACAAAAAACTCATTAAATGGGCTTCTTTATTGATATAAAGGGGGAAGATAAAGAATGATTGCATACCATGAGGATAAAAAAGTTGATTTTAAAAAACTTATAGAGTTGTTTAATGGAGTCGGGTGGACAGATAAAACTCAAGATATTCAAAGACTGAAGCAAATGGTAGAGAATTCCCAAATCCTTGTTACTGCTTGGGATAAGGGAGAAATGGTCGGTTTCGCAAGATGTATTACGGATTATGTTTTTAATGGTCAAATTAACAATGTGGTAGTAGATGCCCAATATAGAAATAGGGGAGTGGGAAGGTCCCTCGTTTCCAGAATTCTTGCATCCAGTTCAGGTGTTACCTATATATTAAGAGGAGACCCTGAAAATGAGGATTTTTATAAGGCACTGGGGTTTGAAGAGACTGAACGTGCCTATATCTATAAGAGAAAAACATAGATTATATCAGGTTCTTAATTCATATAGTAAATGTGTTATTGAAAAAGAAAAAGTCCCTCTTAAGGGGACTTTTTCTTGAGTCTTTCTATCAGTATCCTTCGCCAGACCAATTGTAGGGGATATCCATCTCGTCATGGATAGCTAGCTGCTGCATTTCTTCCAACTCCTTCTCGCTATCGATATCAACTGGATCATCATATTCGCCGCTATAAGATTTAATGGACCCACTGATCTTGCTATAGCGTTCCTTTAACTTCCTTCTTTTTTCTTCTTCTAGTTTTTCTAGTGCAATCATTTGATTTAACTCATCATGTGCTTCATATCGGATAAGCTGGTTTTCAGCTATTTTATTAGTTGGATCAAAGGCTAATACTTTCTTATATATTTCTATAGCACCATCAATATCATTAAGTTCAACTAAACATTTTGCTAATCTTGTATTGGCAGAACTATGGCAGCTATCAATTTCTAATATTTTCTTGTTGATTTCAATAGCTTCCCTTCCCCAATTGCCACTTAGAGCTAATCTTTTAGCGATCTCTTCTAATTCAGTAAGTTTTTCTTGCATATAGCTCCTCCTTGTACTTAATAAGATCTTTAGAAGCTATTATAACAAAGATGTATGCTGAAGAATAGTTAAAAGTTAGATTCTTCTGTTTTAAAATAAGTATCCTCTTACTTATCTAATAGTATCTTTCCAAGCTCGGGGCTGATCAAATGATAGCTAAAATCCTTACCAGAGGCCACCACCCGATCCTCGGCGCCATAGCTGGTAAGATTAATGGTATTGCCATCTACTAAGGTGATAACCATTTTATAACCTGTAATCATTTGAATGTAAAAGGTATCGTCAATCATGCTGGCATTAAAGGCATCAACAACAGCTTCTATGTTGACCTCCTTTTCAATAAGCTTATCTTCTATGTCGTATAATTCTATGGAAGCAACCTCATCCACGGTGATGTTTTTTTCTTGATCGGCTCCTTCTAAAACAATACCTGCTGGATTTGCATCTTGACTTGGTTGTTGAATAGGTTCGGTGCTGGCCGAGGCGCATCCAAATAAAAGAAGGCTGCTGAGGAGTAAGACACAGGTATTAGTAAATTTTCTTTTCATTTTAAACATTCCTTTCAGAGTTTATTTTTTTCCTAGGTACTTATTTAGACTTATAAAAAAATAAAAGGTTCCATAGAAAGCTTTTTTAACTAAAAAAAATAATAAAATTTATGTTAAAACTACGTAAAAAATATGTAAAAATATGTCGATATATGCCGATATTACTAGTGCTAGGAAATAAGTACTATTTTCTAATAGCGTACATTCAAGAATCTTGAATTTTCATAGGCAAAGCATAGGGCTGTGGAAAAGGTTTAGAGGAGGATGTATTTAAGGGAGATTACTACTTTAGAAGGAGGCAGTACAAATGAAAAAAAGGATAAAACAAGTATTTTTAGTAGTAACGCTAGTCAGTATTATGCTCAACCTTATGGGATGTAGTAACAGCGACAAAATTGATGGACAGCAAACGGATGGTCCTGTAACTTTAAAAATGGTTTGGTGGGGTGGGGATCAAAGAAAGGATCTGACCCTACAGGCAATACAGTTGTTTGAACAAAAGTATCCAAATATCAAAATTGAAACAGAAGCTTTTTCCAACAGCAGCGGGTTAAGAATTGATCTGGCTATGAAAACAGCTGATGAAGCCATGCCTGATATTATTCAAATGAATCATGATTTTTTTCATAGTTATAGCCAGCGAAGATTGTTAGAGCCCTTTGACCCTTACATAGAAAAAAATATAATAGATCTTTCCGATGTAGCCCCCTCCTATTTAGAATCAGGGATTAGGGATGGAAAACTTTATGGTATTCCAGCGGGAATCAATGCCTATGCTCTCATGGTAAATCCAGAAATATTTCAGAGAGCTGGCGTAGAAATACCCAATAAAAGCTATACCTATGATGAATTATACCAAATTGCTAAAACCCTAAAAGCCCAAATTAATGAAGATGGATTCTATCCTTTAGCTAACTTTTTTGATTTTAATTCCTATGTAAGAAATACAGGAAGTACCCAGTTTAATGAGGATGGAACCGCCCTTGGCTATGAGAATGATCAGGTATTTGTGGACTATTTTAATTTAGAAAAAAAGTGGCTTGAGGAAGGCTTGTTAGCTCCAAGTGAGGTAACCAGTGGAAGGGGAGAAAAGGATTCCCTTATGGTTTTAGGACAAGCTGCTTTGGCGACCATACAGAGCAATAATGTTGCAAGAACAAGTCAATACGCGGGTAAAACCCTTCAAATGATAGGAGCCCCTGCAGCTTCACCAGGGAAAGAAGGTTCCTTTGTAAAACCCTCTATGTATTTTTCTGTTTCCTCCTATTCACCTCATAAAAAAGAAGCTATGCAATTTATTGATTTTATTACCAATGACATAGAAGCCAACAATATATTAATGGGAGAAAGAGGTGTTCCTGTTTCTTCTAAAGTAAGTGATGCAGTAAAACAGAAACTAAGCGTGGCAGAAAAGCAGCAATATGAGTATATGGAATATCTAAAGGCAAACCCCAGCCCCATAGATCCTCCCTCTCCCCAATTTTTGGGTGGTGCAAATTCTCTTTTTTCTAGGCTATCTTCTCAGATTAAGAGTGGACAAATGACACCAGAAGAGGCAGCATCACATTTTCGCACTGAAGCAAACAAAATTCTAAGCGGCATAAAGGGAGAGTAAAGCTATGAGGATGACCATTCGCAAAAAACTATATGGAGGATTTTCAGCTGTTTTATTGTTATTGATCGTGATATCTGCTATTAATTTTATTTCAACTAATAAAATCAGCAATACGTATATGGAACTAATTGAATATCGGACAGCTGTTGTAAGCAACATCAAGGATCTGAGTATTGCCATCGGCAATGAGCAGGCCAGTGTGGATCATTTTTTGTTAACGGGAGATCCTATTTATCTGACAGCTTATCAAAATGCTTTTAACGCCTATAAGCAAAATAGTGCTCAGATAGAAGAACTTCTTATAGAAGATAAGGATAGCTGGCAGGTTTTGCAGGGTCTAAACCTACTGCAAAATGAATTTGTAATCATAGCTGATCAAATGATTGAAGCAAAAAAACAAGAAAAAGTTGAGCAATATACTGAATTGGCCACATCTCAAGGGGCATTAATACAAAAGTTTAGCCAGACGGCAGATAAACTCATCCAGATGCAGCAGGCTGCCTTGGATGAGGAGATCGACAGTACCAGAAAAACTGTTCTGGCAAGCAAAATGTTTGTTATAATACTGACAGGTCTTACCCTATTGATTGGGTTGGGTATTGCCTTTGGTATTAGCAGTTCTATCTCAAAACCTATCCTTTCATTGTCTGCTACAGCAGGGAAGATATCTTCTGGCGATCTCACTGCGGAGATGATAGAAGTAAAGACAAAGGATGAAATTTATGATCTTGTAAATGCCTTTGAGCAAATGACTTTAAATCTAAGAAAAGTTTTGCAGGAAGTAGAAGGTACTGCTTCTCAGGTAGCACTATCGGCGGAGACATTAATGGCGGGGGCAGAGGAAACAACCAATGCAACAAGGCACGTGGCCGCAATAACAGAAGAAGTTGCGTCAGGAGCAGAGCGCCAAGTCCAAAACGTACAAGAAAGCGTAAAGGCTGTTTATGATATGGATACACAAGCGAGTCAAATTGCATCCAATGCCCAGAATGTTACAGAAATGGTACAACAGACCTCCCAAGTGGTATCTCAAGGAAATATTGCAGTCCATGCAGCCGTTGAACAAATGAATGCCATTCAACATAGGGTTACAGATATTGCCCAAACCGTTCGAGAGCTTGGAGAACAATCAAATCAAATCGATCAAATCATTCACTTCCTTACGGATATTGCCAATCAAACCAATTTATTATCGCTCAATGCAGCCATAGAAGCGGCGAGAGCTGGAGAAGCAGGGAAGGGATTTGCGGTAGTTGCAGAGGAAGTTCGAAAATTGGCTGAACAGACAGCAGATTCAAGCAAGCAGGTCTCTGAAGTCATTCGTGCAATTCTAGAAAAAACAGAAAAAACCATTGCCGCAGTTGTAGAAGGAGAAAAAGAAGTAGAGATAGGAATAGAAGCCGTTGAATCAGCAGGAACCTCCTTTGATAAAATTCAATCATCCATAGAGGGTGTTAAAAGAACCATTGAGGAAGTTTCAGCAGCTTCAGAAAATATGAGCCAGGGCACAGAGCACTTGGTTAAATCCTTTGATGAGATTGCGGCGATTTCTCAAACTACGGCAGGCGGGACACAAAGCATGTCAGCTTCTGCAGAGCAGCAGTTGGCTACCATGGAAGAAGTAAGTAATTCTGCGGTTACATTAAGCACAATGGCAGAGGAGCTGCTAAAGCTTATTGGAACCTTTAAACTTTAGCCAATATAAATTCCGTAAGATAACTTTAGAACGTTAACAATACAAAAGAGAGAAAGGAAGGAAGCCTTTCTCTCTTTTGTATTCCTATTATAAAATAGCAAAATCAGTCTATACAGTGTTTTTAAAAGGCAGTTCTACAAAAAAAGTAGTACTTTCATTAAGACTGCTTTTGGCAAATATTTTTCCCCCATGCTGTTGGATAATCACCTTGGCAATGGCTAATCCAAGGCCATAGCCCCCTTCTTTTCTTGTTCTGGATTTATCTATACGATAAAATCTGTCAAATATTTTATCTAGGTCACTCTCAGGGATTCCCTCACCTGTATTGGTTACAGATAAAAGAATAGGGTGTTGTCTTTTTAAAGAAATATTTACTGTACCCTTGTTTTTCGTATACTTTAAGGCATTGTCCAAAAGGATCATAACTACCTGTTGAATTTGTTCCTTGTTGCCTGTGATAAAAATATGGGGTGCAATATCATAGTCAAGGGAAATATCATTTTCAAAAATAAAAGCTTCCATGGTAAGAATGACATTTTCTACAATCTCACTGAAGTCAAAAGAAGTAAAGATCATTTTGTCATCGGAATAGTCTACCTGTGCTAGGTATAAAAGATCTTGGGTGAGCTTGCTCATCCTTTCTGTCTCAGATTTTATATAATATAGCCATTTAGATTGACTTTCAATAGATTCGTGACGATTGGATAAGAGTACGTCCACATTAGTATGAATCACAGCCAAAGGTGTTTTTAGTTCATGGGATGCATCGGCAATAAACTGTTTTTGCTTATCAAAAGCTTCTTGAATAGGTTGTATAGAACGATTTGCAAAAAATCTACTGATAAAGAAAATAAAAATGAGCATGATGAGTGCAACCAATAAAAAGGTATAAATAAGATTTGTCAAAAAGCTTCGCTGATTAGATACGTCTAAGAAAAAGATACGGTATCCATCAAAGTGAGGTTTAACCATAAAAGCCCAATGGATACCATCAAGTTTTAAAGTTCCCATCATGTTCGTTTGTGAAAGAACGGCTTCCTTTGCCTCCTCATAGAATTCATTTTCCATATTAAAGATAGAAGATACGGCGAGGAGACGATGTTCTCTATTGATGAGCAAGGAGAAAGAAAGGGAGCGATTGGGCGGTCCACCGCCATTATCACGGAAGGGTGGTGACTGTTTTGGATTTTCTTCTTCTCTTCGATTAATCTCTGATAAACGATGAAGCTCTCGTTCTGTTTCTCGATAGACATTATTGTAAGTAATTAAATAAATGGCTGTAAAGGCTATTAACATCATAACAGAAATGATAATCAGGTTAAGAAAAAGAAACTTATTTCTAAGTTGTTTGAACACTTAACTTTTCACCTCCAGGGTATACCCTACCCCACGAATTGTATTAATGATAACTTCAGAATTCAAAAAAACAAGTTTCTTTCTTAAAAAGGAGATATAAACCTCTACATGATTGTGTTCCACCTCTGCTTCAAAACCCCAAAGTTTTTCAATAATTAATTCCTTAGGTGAAGCTATATTTTTTCTCAAAATAAGGAATTCTAACAGCTCACTTTCCTTTAAAGTAAGCTTTACCTCCTTATCTGCTTTTGACAACTTAAGACTCCCTGTATTTAGCTGAATATCCCCAAATTTCAGGGTGTTTTCTAATAAAATCTCTCCCTTACGCCTGGACATGGCACGTATTCTTGCCAGCAATTCTTCTGTTGCAAAGGGCTTGGCCAGGTAATCATCAGCACCGCTATCTAACCCTCTTACTTTATCAGGAACTTCCCCCCTTGCTGTAAGGAGAATAACAGGTGTTTCAATGCCTTCTTTACGTATGCTTTCCAATATGCTGAGACCATCTAGCGTAGGGAGCATAATGTCTAAGAGAATCAGATCATAAATATTGCTCAAAGCATAATCCAATCCAGATTCTCCATCATAAACCGTATCCACCGTATAATGGTTTTTTCTTAATATTTGGGTTAAAGCTTCTGATAAATGCAGTTCGTCTTCCACTAATAAAATCCGCATGGGATAACCTCCAATACTAATTTGCCTTGTTGTATTATAACACAGCAATCCTTAAAGAAACCTTAAAAATGTGAAGCTTTTGTGAATGTTAAATTCCTGTTA